>DATKCT010000180.1:0-81033 GCA_035513055.1 Verrucomicrobiales bacterium | reverse complement strand
GGCTGGACCCAACCCTAGCCGGAGCCGCCCGCGCCCTCACGCACTCTTGCCGAAGCAACACGGGCGCTCGGACTTCTGGGAGGCAAGCCAGACGGTTTCCTCGGGGATGTCGGAGATAGGAAAGTGCTGCCAGGAGGCCGTTGAGATTGTTCTGCGTGCTCGCCCAGTGGTAAGGGAAGTCTTTTCGGGTGAAGACCTTCAGTGCCTCCCGATGGGCCGAGACCGCTTGCTTCAGCAGCAGGGCGGCGCCGGGCGCGCCCGCGGGCCCGGCCGGGGTTGACCGAGAATAATTCTCACACAGCGAAAAATTGGTCTTGCGCTGATGAAGTGTGTATGTCAGTGATACTGACAACAGCAACAGAAGCGGTATGGAAAAGCGATGGTTGGCGGTTGGGATGATGGTCTGGGCGGCGGCGTCCGGCAGCGGCGCGGAGACGGAGGCGCAGGGGGCGTTGGTGCTCACCGGCGTCGTGGACGGGGGGCTCCCGGGCGGATTGCCCAAGGGCGTGGAGGTATTTGCGATTGCGGACGTGGCAGACCTGAGCCGCTATGGGCTCGGGATCGCCAATAACGGAGATGGTTCGGATGGACTCGAGTTTGTCTTTCCTGCGGGACCGGTCGAGGCGGGACGTTACCTGCGGGTGGCGACGGCGGCGGCGTCCTGGGAAGCGGTCTTCGGAGTTCCGCCGGATTACGTGAGCGGCGTGGTGGCGGTCAACGGCGACGATGCCGTGGAACTCTACTTCGACGGCGTGGTTGTCGACGTTTTTGGCAATCCGGACGGGCCGGCGGCCGGGGAGGGTTGGTATTATGGGGACTCCTATGCCTATCGCGCGGATGAGACCGGGCCGGACCCAGGCGGATTTGACGCGAAGCATTGGCGCTTTGGTTCTGCGCGACAGTTAGGGGCATTGGACCTGAGCGGTCACGCAGTGGCCTTGCGCACCGTTTTCGGTTTGTATACGGCGAGGGGTGGCGCAGGCCCGTTGCGCCTGTGGTTGTCGGTGGAACCGGGGCGGGTGCGGGAGGACGGCGGGCCCGAGGCGCTGCGGTTCCGGGTTGGATCGGACCACCTGCCGCCGGGCGGATTGAGCGTGCGGCTTCGGGCAGAGGGATCGGGGGCTTCCCGGCTGCAACTTCCGGACGAGGTCGCGTTGACGGAAGAATTCCCCATCGCGGAATGGCGGAGCGGCGTGCTGGAGGACCCCGGGCTGGGGGGCAATGAAGAGGCGGTGGTCTGGGCGGAAGCGCCAGGGGCGGCGCCGGCCTCTGCGCCGGTGATCATCGAGGACGTGACGCCGCGTCCCGAGGTGATTCTGACGGAAGTTTTTCCCGACAGTTCAACCGGGGATCCGAACCGGGACGGGGCGGCGAACTTCGACGACGAGTTTGTGGAGGTGGTCAACGCAAGCGGCGCCGAGTTGGACATCGGCGGCTGGAGCCTGTGGACATTCGGCAGTTCCTCCGAACTCGTGGAACGTCACAGGTTTGCCGAGGGAACGCTGTTGGCGGCGGGCGGAGCTTTGGTTGTTTTCCAGGGGCTCATGGCGGGAACGCCGGATTGGTGGTTTGGGGGGGCGACGGCTCAAGCGGCGCAGTCGGGCCGCCTGTTTCTGGCGGACGAAGGCGATACGGTCGTGCTGCGCGACCCCTGGGGTGTTTCCGTGAACGCGTTGGTCTATGGTCCGGGCGAGGCTGTTCCCGGGGTTTCGTTGATTCCGGGTCCCGGCGGCGGAACGGCAGGTGTGCTGCGGCACGATGCGATTGAGGAGAGCTTGGGCGCGGCCTTTTCTCCGGGGACCAGGGCGGCGGGCGTTTCTTATGCGGGAGTGCCGGACCGTTTGGCGGTGGAGTTGGAGAGCGCGGAGTTGGCGGAGCCGAACGATGCAGGATTGCCATGGGAAACGCGAGGCGTCGTGCATCGGATTGGGTCCTCTGGATTCGAGGAAGAGGTTCGAGTGCGTTTGACGGTCGAGGATGGAGAGGAGCTAGAGGTTGAACCCGCGGAACTGGTGATTCTGGCCGGGGACGGCGCTGCGGAGTTCCTCTTGCGGACGGCGGCTGATGATAGGCCTGACGGAGATGCGAAAGCAGTGGGAGTGACGGCGGAGGCGGACGGATATCTTCCTGGCCGGGCGGAGGTCGATGTGATCGATTTGCAGCTCGACATTCTGCGAGTCGAGCTGGAGCCGGCAGAGGTCCGGGAAGGGGAGGAGGCAGGATGGCTTCGGGTGACCTTGCACGAGCTGATTGGAGGGAGGCCCCGGTTGGGCGGGCCTGAGGTGGAGTTGACATTCACCGGGCTGGAAGGAACGGGCATCATCGTGGCGGGCGATCTGATCGTTCCTGCGGGAGAGGCCGGTGCGGAAGTCGCTTTCTGGGCGGAGGACGATGGGTTGGCCCAGGGGGACCGAATGGCGGAGTGGATTGTTTTGGCGCCGGGCTACCGGGAGGCGAGTGTCACGGTGTGGATTCGAGACGCGTTGCGCGCGCCTGAGGGCGTGGTGATCAACGAGATCCTAGCGGATCCACCTGGGAGCAGACCAGAGCATTTGGAAGGAGACGCCAACGGCGATGGGGTGCGGGACAGTTCCGCGGACGAGTTTGTGGAATTGGTCAACGGTTCGCAGACCGCGATCGATCTTTCGGGTTGGACGATCTCGGATGGAGCTGCGTTGCGCCATGTATTTGCCGAGGGAACGGTGTTGGGACCGGGTTTGGCCGTGGTGGTGTTCGGCGGAGGACTTCCGGCCCCTGAGTCGGGCGGGGCGCAACTGCTGACGGCAAGCACCGGCAGGTTGGGATTGAACAACGGCGGAGACACAGTGATCTTGATGAACCGGGAGGGAGCGCCGGTGGAAGAGGTGAGCTATGGACGGGAGGGGGGCTCGGGCCAGTCGCTCAACCGGGATCCCGACGTGGCCGGACGCGTGTGGGTCGAGCACTCCTGGGCGGAAGGCGGTGAGGGGCGTTTGTTTTCACCGGGGCTGCGCGCGGACGGCAGTCCTTTTGGAGAGACGGAGGCGGGCGAAGACCCCTTGGAGCAATGGACGGCTCGATGGTTTCCTCAGGGAGGGCCTGCGTCGTTGGTGAATTCGGACCCGGATGGGGACGGTCTGGCCAACCTCCTGGAGTATGCCTTGGGGCTGAATCCGATCGAGGCGCAAGCCGGCTTGAGTCTGGATGGATTCACGGAGGACGGGCGGATCCGGGCGCGGTGGCGGCGAGGCGGCGAGGTTCCCAGCGGGGTCGACTTGTGGCTTGAAGTGTCGAGCGATCTGACTGGGGGTGGCTGGCGCGCGTTGGAGGAATGGGAATGGGAGGAGGCGCTCGAGGAGGATCCAGCGAGTGGAAGCGAGCAGGTGACGAGGCTGTTGTCCGTCGAGCTGGGAGGGCAAGGCGCCGTGTTCGTGCGGCTTGCGGCTCGGCGTTCTGCTAGTCCGGGGTGACGCTCTTGCGGGGGATCGGTTGAGGGGCGGCGAGCGCAAGGCGATGGATCGGGCGGCCACTGCGCGAATGACGGCGGCGATGACGGCGGCAGTCGGGAAAGGAATCCCGTTGCGGGGAGAGGGCCGGAGTTTATGCTGGGCGCTTCATGTCCACGATGGCCTTGCAGCGTCCCGTATCGGTCCAGTGGGATGTCGAACAAGCGGCGGCGCTTTACGGCATCCGGAACTGGTCGAACGGCTATTTTGATATTTCTCCTGCCGGTGAGGTCGTGGTGAACTTCCGGGAAGGGAATCCGGACCCGGGCGGAGTGAGCCTGATCGAGATTCTGCGGGGGCTGCGGGAGAGGGGGACGCAATTGCCGGTCCTGCTGCGGTTCCGGGACTTTCTGACGTCGCGGATAGCGGAGTTGAACGAGAGCTTCGCGCAAGCGATCCGGGAGAGTTCCTACCACGGGGTTTACCGGGGAGTGTATCCGATCAAGGTCAACCAGCAGCAGCAGGTGTTGGAGGAGATCACCCGGTTTGGCGAGCGCTATCATTACGGGTTGGAGGCCGGGAGCAAACCGGAGTTGATTGCGGCGCTGGCCTACCTGCGAGACCGGGAGGCGTACATCATTTGCAACGGCTACAAGGACGAGGAGTTCATTGATTTGGCCTTGCAGTCGAGCCGGATGGGCTTGCAGGTGATTCTGGTGTTGGAGATGCCGGGCGAGCTTCCGCTGATCTTGGAGCGGGCGCGGTTGCTGGGGATCGATCCGGCGCTGGGTATCCGGGTGCGGCTGTCGACGCGGGGCTCGGGTCACTGGGCGGAATCGGCAGGAGACCGCAGCGTCTTCGGACTGAACATGTCGCAGGTCATTGATGCGGTCGACTACCTCAAGGAGCAGGGCAGTCTGCACTGTCTCCGGCTCTTGCACTATCATCAGGGCAGTCAGATCCCCAACATTCGGGCTATCCGGGAGGCCTGCGTGGAGGCGACCCGGATCTACGTCAATCTCGTTCAGGAAGGGGCCCCGATGGGTTTGCTCGATTTGGGGGGTGGATTGGCGGTGGATTACGACGGTTCCCAGAGCAGTTCTCCGAGCAGCAGCAACTATGGGATTCAGGAGTACTGCGTCGACGTGATCGAAGCGATCAAGCAGGTGACCGACGAGGCGGAGGTGGCTCATCCGGACATCATCACGGAATCAGGCCGGGCCGTGGTGGCCTATTACTCGGTGCTGTTGTTCAATATCCTCGACGTGAGTTCCTTCGAACCGCCGGCGAGTCCGGCTGCGCTTCCGAAGGGCGCTCACGAGACCCTGGCCGATTTGTACTCGGTGGAGGAAGCGCTTTCTCAGCGGACGGCGCGGGAGGGCCTCAACGACGCAGTCTATTACCGGGACCAGTTGCGGTCGTTGTTTGTGCATGGATCGATCTCGCTGCGGGAGAGGGGATTGGGAGAAAAGATGTTTTGGCATTTAGTGACGCGCATCGCCCGGCTGGTCGAGGATATGGACCCGATTCCCGAGGAGTTGGAGGACTTGCAGGGCACGCTGGTGGATTTTTACTACGGAAACTTCAGTCTCTTTCAATCGTTACCGGATTCTTGGGCCATCTCCCAATTGTTTCCGGTGATGCCGATTCACCGGTTGGGAGAACGGCCGGTACGACGAGCGATTCTGGCCGACATCACCTGTGATTGTGACGGAAAGATGGACCGTTTCATCAATTTACGGGATTCGCATCAGGGGCTGCCGGTGCATCCCTTGCGGGATGACGAGGATTATTTTCTGGGGGTTTTTCTGGTGGGCGCCTATCAGGAAACCTTGGGCGACCTGCACAACTTGCTCGGGGACACCAACGTGGTGAGTATTTCTCTGGAGGACGGAAGGATACGCTACACGCATGAAATCAAGGGCGACTCGGTGGCGGATGTGCTTGCCTATGTCGAGTACGATCCCAAAGAGTTGGCCGCGCGTTTTCGGCACTTCGCAGAAGCGGCGGTGGCGGAGGGCCGGATTACGCCGCAGGAGCGGCGTCGGATTCTGACTGCTTACGAGGACGGATTGAGGGGTTACACGTATTATGAGCATCCCTGAAAGGAGCCGCGCATTTCCGGGCGCAAGATTATGTCCAAAGTTGTCATATTGGGAGCGGGCGGAGTGGGACGGGTGGTGGCGCACAAATGCGCGGCGGTTCCGGAAGTGTTCACCGCGATTTGTCTGGCCAGCCGGACCAAGGCGAAATGCGACGCGATCGCCGCGGAGCTGTCGCGCCCGGTTCGGACTGCGGCGGTGGACGCGGACGACGTGGATCAACTGACGGCATTGCTGGAACGGGAGGATCCGGCGCTGGTGATCCACGTGGCTTTGCCCTATCAAGATCTTACGATCATGGAGGCTTGTCTGCGCTGTGGAGTGGATTACCTGGACACGGCCAATTACGAGCCGCGGGACGAGGCGCGTTTTTCGTATCGGGAGCAGTGGAACTATCATGAGCGGTTTCGGGACGCGGGCCGGATGGCTCTTCTGGGATCCGGCTTCGACCCTGGGGTGACCAACGTGTTCTGCGCCCACGCCCTCAAGCACCATTTCGACGAGATCCGCCGTGTGGACATCATCGATTGCAATGCGGGCGACCACGGATTGCCGTTCGCCACAAACTTCAATCCGGAGATCAATATTCGGGAAGTGACGGCGCCGGGCCGCTTTTACCAGGATGGCGAGTGGATCGAGACAGAGCCGCTGTCGATGGCGCGGGATTTCGATTTTCCGGCGGGAATCGGATCGAGGAAGATCTACTTGCTGTACCACGAGGAACTAGAGTCGTTGGCCCGTCACTTGCCGGGAGTGCAGGAGTTGCGTTTTTGGATGACCTTCTCGGACAACTATCTCAATCACCTGCGCGTATTGGAAAATGTGGGAATGACTCGCATCGATCCGGTGATGTATGAGGGGAGAGAGATCATTCCATTGCAATTCCTGAAGGCGGTGTTGCCGGATCCGGGTTCGCTGGGTGCGCGGACGCGGGGCAAAACCTGCATTGGCTGCTGGATGGAGGGGGTCAAGGACGGACGCAAGCGGCGCTATCACATCTACAACATTTGCGATCATGAAGCCTGCTATCGCGAGACCGGGTCGCAGGCTGTTTCCTACACCACGGGAGTGCCGGCAATGATTGGCGGACTGCTCATGCTCACCGGCTCCTGGCGGGGCGAAGGCGTGTTCAATCTGGAGCAGCTCGATCCGGATCCCTTTATGGCCAAGCTTGGGGAGCACGGTCTTCCTTGGGTGGAGTCGATCGAGGACATAGGGGAGGCCGGAGCATGACCGCGTTGGAGCGGGCGGCGGCGGCGGTTCCTTCTCCTTGTTACCTGGTCGACATCGAGAAGCTCGAGAGCAATGCCCGGGTGCTGGGCGGGGTGAGGGAAAGCACTGGCTGCGGGGTGCTGCTGGCGCTGAAGGGATTTGCCATGCACGGGGTGTTTCCTTTGTTGCGGGACCATTTCAGCGGCGCCTGCGCGAGTTCGGTTCATGAAACCCGGTTGGCGCGGGAGGAGTTCGGGGGCGAGGTCCACGTTCACGGGCCGGCTTTTTCGCGCGAGGATATCCGCGAGATGGGGCCGCTGATGAATCACATCACTTTCAATTCCTTGAGCCAGTGGGAGAGCTTTTCTCCGTGGTTGAAGGAGCGGCATCCTGACGTTCGGTTGGGATTGCGGATCAATCCGGAGCATTCCGAGGTCGAGACCGCGATATACGATCCCTGCGCTCCGGGCTCTCGGTTAGGCGTGCGCACGGCGGACCTTCCGGCCGCGGTCCCGAAGGGAATGAGCGGACTGCATTTTCACACGTTGTGCGAGAAGGATTCTTACGCTTTGGCGCGGACCCTCGAGGCTGTGGAGCGGCGATTCGGCGGCTGGTTGAGATCAGAAGCGATTGCCTGGGTGAATTTCGGGGGCGGCCATCACGTGACCCGGCCCGACTACAATGCCGGACATCTGTGCGGATTGATCGGCGACTTCGCGGGCCGCTACGGAGTCAGGGTCTATCTGGAACCTGGGGAAGCCGCAGCGTTGAACAGCGGCTATCTGGTGGCGACGGTGCTGGACATCGCGCCTGGTCCGGACATGCCCTCCGCCATTCTCGACACCTCGGCCACGGCGCATATGCCGGATGTATTGGAGATGCCCTATCGTCCGCGAATCATCGGTGCGGGCGAATTGGAAGAGGGGGCGCAGGCTTACCGGCTTGGAGGGAACAGTTGCCTGGCGGGCGATGTGATCGGCGTGTACTCCTTCGCGGACCCTTTGGAAGTGGGCAAGCGGGTGGTGTTCGAGGACATGGCCCATTACACCATGGTGAAAAACACGACCTTCAACGGGGTGCGTCTTCCTGCGATCGCCACGTTCGATCCGCGCAGCGGAGAAACCGTGGTGCTGCGAGAGTTTGGGTATGCGTCATACCGGGATCGGCTGTCTTAGACTGACAGGCATACTGTCCTCCTCGGGAAGAGGGCGACCCAACAGGCCGATCAGGAGGCGGCTGGGGAGAACAGGTAGTCGAGATCGGCGCGTTCGAGGAGGCGGGTGAAGCCTTCTTCGCCGAGAACCCCGCTGGCGAGGGCGCCTTTCTCACGCTGCAGCACCCGTATTTTTTCTTCGACGGAGTTTCGGATCAGGAGGCGGTAGGCCATGACGCGGCTGGTTTGTCCGATGCGGTGAGTCCGGTCGATGGCTTGATTTTCGACGGCGGGATTCCACCAGGGATCGTAAAGGATCACGTAGGACGCAGCGGTGAGGTTGAGGCCGGCGCCGCCGGCCTTGAGGGAGAGCAGGAAGCAGACGGGATCGGGGCTTTCCTGGAAGCGGCGCACGACTTCATCGCGATCGGCGGTTTTCCCGGTCAACATCAGGTAGGGGAGGCGGCGTTCTTCGAGTTGAGCCCGGATCAGGTCGAGCATCGTGGTGAACTGGCTGAAGACGAGGACTTTATGGCCTTCGCTGTGGAGCTGCTCGAGGAGGTAGAAAAGCGCGCTGAACTTGGCGCTGGCCATCGAGGAACGGGCGGGATCGATGAGGGCGGGATGGCAACAGATCTGCCGGAGACGGAGCAGGCCTTGGAGGATAACAAAAGGCTCTTTCCGGAACAAGTCGGTCCGGGAAGCGAGGACGAGCGCGCGCAGCCGTTCGCGTTCGGCTTCGTAGAGAGCGAGCTGTTCGGGTTCCATGGCGCACAGGATGTCCTCTTCGGAACGAGAGGGGAGATCGAGGGCGACTTGCTTCTTGGTGCGGCGAAGGAGGAAGGGCCGGAGCCGGTTGGACAGGCGGCGCTGAGCGCCGGGATCGCGGCGGCGATCGAAGCGGCGCTGGAAGTAGGAACGGTCGCCGAGAACTCCCGGCATGGCGAAGGCCATCAGACTCCAGACATCGAGGAGCCGGTTCTCGAGAGGCGTGCCGGTGAGGACAAGGCGGTTTTCCGCCTGGAGACGGCGGGCGGCCTGGGCGCTTTGCGAGCTGGGGTTTTTGATCTGCTGGGCTTCGTCGAGGATGACTGCGGTCCAGGAGATGCCTGCTAAGGTTTCCGCGCAAGAGCGGAGCGCGGCATAATTGATGACAAGAAGACCGGTCTCTTCGCGGACGCGTCGAGGATGCAGTTCCTCACGGGTGCGCAGGATGTGGAAAGGGAGGTCGGGGGCGAATTTCTTGATTTCCGCGGACCAGACATCGAGAACGGTTTTTGGGCAGACGACGAGGCTGGGGCCCGGGTTTTCGGAACGACCGCGCAACCAAAGGAGCCAGGCCAGGCTCTGGACGGTCTTGCCCAGGCCCATGTCGTCGGCGAGGACGCCGCCGAAGCCATTGGCGCTGAGGTAGCAAAGGAACTGAAAGCCTTCGACCTGATAGGGACGCAGGGTAGCGCGGAGGCCGGCGGGGAGGCGGGGACGGACATGGAGCCGGAGACCGGAGGCGAGGCGGGAGAGATTCTCCCAGACTTTGGGATCGAAGATTTCACGGGCGGAGCTTTCGGCTAACTGAAGAGCGTGAAGGCGGTGGCGTCTGCCGCCCGGTTCGAAAGGATCGAGGCCGAGTTCATCGATGGTTTGGCGTTCGGCATCGCTCAGCGTCAATTGCAGGCGCCGCCAACGGCCGTCGCGCATGCGGACGAACTCGCCACGCGCGGCCACGAGCTGGCGGAGTTCGGCGGAGGAAATGCCGGGTTCCCGGGGGTCAATGCCGAGTTCGAGATCGAACCAGTTAGGTTCGGCCGCGCTTGTGTCGAGAGAGAATTGGACCGTGGCTTCGATAGGTTTTTCGAGGAGGGAAGCAAGAGATGGATCGAGCTGGAGACGCACGGATGGCGGAAGCGACGCGGCCCAGGCGGCGAAGCGTCCAGGAAAATTCCGGGTGATGCGGATCCGGAAGCAAGCGGAGGCGGGGTCCCAGGCGGTGGCGATGGACCGCACCAGAGCGGCGGCGGGTTCGAGTCCGGAGCGGTCGAACCGGAGGATTCTTCCGGTTTCTTGGACGGGTTCCCGGAGCACGGTCCAGAGGTCGCGTTCGAGGCGTTCGCAGCGCAGGCCGGCGGGATCGGAGGCTTCGGCCGAGAGGTGGACGATTTCGGTGGAACCGTCGTGTTCGAGGCGTTGGAGATTGGCGGTGAGAGTGACGTCGAGGCGCAGCTCCTGAAGGCGACTCTGGAGCGATTGGGGCAGACCGGCCCCAAGGTAGTGGAGGAAGTCGACGCCGGCTGGAGTCGCCAACGAGGACTGGGGAATCTCGAAGCGAGGCTCGATCGTTGTGTGGCGGCGCCAGGGTGGCGGGCCGCGAAAGACGGCTTCGTCGGTGAGGTAGAGGGGTTCGCTGCCGGGCAAGAGGCGAAGGCTATAGGGAATTTCCTCCCCTTCCGCGTCAAGGAGACTCAGGATGCAGCGCGAAGGACGGCCGTTGCCCGCGGCGTTGGCTGGGACGGAATCCCGGCAGGACCAGCGCAACGGTTCGACCGGGCGCAGGAAAGGTTCGTCGTCGAGTGTGACGATGCGCGGCTGGAGGTCCGGAATGTGGAAGAGACGGTTGAGGGTGGAAGCGGCTTCGTAGCTGTGTAGATCGAGCAAAGCGTTTCCACAGGATTGCCAGTGGTCGAGCAGCGCCTGCCACAACACGGCGGAAGCGGCGTCGGTGAGAAGCCGGCCGGCGCGGTAGGATTCTGCGAGTTCTTCAAACTGTGGAGGGCGGTCGATCTTTTCCCAAGGTCCGTCTTGCCGGTGCTGGAGCAGTCGCGCTTCGGAGGAGGTGACGCGAAGCCCGAACGTCACTGGCGCCGGCGGCTTCGGCCGGGGTAGAGATCGCGACTGGTTGAGGGTGGTTTCCCATTCCTTCTGGAGATTGCGGTCTTCCCACTCTTGGAGCCGTCCGACAGTGGATTCGGCATCGGTGATGGCCTCCATGAACTCCGGATAAGGCAAGCGGGCGCGGCGGAAGGCGTGGGCGATGTAATTCCAGAACTCGACGATCCCGTTGGGCGGTTCCGGCCAGAGGGCCAGGGCTTCATAGCCGCGCACTTCCCACTTCCGGGCCAAGCGGACGAGATCGTGGTCATGGAGTTCTCCGCTTTGCCGGTAACGCTGGTACCGTTTCTCGAGCGTATTGACATACTGCTCCTCTTCGGGGGCGAGGTGACGGCCGAGCCGCCGGGTGAGCAAGATCCGCAGAGGCTCGGCTTCAGGATCGGGGGCGGAAGGCAGCCGAGGCAGAGTTGCTCCGTGATCGAGCCGATCGAGCATGGTGGCGTAGAGGGCGGGACAGAGAGGGTCGCCGGAGCTGCTTTGGCCTTCCCAGGAGCCGCTCTCGAGCCGGAGATCGACTTGGAACAGCGATTCGCCGGCGCGGACCTTGGCGTGGACCTCGCGCTCGTTGCCGACGATTTGCTCGACGCCGCCGTTTTCCTGGATTTGCCGGCCGGCTGAGCGGGCGTACCTGGGGAAGCGTTTGAGAAAATCGAGGACGCGTCGGTCGCGAGTCATGAGCAGCGGCGGATCCGCAAGCTAGTCGCGCCTCCCGGGGTCTCGCAACTTGCGGATGCATTTTTACGAGAAGAGAGGCCCGTTTTCTCCCTGGCTCCGGGAGGAGGTCGCCCGCTGGAGATGAGCAAATGGGCGCACGAAATGCTTTCTCAAGCCGTTTTCGCAGGTTATGAAAGGCGTATGACCGGACGCTTTCTGCTGCTTTTAGGTGTAGGGACGGCCCTGATGGCCTTGGGCGCGGCTGATGAGGCCGGAGCCGAGGAGGCGAAGTATCGCCACGTCGTGCTTTTCAAGTTCAAAGACGACGCGCCGGCCGAGGCCGTCCAGCGTGTGGAGCAGGCCTTCATTGCTCTCAAAGACAAAGTGGACTTGGTCCGTGAGTTCGAATGGGGCAAGAACGTCAGCCCGGAGGGGTTGAATCAGGGCTTCACGCATTGCTTCTTCGTGACCTTCGACTCCAAGGAAGATTTGGAGAAGTATCTGCCCCATCCCGAGCACGAGAAATTCGTGAGCCTGCTGAAGCCGCATTTGGACAAGGTTTTGGTGGTGGATTACGTGACCGGGGGCTGAGCGGACCGGGGGCTGAGCGAAGAGCGGGGCCTGGGTAGAGGGACAAGCGACAGCGTGGGTGCGGGACGTGCGGGAGGGTCCATTTCGCGGGGAGTTCCGGGGTATTGTTCAGTTAGGCGCCGCGGAGAACGGGCCGTCCATCCACGATCTGATCTTCCGGGTGAATGGAACGGAGATTTTGAATGAGCCGGGAATCGATGCCGATCGATTTGTGCAGCGCTCGTTTCTCGCTTCGGACGTCAATGCCGTAACGGGCGCCAACGTCGTCGAGATCGAACGGACGGGCCAGACTCCCAACAGTTGGATTCAGTTCGATTATCTGTCGGCGGAGTATCGCGAGGTGCTGACGGACGATCCCAATCTGCGGGTCCAGCGCAGCGGGGTCTTTGGGGAATTGCCTCCGGGAACCGTGAGCCGCACGGTGGAAGTGGAACTGTTGAACAATGGGGAGGCGAACACGCTGGAACTGAGCGGCGCGGAATTGACCGGACCGGACGCGGACCACTTCAGTTTGGGAGCGGTTCCGGACTCGATTGAACCGGGAGGCAGCGCGGTATTGCCGGTGACCTTCAACGCCATGGGGCGCGTCGGAGGATTCACGGCGTTTCTCGACTTATCGAGCAACGACGCCAGCGATCCGGTGATCCGGGTGGATCTGTCGGCGCTCATTCCCAATGCCAATGGTCTGGTGGCCCGATACCGGTTAGACGAGACGGAAGGGACATTTCTGGTGGATTCCTCGGGGCGGGGACGGCATGGCGAATACCGGATGACGGACTCCGGTTCGATCGTGTTGGGATCGCCTTCCCTGGCTGGGCCGGGAACGGCGGTGACCTTCGACCACGGGGATGTCGGGGCTGGATTCGCGGAGGCGCCCGACACCTTCGATCCCTTTGTCGACCTCAGCATCGCCATGTGGTTCGAGGTCTTGGAGGGCGCCGACTCGGTTTTGACCTTGATTTCGAAAAACCGGCCCGGCGAGCAGGGCAGTCCCTTTGCCGTAGCCTATAGCGAAGGGTCGCTCTTTGTGTTCAACGGAGGGGCCACAGACCTTGTGACGGCTGGCATTTCTGCGGGCGAGCCGCATCACGCAGTCGTCGTTTTCGACAATAGCAGCGCCGAGCGCAGCGGCAGCCTCTATGTCGATGGAGAGCTGGTGGGAAGCGTTGAGGATGTCGATGGATTCGAAGACGCGGGCTCGTCGCCCTTGGTCATCGGAGCCCTAGGCGGCTCCTTCGGTTTCCGGGGAACACTCGATGATGTGCAGCTTTATGAGACGCTACTTTCAGCCGAGGATGTGACCTATCTTTATGAGAATCCCGGGGAGGAACTGCCGGGCGAAGTGGTGGTGGATCCGGGCGCCGATGACGATGGAGACGGTCAGAGCAATGCTGCGGAAGAGATCGCCGGGACTGATCCGAACGACGCGTCCTCGGTGTTTCGCGTGGACGGTGTGGAGCGGGTGACGGACGGCGTGGAGATTCGTTGGTCCAGTGTAGATGGGAAGAGCTATTCCGTGGAGTACTCGGCAACGATGGAGGCGGCGACGTGGGCGAGCATTGCATCGATTCAGTCTGCGGGCGGAGTGACGTCGTTTCGCGATACGGATCCTGGGCGGACGGGTGAACCGGCCGGACATTACCGGGTCCGGGTCGAGTAGTGGTTTCTGAGAAATAGAGAATTAGGGAAGCGGACATGGCCGGCAGGGCGAGGCTCCTTATTCCGGCCGGCCCGGATCATCGACAGGCGAGGGAGCGTGGTCTGAGCCGGCGGTGGCGCTTGGCGGCGTTGGGACTTGCTGGCTTGGCGGCGGCGACTTGCGACCGAGCAAGGGAGACTCGGAGGCAGCCAGAGTCGCCGACGCCTGCGGCAGCCTTGTCTCCGCAGGGCGAAGAGGCCATGCGGTTGTTGGTAGCCTCGGAGGAATGGATCCTGGCTCAGACCCCGCGGCTCCGCGCGTGGAAACAAAGCGTCGAGAACATGCAGTTCCCCGATGCCGCGAGCATTGAACTCTTCGCGGAGGCAGTGGAATGGCAAGCGCTGCTGGATTCTGGAATCGACCTCGAAGCGATTCCCGCCCTGCCCCGTCTGCGGCGACGCAGTTGGGCGGCATCCGAGGGGATTGGAAGGTTGCGTCGTGACCCGGCGCGCGCATTGGATCTCTGGGCTCCGCTGCTGCGCGATATCGAGTCTTTCCAGAGCAGCAAGTTTTATCTGATCTCAGGATCGTTCGAAACGGGCGACGAGCGGGTTTTTCGTTCTCAGATAGGGTTCGAGGGTGTGGCGCGGCTGCGCGACGGCGGTTGGCGCATGATCACGGGGCTTCAAAGCGTAGCATGGGAGCGCGGTCCGGGGGGTGACGCGGAGGACTGGCGGGTGATCGCGTGGCTTCCGAAGAAAATGGAGACGGCGGATGCGCCGCGGCGTTTTTTCGAGGAAAATTTGGCGTCGATGTTGCCGCATCGCGAGGACCTGCAGCGGGCGCGCGCTTCCTTGCATGAGGAGAACTTGGTCAAGCTCTTCACCACGGGGAAGTTCACCACTGCCTATCCGGTCTACTCGCGCTATCGGGATCTGGAGTCTTCCTATCAACATCCCGGCCTGGCGGTAGCGGATGTGGACAATGACGGATGGGACGATTTGTACGTGATGGGACGCTGGGGCCCTAATCAACTTTGGTGGAACCGGGGCGACGGGACTTTCACGGACCGCGCGGCGGAGTGGGGGCTCGACCTCGCGGACTTCTGTTCCTGTGCGGTGTTTGCCGATAACGACGGAGATCTCGATGTTTTCGTTGGAAGGACGTTGGCGCGTTCGGTGTATTTGGAGAACGAGGGAGGATATTTTCGGGACCGGTCGGCGGAGGTATTGGCGGTTCCTCTTCCGCCGTTGGTTTCGTCGATGGCGGCGGCGGACTACGACGGCGACGGGCTCTTGGATATCTATTTTTCCCTCTATGGACCCACCGAACATGGGACCCGGGTGGAGGAATGGGCGGGCGAGTTTTTTTCGGGAGCGATGGCGGATGAATTGATCCGGCGTTCACCCGATTCGCACCGTTATTTGGACCTGTTGGGACCGCCGAATCTGCTGCTGCGCAACCGGGGCGGACGCTTCGAGGTGGCTCCGGAGGCGGGAACCCTGGCCGAATGGCGCAATACCTATCAAAGCACCTGGGCCGACTACGACGGGGACGGCGATCCGGACCTCTACGTGTGCAATGATTTTGCTCCGGATTCCTTTTACCGCAATGAGGGCAAGGGGAGCGGGGGCAAAGTGGTCTTTCGCGAGATAGCGGCGGAGGCGGCAGGGGAGACGATGAACGGTTTTGGCATGGGAGCGAGTTGGGGGGATTACGACTTGGACGGACGGCTCGACTTGTATGTGTCGAACATGTACAGCAAGGCTGGAACCCGCATCACGCGGCAGCTTCCCGGGTTGGACGCTCGAATTCCCTACGCCGCAGCGGGCAGTTTGTTGTTTCGCAATGAAGCCGGCGGGATGCGCCAAGCGGCGGGCCTGGAACCGGGCTCGGTTCAAGTGGCCAAGGTGGGCTGGGCCTACGGCGGACTTTTTCTCGATGCCGACAACGATGGGTATCTTGATGTGTATTCGGCGAGCGGATATTATACGGCGCCGGAGGCGACGCGGTCCGAGGAGGATTTGTGAAGCATCTTTTGGCGCGCGGTCGTGCGCACCGATCCGGTGAAGGGTCTCGAAATCCGGCAATCTCCGGCGCTGGAGTCATCGGCGCAGAGGGCCGTCGAGCATCTCGAACGATCTTCGGCGGGAGAGCATTCGTTGAGCGGGCACGAAGCCAACCGTTTTTTCTACAACGACCGGGGACGGCGGTTCTTCGATTTATCCGGTTTGTCGGGAATGGATCACGAGGGGGACGGGCGGAGTGTGGTTCTTTGGGACTACGATCGCGATGGTTGGACCGATGTGGCGACGGTCAACGCGAACGCGCCGCAATTGGTGTGTTATCGCAATGGCTTGCAGGAGGAAGCCGTCGCGAGTTGGGTGGCCCTTCGGGCGGTTGGCGGCAACTGGACGCCGGCGCCGGTTCCGGGCCTGGCCTGTCGCGACGGCTACGGGGCGATGGCCAGGATCGAGGCGGGCGGGAGGGTTTTGGTGCGGGAATGGCGTTGTGGGGAGGGATTTGCGGCGCAGAACAGCCGGACGTTGCTGGTGGGGCTCGGTTCGGCCCGGCAGGCCGACCGGGTGACCGTGACCTGGCCTTCGGGCTTGCGGCAGGAGATGGGTCCGGTGGCGGCGGGTCGATTGGTCACCGTTTATGAGGATCCCCGGCAGGCGCCGGACGGCGCGGTCTTCGTCGAAGAGGAGTATCGGAGGGGCGGGGCGGGCGAATGACGGCGGCTTTGCGCCGCCGCAAGACAGCGTGCTGCTGCCGCGTATCCGGGAGGGGCTGGGTTTCGCTTCGCTCGGCTGGCAGCAAGGGGTTCGCAAGCGCCTCGCGACGAAGCGGCATGAGAAATGCGGGCAGGTTTTACTGCCTCCATCGCCGGGCGGCGTGGAGCACCGAATTCCGGGTGGGGCTTGCGCAGGCGCACTTATTCAGTAGGAGTAGGGGCGTCACCCCCGTGCGGCAGCCCTTCTGGCGAGGGTGAACGCTCACTCGACCCTCCCCAATTCATGAAGATCAACAGGTGTGTCATCGGCGCGTTGTTCCTCGCTTCCCAGGTCTGGCTCAGTGCTCAGGTAGACGAGCGGGCGACCAACCTCTTTTCCTGGCGAGGGCCGTTCCAGAACGGAACCAGCGCGGAAACCTACGAGCAGTGGGCCTTCGAAGGGGAGAAATCCCTGGCTTGGACTTACCCTCTCTCCGGGCGTGGTTGCCCGGTGATTGTCGACGGAAACCTGTATTCTTTCGGATATTTGGGCGATCAGACGGGAGCGGACCTGCAGATCGTGCTGGCCTGCCTCGACGCGGAGACCGGTGAGCAGAAATGGGAACACCGCTTCAACGATTTCCTGAGCGATACCATTTACAGCCGTTATAGCATCGGGAGCCCGGCCGTGGATCAGGAGACGCGCAACGTCTATTTGATGACGTCGACGGGATTGTTCAGTTGTTTCGACCGCGACGGGAAGATGCTTTGGCAGCACAGCCTCATGGAGACCTTCGGCCGGTTGACTTTTCCCAACGGCCGGACTGGCTGTCCGGTCATCGAGGGAAATCTCGTCATCGTGCGGGGAATCACGAGTTTTTGGGGTGCGGATGGCCCGGCCCGCGACCGTTTTTTGGCCTTCGACAAGCATTCCGGATCGCCATTGTGGTCCAGCACGCCGGGCGTGGAGCCGAAAGACAGTTCGTATTCGACGCCTGTGTTCGAGACCCGCTACGGGATGCGGGTCTTTTACGCGGGCACGGGTTGTGGAAACATCGTCTGCATCAACGCCATGACCGGAGCGCCCTTGTGGCGCTATCAGTACGCCCAAACCGGAGTCGGCGCCACCCCGGTCCTCAATGGCGACACCCTCTTGATCGTGCATGGCGGGGAGAATCTCGATACGACCTCAGAGGGGAGATTGTCGCTGCTGAACTTGCCGGGCACGGTGGACCCGGCTCAACCGGCGCAGTTGGATGTCAGCGCGGAAGAGTGGAGGAATGATCTCGTTTCCGATTCGAGCACTCCGGTCCTTGTGAGCGGCCGCGCCTATTTGATGGACAAGACAGGGAATCTTTCCGCCGTCGATGCCGGCACAGGCGAAGTGTATTGGAGTGAGAAACTCGATTCTTCCAATCTGCATTCTTCGCCGCTTTGGGTGGACGGGATCTTGTATGTCCCCACCATGAGCGGAACACTTTTCGTAATCCGGCCGCAGGAGAACGGCGCGGAAGTGTTGCGCCAGGTTAAGTTGGAGGGGAATTGTCTGGGCAGTCCGGCGGTCTGGAACGGCCGGCTTTACGTTCACACCACGGAGAAGCTGTATTGTTTTCAGTTGAAGACCGGGAAGATCGAGTATCTGCCGGTCCCGCCCACGGAGATTCCGGCTGCCGGGGCTCCGGCAGCGCTGCAGGTGTCTCCTAACGAAGTGGTTTTGGAAGCGGGAGAGTCGGTAAGTTTGGAAACGTACGCCGTCGATGCCCACGGATTCCCGGCTGGGAAGATGGAGGCGACTTCGTGGGCGCCTTATGTTCCTCCTGCCGCCAGGGTGCAAGCCCGCATGGAGGCGACGGTGGAGGGCGCAAAGATACAGGCTCCGGCGGACGCCGGATCGTCGGCGGGCATGTTCAAGGGCAGCGCCGGCGCGTTGAGCGGGACGTTCCGCGGGCGGACCTTTCCCCGGCTGCCGATGGAGCAGGATTTCGAGTCCTTTGCCTTGGCGGTGGATCACGAATCGGAGCCGGGCGTGAAGTTCGCTTATCCGCCGCTTCCCTGGATCGGGGGCCGCTTCAAATGGGAGGTGCGAGAACTCGAAGGGAACAAGGTCTTCGCTAAGACCTTGGACAACGTGCTGTTTCAGCGTGCGGTGACTTTCATCGGACCCGAGGACCTGAGTGGATATACGTTGCAGGCCGATGTGATGACGGACGGCAACCGCCGAATCAAGGGAGACGTCGGATTGATCAACCAACGCTATTTGCTGTCGCTCAAGGGCAACTGGAATCAGTTGGAGGTCAGCAGCAATCACGAGCGCATCAAGGAGGCGGTGAGTTTTGCCATCCAACCGGGCGCGTGGTATACGTTGAAAACGAAGGTGGATTTGGCGGAGGACGGTTCGGGCCTGGTTCGAGGGAAGGTCTGGGAGCGGGATCAACCGGAACCGGAGTCTTGGACGATCGAAGTGAAACACCGTGTCGCTCATCGCCACGGGGCTCCGGGGTTGTTCGGCTTCTCCCCTCAGAGCCAAAAGCGGGTCTACATTGACAACATCGCGCTGGCCGCAGATGCCGCTGAGTAGGCTGGCGACGGGAGGATAGCTAAGACGAAAAAGATCATAGAGAAGGCCCGGACGGCGAGCAAGGCGGAGCAGTCAGGGCGGAGGAATCCATCGCCAACAACGACGAATCGAGAAAGACATGAAGAAAGCAACAGGATGCATTATGAGTGCTGTGCTGGCCGCGAGTGTGGCCGGGCTGTGGGGCGAGGATTGGCCGCAGTGGGGCGGTAGTCTGGACCGCAACATGATTTCACCGGCGAAAGATCTGCCCCTGGATTTTGATCCGGGGAAGTTCAAGGCGGGCAGCGAGGAAGTGGACATGTCCACGACCAAACTTTGCAAATGGGTGGCGAAACTGGGTTCACAGAGCTACGGCACACCGACCATATCCGGCGGGAAGATTTTTGTAGGCACCAACAATGAAAACCCGCGGAACTCGAACCGGGTTGGCGATCGGGGGGTGCTGATGTGTTTCGAGGAAGCCAGCGGGGAATTCTTGTGGCAACTGGCGGTTCCAAAGTTAGGAGCTGGCAAGGTGTCGGACTGGGAGTTTCTGGGTATTTGTTCCAGCGCGACGGTGGTGGGCAACCGCGCTTACATCGTGACCAACCGCTGTCAGATCGTTTGCCTTGATACCGAGGGTCTGGCCAATGGAAACGATGGCCCATTCACGAGCGAAGTCGAATACATGACGGAGCGAGGGGAACAGCCGGTCGAGCTGTCTCCCACCGATGCCGACGTCATTTGGGTGTTCGATATGCGTGAGGAACTGGGAGTGTTTCCTCACAACATCGCCAGCAGTTCGGTGGCGGTGGTTGGAGACACGGTGGTGGCTACCACGTCGAACGGGGTGGATTGGTCGCACACCAACATTCCCAGCCCGCAGGCCCCCAGTCTGATCCTGCTGAACGCCCAGACGGGCGAGTTGATTGGAGAGGAGGCCTCCGGGGTAAGTCAACGGGTTTTGCATTGTTCTTGGGCTTCACCGGCTTTTGGAAAGATTGGAGGGCGTGACACCATCGTCTTCGGCGGAGGCGACGGCTGGTGCTATGGATACAATCCCATCCCAGAAAAGGACGAAGAGGGTTTCGGGATACTCTCTGAGTATTGGCGTTACGACTGCAATCCGCCCGAGTATCGCAAGGATCCGGCGGGCAATCCGGTCAAGTACGCGACCTATGCCGGGCCCAGCGAAGTGGTGGCGACGCCGGTGATCCACGAAGACCGGGTCTTTGTTTTGGTTGGCCAGGATCCGGAACACGGTGTGGGTGTGGGCATGCTCAGTTGCATCGACGCAACCCAATCGGGAGATCTTTCCGGGAAAGCGCTTTGGACCTACCGGGACGTGCATCGTTCCATGTCCACGCCATCGGTGGCAGACGGGTTGGTCTACGTTGCGGACTACTCCGGCCATGTCCACTGCTTGGACGCCAAAACGGGAGAACCGCAATGGGTCTTCGACACTCTGGGACACATCTGGGCTTCCACCTTGGTGGTGGACGGAAAAGTCCTCATCGGAAACGAGGAAGGAGAGTTGATCGTGCTGGAACATGGGCGCGAGAAGAACGAGTTGGGTCGCATCGAGTTCAGCGCTCCGCTTTACTCGAGTCCGGTGGTGGCGAACGGCACGGTTTACCTGGCGACTCAGACGCATCTGTACGCGTTCGGAAAGAATTGAACCGCCTTTGGGGGAAGAGAAGCCGCTCTGGTTTCAGGTGAAAGCTTGGCTTGCCATCGCCGGGGCGGCATTCATCCTGCTCCATCACGACTTTTGGTTGTGGGCGGACCGGAGTCTTTGGTTGGGATTTCTTCCTGCGGGATTGGGTTATCATGCGCTCTATTCCTTGGCTGCAGCGGGATTGTGGGCGCTGGCTTGCCGTTATGCCTGGCCGGAGCACATTGAGGCTTGGGCCAGGGAACTGTCCTCCGGGCTGCCGGGGGAAGGGCCAGAGGACACAAGCGGGACTGTGAACCGGCGATGATCGCCGGGACCGGGAGGGCGCGACGGGCGTCCCAGGCAGGCGCCGGAAGGGATTGATGACCGAAGGAATGTTTCCGTGACCGCGCTCTACGTCATTGCCGGCTACCTCGGCCTTCTGCTCGTGCTCGGTGTGGTGAGCAGCAGGATGTTCAAGGGCACGAGCGCCGACTACTTCGTGGTCAGCCGGACTGTGGGATCCTTTTTTCTGCTGATGTCGATTTTCGGGACGACGATGACCGGGTTTGCCTTGGTCGGATCAACGGGAAAGGCTTACGGCTTCGGCATCGGCGTTTATGGGGCGATGGCTTCGTGGTCTGGCTTGGTCCACTCGGCCGTTTTCTTCATCGTCGGCATCCGTTTGTGGGCTGCGGGCAAGCGCTATGGTTATGTTACACAGTGCGCGTACTTTCGGGATCGCTTCGAGTCGCCGGGCATTGGTTACCTGTTGTTTCCCATCTTGGTCCTCTTGGTGATTCCCTATCTCTTGGTCGGAGTAATCGCAGCGGGCAAGTTCTTGCAGGCGACGACGGCCGGGATGTTTCCGGAGAACTTTCCCAAGCTGCTTCCCAACGGGGATCCTCATCCGCTCAGCGGAGGAATTCCGCCTTGGCTCGGAGGATTGGTCATCTGTGCGGTCGTGCTCAGTTACGTCTTTTTCGGAGGGCTTCGTGGAGCGGTATGGGCGAACACCTTCCAGACCATCGTCTTCATGGCCACTGGGGTGATCGCCTTCTTCATGATCGCGGGAAAATTGGGCGGCTTGGAGAAGGCCGCGCAGATGGTGGCCCAGGATGCCTTTGCCGCCCCGCGCTTGGCTCGGGAGGGGCTCATGGGGCAACTCCAGTTCTTCTCCTATTGCTTTGTGCCGCTGTCGGTCGGGATGTTTCCTCACGTTTTTCAGCATTGGTTGACGGCGAAAAGCGCAAAATCCTTCCGGTTGACGGTCGTCGCTCATCCCGTTTGCATTTTGATAGTCTGGCTTCCTTGCATTCTCATCGGGGTATGGGCCTCGGCCTATCTGGGGGAACTGGGACCGGGGCAAAGCGCCAACGCCGTCCTGGGGAGAATGGTCAAGGAATTGGTGCAATCGCCGTTTTTGGGGGGCTTGGTGGGAGCTGGGGTATTGGCGGCGATCATGTCCAGTCTGGACTCGCAGTTCATGTGCTTAGGAACGATGTTTACCAATGACGTCGTGGTGCATCGTTATGGTGAGGCGCGGTTTTCGGACCGGCAGAAGGTGTGGATGGCGCGGGGATTTGTCTTGGGAGTAGTGGCGACGACCTATGGTTTGGCAGTGTGGCGGCAAGACAGTGCGCAGGTCTTCGATATAGGAGTTTGGTGTTTCAGCGGATTCTCGGCGCTGTTCCCCCTGGTGGTTGCGGCGGTCTATTGGAGGAGGGCGACCAAGGCGGGGGCGATCGCGTCCATGGCCGTTACGGCAGCGGCTTGGGCAGCCCTGTTCTGGCGCGATATGGCCACGAAGAAGGCAATGGCCAGCGCGCCGGCGGACGAACTCTTGATTTTCGGAATGATGCCCGTGGTCGTGCTGGTGGCCTTGGCGACGTTGACTTTGGTGGTGGTCTCATTGCTGACCCGGCCTCCGTCAGAATCGACGCTGGAGAAGTTCTTTGCCGTGAGGGGGAGGATTTGAGATTACCCATTTGAGATCGGAGATCCAAAAATTGAATTCTAAGCATCGATGAGCGAGTTCTCTCATAAGGTTGTGGTGGTGACAGGCGGGGGCCGTGGCATTGGGCAGGCAGTGGCGATGCGATTTGCCGAGTTGGGAGCTGCCGTGGCCGTGATTAGCCGGTCAGAGGCGAACGCCCAGGCAACGGCACAGGAGATCCAATCCCGGCATCTGGGCCTGGCGCGAGCCTACGCGGTCGATGTGGCCGGTTTTGAGGCGATGCAGGAGACCGGCAAGCGCATTCTGGGGGACTTTGAGAAAGTCGATATTCTGATCAACAACGCCGGGGTTACGCGTGATGGACTGTGCTTGCGAATGAGCGAGGAGGATTGGGATGTGGTGCTGGACACCAATTTGAAGGGGGCTTTCAATGCGGTGAAGGCCTTCCAGCGGGCCCTGATCCGCCAGAGTTCTTCGCGGATCATCAATATCGGATCGGTGGTTGGTCTGATGGGGAATGCCGGGCAGGTGAATTATGCGGCGAGCAAGGCTGGGTTGATTGGGTTCACCAAATCCCTGGCGCGCGAGTATGCCAGCCGCGGATTGACGGCTAACGTGATCGCGCCGGGTTTTATTTCGACTGACATGACCGGCTCCTTGAAGGAGCAACTGAGGGAGGTGGTGCTGGGGCAGATACCTTGCCGGAGTTTTGGAACGGTGGACGACGTAGCCCACGCCGCCGTGTTTCTCGCGGGGGACGGGGCGCGTTACATCACTGGGCAGGTGCTGGCTGTGGACGGGGGTATGGCGATGTGAGCGCCTGTTGGGCCAGCTTGTCGCGGCCGCCATTGAGAGTGAATTCGTGGAACCAGGCGATGGCTTCCGTGATGACGCTCTTGGCTCCGTTGCTGGTGCTCCACCAGCGGCGGGGATCATAGTCTTCAGGCGGGGTCTGGATGATTCCCACGCGGCAGGGCGTATCGCGGAATACTTTTTGGTAGACCAGAGCGGTCCGGCGGGCATGGGGTCCGACGGTGAGCACGTTGATGTTGCCTTGCAGTGCTCCGTGGTCCTCGAGGGCGCGGCGGACGGCGGCTGCGGAGAAATAAGTGCGGTGTCTCTGACCGGCTCCCCCGGGCGCCGCCAGAATCTGATCCTTGGGCGTTCCCAAACGCTCCAGCGTGGCGGCGGTAAGTGTGGCGAAGTCTCCATATTCAGCCAGGAGACTGCCTTTGGTCAGATCGACGCCTGCCGCGCAGATTGTCTCATAACCTTCGTTTTCAGCGATGCGTTGAGCTTCCCGGACGGCGTTGTCGTGGACCCAGCCTTCGATGACCAGGATGGAGGCCCGGGGAAGGGGCGCGCCGCTGGAAAGAAAGGGATAAAGGACGGCGACAAAGAGGGCTGCGCACAGCGCGGCGAGCGCGGCAAGGAGGATCCAACCGGGGAGGGTGGGAAGCCAGAGAGACCGGCGGCGGAACCAGGTGATGCGTCGGCCGGGCATCGCCGGGGATCAGGATTTGATGAGGAGGATCTCGTCCCGGCCCAGACCGGTCATGGTCTTGAGGCGGCGCAGCAGGCCGAAGATGAGGAGGAGGAACACGGCGGTGATGGGCAGGCCGATGACCAGGAACCCCCAGCCTGTGAGGCGGCCCACGGCGACGTTGTAGGCTTCCCTGCTCTGGGTGACCCCAGTCAGGAAGTGGAGGGCGAGGAAGAAGTTCATGACCGTGCTGAGGAAGAAGGAGCCGGCCAAGAGCAAGTTGCTCCGAAAGAGCAGATTGCGGTAGTCTGGTTCACGGCCGTGTTGCCGGATGGCTTGCTCGACACGAGGCACATCGAAGAGGTCTCTGTTGTAAAGAAAGACCCGGACGAGAGGGGTGGCCGTCCACCACGAACCGAAAATGGTTAGTCCGAAAACCAGGGGGATGGAGGCTTCCTTGATCGCGAAGAGCAGAGCCGCGTTGGAATGGATGGTGCCGTCCTGTTTCCAAACCAACAAGGTGATCCCGCCGGTGAGGAGCACGCTGGCGACTCCGAGGACGGAGAAGAAATTCCATCTCCGCTTCTGAAGAAAATAGCGGATGCCGTAGAGGACCGGAAAGGCGATTGCGACCACCATGCCCCAAACGGGCCCGATGTGGTAAAAGCGATCTCCCTCTTTGCTGAGAAAGCTGAGGGCGACCACGGGGACGAGAACATTGACCAGAATATTGGTCAGGGGATTCTCTGATTGGCCGGGTTGTGCAACGGGACGGTCTTCGGCCATGACGGTCATGATGGGGGCGTGGTTGGAGGCGAGCGCGCGAAAATCAGAGCGTGCCGAAGAGAGTGCGACCTGTCGAGAGGAGGTCGTCGCAGGCTTGTTTGAGGCGTTCGCAGAGTCCCTGCTCGGCGGCTCTCAGGTAACTGCGGGGATCGTAAAGTTTCTTGTCGCCGACTTCTCCATCGATTTTGAGAACCGCGTCGTAGTTGCGGAAGAGGTGATCGGCGATGGGCCGGGTGAAGGCGTATTGGGTATCGGTGTCGATGTTCATCTTGACGACGCCGTAATCGAGGGTCTCGCGGATTTCTTCGAGGGTGGATCCGGAGCCGCCGTGAAAAACGAGGTCGAACTCGGCCTCGGCTCCGTATTTGCTCATGACGGCCGCTTGGCCGCGCTTGAGAATCTCGGGACGGAGTTGAACGGCGCCCGGTTTGTAAGAGCCATGGACATTGCCGAAGGTGGCGGCAAAAAGGTAACGGCCGATCCCTCGGAGGCTTTCGTGCACCTCAAGCATGTCTTCCGGGCTGGTGTAGAGCTTTTCCGCAGGGCGCCCGGAGTGGTCTATGCCGTCTTCTTCGCCGCCGACGACGCCGGCTTCGACCTCGAGCACGATTTCCAGTTCAGCGCAGCGGGCAAGGAGTTTGCGGGAGAGGGCCATGTTTTCTGCCAGGGGCAGTTCGGAGGCGTCGAGCATGTGGGAGGTGAAGAGATTGGGGAGGCCCTGCTTGCGCCTGCGTTCGGTTTCTGCGAGCAGGGGTTCGAGAAAAGAGTCGACCTTATCCGGCTGACAATGATCGGTGTGAAGGCCGATGAACACCTCGTGGCGTTCGGCGAGGCGGTGAGCCACCTCGGCGAGGACGATCGCGCCGAGAGCGGCGTCTTTGAGGGCGGAACCCGAGGCGAACTGGCCGCCGCCCACCGAAACCTGGATGATGCCGTCGGATCGGGCCGCGGCGAAAGCGCGCAGGGCTCCGTTGAGGGAGGGAAGCGAAGTGACGTTGATGGCGGGGTAGGCGTAGGCGCCCTTCTGGGCGGCGTAGACCATGGCCGCAAATTGGCTTGGAGTTGCGACTGGCATAGAGTGGCCCCATCTAGTATGGATGGGGATCCTTTGCAAGGCCGAGGACCGCTGGGCCCGAGAGGAAGGGGAGCGCAACCTTTCCTGGGCCCGGGGGTTTGGTAGCCGGAGAAGGCAAGGAAGACACCATGAGATTCCGATGGTTGGAAAGAGTTCTGGTTCCGGGGTGGATCCTGGCGGCCGGATGGATGATACCCGGGCCGGCCGCGGCTGATCCCCCGAGCCGGGAGCAGAGGGCCGGCCGCGATCAGGGGGATGGGCCCGGCGAGCCGCCGCGGGACGGGGAGCGGCGTGGACGCCGTCCACCGCAGGAAGGGCCCTCTCGCATGAATCGGGAGGATTGGGACCGCTTGCGCACCTTGATGGAGAAAGCCCATGCCACTGAGGCGGTGTCCGAGGCTCAAAAGGCCGCGAAGGACTCTTTTGCGGCTTACCGCAAGTTGCTCAACGAGACTATTCTGGAGCTGGATCCGAGTGCAGACGCCCTCCTGGCCAAGGTCGAAGAACGTTTCGGTGGTCGCGGAGGGTTTCCCTTCAATGGGGGACGGCCGGATCGCGGGCGTCCCGACGGCCCACCTTTCCGGCTGGAGGTGCTTTCGGACCAAGAACGCGATGTCTTTTTCGCCGCTTGGAAGGGGATCGGAGGGGATGAAAAAGTCGCGGAGTTTCGGCGGCGGATGGAAAAGGCGGGGCCGAACGAGGACCGGCGAGAATTGTACCGGAATTTCCGGGAGGAACTCAGCGTATCGCTCGTTGCGGCTGACGCCCGCATGAAAGATCTGATCGCCAAAATGGATGACGGGGAACCTCGGGGCCGGGACCGGGACCGCGGAAGGCCGGACGAGGGCAAAGGTGAGAAGGACGCCGAGAAGAGGGGCGAGAAGGGTGGGTGTTGACAAAGGCGCGCTTTCTCCGGTTTTGTGGAAGCGATGAAGACGATTGGACGATTTGTGATGGGAACCGCGGCTTTGGCCGCTTGGGCTGGTTTCGCGGCGGGCAGCTTGCAGGAGCACGCTCGTGAGTCCGGATTAGACTGGATGATTGGGAAGTGGGGCGACGAAGCGAGCCTCGGAGAAGTGATCAAGGTCAGCTACGCTTGGGAGGTTGGAGGGCATGCGGTTTCCATGCGCTACAGCTCGCCGGAACGGCAGGGAACGGGATTGATCGTCAAGGACACCGAAAACGATGCGGTCCGTATGGTCGCGGTGGATTCGGAAGGGGGCCTCTCGAAGGGCGTGTGGACGATCGAAGACTCCCATCCGGTGTTGCGCGCGGACTACCGGTCGCCGGAAGGCGAGACCCGCTCCGTGACGATGATCTATCAAAAGGTCGACGAGAAAAAGGTGAAGCTGCGAATCTTTGATGGCGGCGCCGGCTTGACCGGGGATCCCGAGTTGGAGGTGACGTTGGTCAAGCTGAGTTCCTGAGCATCGGGCGCCGGAGGGGTCCGGACAAGGACAGGGGCGGGTGCGAGCGACGGGGGTGTCGCTCTCTCCTTTTTGCTTGCAAGCCGGGCGGCGCGGTTGGAGGTAGGGAAGCATGGCAAGGCGGCCGGTGGTATTGATCATCCGCGATGGCTGGGGTGATAATCCAGGCGGGCAGGAGACGGCGGAGAGAGACGGGAACGCGGTGCTGCTGGCCAGGACCCCGTTTCATGAGCGCTTGTTTTCGGACTATCCCTGGGCGCGGTTGAGCGCCAGCGGGCTCGATGTGGGCTTGCCCGAAGGGCAAATGGGCAACTCCGAGGTCGGGCATCTCAATTTGGGGGCTGGCCGCGTGGTCTATCAGGATTTGACCCGGATCCAGAAGGCGGTAGCCGAGGGTGCGTTACGGGAGAACGCGGTGCTCCGGCAGGCCTGGGAGCGAGCCGCGTCCGGGCGGTTGCATCTTATTGGCCTGGTCTCGGACGGGGGAGTCCACAGCCACCAGGATCATCTGCTGGCCCTCGCGCAATTGGCGCGGGAGGCGGATGTGCGCGATATTTTTGTCCACGCCATCAGCGACGGACGCGACACTTCTCCGACTGGGGGCGCCCGTTTCATAGGCCAGTGTGAAGAGGCTTTGGGCAGACTGGGGGTGAGAATCGCCACGGTGGTGGGACGCTACTACGCCATGGATCGGGATCACCGCTGGGACCGGACCAAGATCGCTTGGGACGCCATTGCGCTCGGCCGTGGCGACCGCCAGCAAGTGTTGGCTGCGGAAGCGGTGGCCTTGCGCTATGCCGAAGGCGAAACCGACGAATTCCTGCGCCCCATGGTGTTTGCCGAAGCGGATGAGCAACGAGTCCGGGACGGCGACGTCGTGCTCTTTTTCAATTTCCGGGCCGACCGGGCGCGCCAGTTGTCGCAAGCCTTCCTTCAGCAAGACTTCACCGGATTTGACCGGGAAACCTGGCCCCGGGTCCATTATGTGACCCTGACGGAATACAACGAGAAGTATGAATGCGACGTCGTCTTTCCTCCGGTGGGTTTGCGCCAAGGTTTGGGAGAGATTGTTGCCGTTGCGGGCTTTCGCCAGCTTCGCATCGCGGAGACCGAGAAGTATCCTCACGTCACCTATTTCTTCAACGGAGGCGAAGAGATGCCCTTTGAGGGAGAGGACCGGGTGATCGTGCCCTCTCCGAAAGTGGCTACCTACGACCTGAAACCCGAGATGAGCGCGGATGAGGTGACGGACAAGTTGGTGGATTTGCTCGGGGTTTACGATTTGGTGATTCTCAACTACGCCAATCCGGACATGGTCGGGCACACGGGATCGGTGGCGGCGGCGATCCGGGCGGTGGAAACGGTCGATGAGGGCGTGCGCAGGGTCGTGGAACGGACTTTGGAGTTGGGAGGCAAACTGTTGATCACGGCGGATCACGGCAACTGCGAGTTCATGCGCAACGCCGATGGCTCGCCGCATACCGCGCATACGACGAATCTCGTCCACGTGTTTTACGTGGCGGAAGACGCGGCATCGCGACGACTTGCCGGCGGGATTCTGGCCGACGTGGCTCCTACATTGCTGGAGATGCTGGGGTTGCCCCAACCGGAGGAGATGACCGGGAAAAGCCTGTTGCGTGAAAGGGGATGAAGAAGGAGGATGGGGCGGACCGGCGGTCGAGCGCGGGAAGATGCGTGAAGGGGCGAGGACGATGAGTGGGGCAACGGAGTTGGGACCGGAGATCAAAGAAGCGCTGCAGCGGCATTTCGGGTTTCGTGAATTTCTCGAGGGACAGGAGGAGATAGTCGGGGCGGTGTTGGAGGGTCGCGACGTGTTGGCGGTCATGCCCACCGGCGCCGGGAAGTCCTTGTGTTATCAGTTTCCGGCCTTGCTGCGCGAGGGAGTCACCTTTGTCGTGAGTCCCTTGATTGCCTTGATGAAGGACCAGGTCGATGCCTTGGCGGCGCGGGGTGTGGCGGCGACGATGATCAACAGCAGCCTTCCGGCGGCCGCGCAACGGGAACGCCTCCAAGGGCTGCGAGATGGGGCCTACCGGGTGATCTACATCGCGCCGGAGCGGATGCGGAGCCAGGCCTTTCTCGAGGCGCTGCGCGGGATGCCAGTCTCGCTTGTGGCGGTGGACGAGGCGCATTGTCTGTCTCAGTGGGGCCACGACTTCCGGCCGGACTACATGAAGTTGGGGAAATTGATCGCGCAGGTGGGACGGCCTCAAGTGATCGCGTTGACGGCGACGGCGACGCCGGAAGTGCGTCTCGACATCGTCAAGACGCTGGGTTTGCGGGATCCGTTCGTCTGCGTGAGCGGATTCGCCCGCCCTAACTTGAGCCTGCGAGTGACTCAAGTGGGGGGACAGGACGACAAGTTCCGGCGCTTGGCGGAGGCGGTGCGAAAGCATGGAGCTGGGATCGTGTATTGCGCCACCCGAAAGCATGTGGACGAGGTGGCGGCTATGCTGCGGGACCAACTGGATACGCCGGTGGTGGCTTACCATGCTGGATTGAGCGCCGAAGAGCGTGACCGGGCCCAGGAGGCTTTCGTGGGAAGGAAATGTCCCGTAGCCGTCGCGACCAATGCCTTCGGCATGGGCATCGACCGCTCAGACGTGCGTTTCGTCGTCCATTTCGATGTGCCGGGAAGTCTTGAAGCTTACTACCAGGAAGCGGGCCGGGCCGGGCGCGACGGAGAACCGGCCGTCTGCGAACTCCTATTCAATTTCGCCGACACGCGGACGCAGGAGTTTTTTATCGAGTGCAACAATCCCTCTCCGGAAACGGTGCGGATCGTCTACCAAGGCGTGAGGAGACTAGCCGGCGAGGAGGGGGAAGTGCGTCTGCCCTTGGCCGACCTGGCTCAACGCATCGGCATCGACCACGGAATGGTCTTGAGCGCGTGTTTGACGCTGCTTGGGAGGGCTGGATATATCGAGCGCTTCGATATTCCGGGCGAGCGGATGCGGGGGACCAGGGTGTTGCGTCCGGAAATCGACGCCTCCACACTCGAACTCGATTGGGAAGGGATGCGCGAGAAGGAACGTCGCGACCGGGAGAAACTGCGGACGCTCATCAATTATTGTTATTCCACCAACTGCCGGCAGCGGGATATTCTGGTCTACTTCGGAGAACCGCAGCCGGCCTTGTGCGGGTCGTGCGACATGTGCTCAGGGCGGGGAGGGCAGACGCGTGAAGGCAGCGCCGAAGAGCGCTTGATCCTATCCAAGGCTTTGAGCGGCGTTGCGCGCATGTCGCAGAGGACGGCGGGGGGCTGGCGGGGACGCTTCGGCCGGGGCCGGATCATTCAGATGTTGCTGGGGAGCCGGTCGCAAGAGGTGTTGAACAATCGCTTGGATACTCTGTCGACCTATGGGATCCTGCGAGGACTGGGGGAGGCCTACCTATTCGCTTTGTTCGAGGAGTTGAAGCGAGCGGGTTGCGTCGAGGTGGATCATCAGGGGGAATATCCGTTGCTCAGGCCGACGGCGCGGGGTGAGCGGGTGATGCGCGGGGAAGAGGGCTGCCCGCTGCGGTGGCCCGGACGGTCGCGAATGGCAAAGCGGCCGGCGCCTCATGCGAAGGAGAATGAGGGGGAGGAGTCGCTGGAGGCGCCGGATGCGGAACTCCTGGAAAGACTCAAGCACTGCCGCGCCGAGGCCGCGGCGCGGGTGGGACTGCCACTCTATGGAGTGTTCTCGAACCGGACCCTGGAGGAGTTGGCCGTGCGACGCCCGGCGACAGTGGAGGAGGCGCTGGAAATCCACGGCATCGGTCCGCACAAAGCGCAGCGCTTTGTCATGGGATTTCTCGAGGTGATCCGCGGTTATGAGGAAGAGAGTCCGGCGACCGAAGGGGCGCCTGATCTTGCGAGCGGCGACAGAGGATGAGCCGGAGGCGAACTCTTGCGGCTCGATGGCGATCAAGAGTGTCCGCCCCCCGGAAGCGGGTTTATGGTGGCGCGGGCGCTCCTGCCCGCGAACTCTTAAGGATCAATCACTGACATGACCAAAAGCCATCGTCATTCCGGAGTGAGGCGGAGACCCTGCCAATAACTAAACTCCCAGGACCAGTCGTTGGCGTGGTTCTCGAGACGGAGCCGCACTTCTTTTCCGGCGAAGCGGGTCAGATCGAACGCGATCTCGCGCCATATTTGATCCTGACGCGTCACAAGTTGATCGAGCACTCCGCCGCCGTCGACAGCGACCCGCAGCCGCCAGTTTCCGTTTTCGTGGGAGGCCACCGCGAAGCGCAGCACGGACTTGCCCTCGGCGGGGATGGTCAAGGTTCGTTCCAGGGCTGCGGGCCGCCCTTGGGTGAAGGGATGCATGGTGAGGACGTCGCGGCGGCCGGCGTAATCGGTTAACCGGGCCGGGGTCCCTTCGAAGTCGGGGCAAACGACCTCCCATTCCGGGTTCCAGAGGGCCACTGACTCACGATCGATCGGCGGGAAATCCTCGGCATCACTTTCGTCTTCCGGCGGTCGCGAATCCGGTCCAGCCAGTTGGGCGCGGAGTTCGGCGGTCAACTCCTGACCTTCCTCCGGCGGCGCCAGGATGTACCAGAGCAGGCTTCGGAAGTCGTCGTCGGGCAGGACCCAGAGTCCTTCGGGCATGAGCGATGTCCCGGAGGTGTCGATGGACTCCACGTCGGCGCGAGCGACGACTTCGCGGTGACCTCCAGGCATGAGGAGGGCGACGCGGGAGTCGTTGTCTTCGATCAAGCGACCGGCCAGGTCCCGGCCGTCCCGGGTGTGGACAACGGTCATCTCGTAGCCGCGGCCGATGATCTGGTTAGGATCGACGATGTTGGCCAGAAGCGCGTCGAGATTGGAACGGCCCGACCCGGTGAGATCGGGGCCGACTTCCTGGCCTTCGCCGAGAAACACGTGGCAGGTGAGGCAGAGGCTGTTGGTGAGAAGCCGGCCTTTCTCCATGTCGACGGGTCCATCTAGGGCCATACGCTTCTTCTCGGCGATGATCCGGGCCGCGTCGGCGCCCGTTTCACGATAGGCTCCGATGACCGCTTCGGCCCGGCGGCGGAGCCTGGCATCGTCGTGATTGGTGAGGCGGCGCAGGACGGGAACGGGCAGGTCGCTCGAGGCGATGGAGCTGTTCTCGATGGCGTCGAGAAGGAGTCTGACCCAATCGGCCCGCGCGGCGAGCGCTTGGGCAACCTCGTAGCGCACCGCGGGCGGGTAGGATCCCCAGTTCTCCAAACAGTGCTTTGCTTCCCGTTCAGAACCGCTTCGAGCCAGGGCGACGGCGGCGGCGGCGCGCAGGGGCTCGGCATGGTTACCGTCGAGGATTTTCAGGAGAGTCTGGTTGGCTTCGCCGGAGCGAAAGCGGCTGAGGGCGAGAATCGCTTCCTCCCGCGCGGCTGGAGCGGCATCCGGGGAAAGGGCGAGCTGCAGTGTGCTGGACATGGCTGCAGGATCGCCCCAGAGTGCGCCAAGTTGCCGGGCGCGGTCGAGCACCGCGCTGTCGGAGCTGTCCAGGAGGATGCGAAAGAGTTCTGAAGTGTCGCCGGAAGGCGGAAGGGCGCGGGCCTCCTGACTGGCCAGGATGCCATCGATGGCGGCGGAGGCCAGATCGGGCCGCTCCGTCGCGCTAAGGGCGATGAAGTCAGACAGCGTGTCCACATGACTCGCGTCATTCAAGTCGCAGAGGCGGCGCGCCGTCTTGAAAGCCAAGGATCGGGCCAGCTCGCCGGGAGCGGTGGTTGGTAGAAACGTGGGCAGCCAATCTGGGTCGCGCGCCAGCAGCGGTTCCGCCGCGGTCCAAATCAGAAAAGCAAGGGTCCGGTCGGCATCGCGGGCTGACGCGAGAATCAGCATCTCAAGCACGGCATTCGAGGGGAGGGCCGGGTCGAGCGGACGGTTGATGGTGAGCCTTGCCGACGCGTATTGGCGGCAGGCGGTGGCCACGGCGGAACGGACCGTGATTTCGGGGTCGGCGGCGAGTTGAAGCAGGCGGGCCAGGGCTCCTTGACCGGCTTCGCGATTCTCACCGGTCAGCCGGGCCGCCCAGTAGCGGAGGGGCGGATAGGGATTCGCGGCGGCAGTATCGAGGTCGACGCGTTCCGCCTGGGCTGCGGCGTGGAGGGTCCAAAGGGCGGCGAGCCGCGACCCGGGTTCGCGTTCTGAGGCGAGGAGATTGCGGAGGAGAGCTTTGGCTTCGGGATCCTGCCGTTCTGCCAGGAGTCGCTGGGCGGTGCGGCGCGTCCAACTGTTGGGATGCTCGAGGAGATGGACGAGTTCGGCGGTGGATCGTTCCGCGAGACCGGGACCGGGTTCACGGGAGGGAACCGGGGCGCCGGGCTGGTCGCCGGTGTAAACAACTCTCCAGATCCGGCCGTGCTCGCGGTTAACCCCTTCGGGGTCGGCCCTTGCGTTCTGATAACAGGGATACTTGTCGTGCCAATCCATGATCCAGAGGGCCCCGTCGGGTCCCGTCTGAGTGCTGACGGGACGAAACCAGCCGTCATTGGCGACAAGGAAATCTTCCGCCTCGGAGCAGACAAAGGAGGCGCCCGAAGCCGTTAACTGATCGCGGTGGATGGTGTTGCCGTGGATGTTCCCAATGAAAACGCTGCCGCGGTAGCTTTCAGGAAATTGGTGTCCTTCATAGACTTGGATGCCGGCGTAGGCGGCGCGGAAATGGCGGTGATCGACGATGGAAGGCAGGAGTTCATAAGCGTAAGGGTGCTCCGGACTTCCTCCCTGACGAGAGTACAATCCGCCCGGAGCCATGTGAAACATGTGATCGATGACGCAGGCGCTCACGAAGGCGTGGCCGTGGCGGTCGAAATCGACGCCCCAGGGATTGCTGGTGCCGTCGGCGAAGACTTCGAAGCGGTGAGTGCGCGGGTGCATGCGGCCCACGGCTGCATTCATGATTATGGCTTCGCCTTCAGCCGCTCCGGGTTGGAGCACCTTGGAATGGGTGAAGACGCCGTGCGTCATGTAGAGCCAGCCATCGGGTCCCCAGGTGAAGCCGTTGAGCAGTTCGTGGCGGTCTTCGAGTCCGAATCCAGTAAGCACGACTTCCCGGCGGTCGGCCACGTCGTCGCCGTCGGTGTCTTGAAAAAAGAGGAGATCGGGGGCTTGCCCGACGTAGACGCCGCCATTTCCCACGAGGATGCCGGTAGCGAGGTTTAATCCGTCGGCGAAGACGGTGACCTTGTCGGCTCGGCCGTCGCGGTCGGTGTCCTCGAGAACTTTGACGCGATCGCGGGGTTTCTGACCTTCCGGCGCGCCGAGTGGATATTCCAAAAGTTCCACGACCCAGAGGCGGCCTCGGTCATCCCAGCACATGCCCACGGGGTTGATCACGTCGGGTTCGGCGGCGAAGAGGCGGACTTCGAAGCCGGGGGGCACTTGGAAGCGCTGTTGGGCTTCCTCGGGCGGGAGCGAAGCGCCTGCTGCAGGGGTGTACACGCCGTCGAGCTGCCGGCCTTGGCCGGGAAGGGACGCGGCGAGCAGGGCCTGCAACAGGACGACCCAGGGGGCCAAGGCAAGTCGCATGCCGCATCCTAGGGAACTGCCGCCGCTTGACAAATTGTTTAACCTCGTAGTGGTCAACGCGGATTTCGGGTGCTAAGGGAGCAACACGCCCCATGACTTCCTTGCAACCGAAGGTTCTGGTCGTCGATGACGAGCCCGACATTCGCGACTTGGTTCGCTTCAATCTGCAGCGGGTGGGGATCGAGGTCGAGGAAGCATCCGACGGGCTTGCGGCTCTCGAGCGGGTCCGGACGCAGGCGCCGGACTTGATCGTGCTCGACGTCATGCTTCCTGGAAAGGACGGCTGCGACGTATTCCGTCTGCTGCGCCGCGACAGCCGGACGCAGGACATTCCCGTGCTGATGCTCACCGCCAAGGCTCAGTTGGCGGACAAGATCCGCGGTTTGGAGCTGGGGGTCGAAGATTACATGACCAAGCCTTTCAGCCCGAAGGAATTGGTCTTGCGGGTGCAAGGATTGTTGAAACGTTCGCGCCGGCCGCCTTCCGCATCCCTTTTGGAAATCGGACCTTTCAAGCTGGATAAGAACCACCTGCACTTTTTTCTGGCCGGAGAGCGGATTGAACTGACGCCGACGGAGTTCAAGTTCCTCATCCTTCTGATGGAGCGGCAGGGACAGCCGCAGGAGCGCAATGATTTGCTGCGGGAAGTTTGGAACTACAGCGATCTCAGTTATTCTCGAACCCTGGACACCCATGTCCGGAGGTTGCGGGAGAAGCTGGGGGCCTACGGAGACTGGGTGCGCACGGTCCGGGGAGTGGGTTACTGTTTTGCGGCGCCTGGCGCGGGCCGCCACGAGTGAGGAGATGAGGAGTTGGCTGCCGGAAGCTGTGCAGAGGAATCTTGATGGAGGCCTCAAGGCCCAGCGGCTTGGATCAAGCGAACGCGGTAGAACTGGAGCGCGGCAGCGTCCGCCGGGCTTTGCCAGCGATGGAGGGCCGCTCCAGCGCCGTCGATGGCGATGCCGCTGAAGTCGAGTTCCGGCGAAGGCGCCGACCAAGTCCGGCCGTCTGCCGAGCTTTCCCAGGATACCACCACATCATCGGCGCCCAGAGCCAGGCGGCAGGAAAGTTCGATGGCTCCGCTGCCGGGCATTCGCCGAATGGAGAGAGGCGCAGTGGGGAGAGTGGGATCGGCATCCGACGTTCCGAAAGCGTATTCGGCTAAGGCGGACCAACCGTCGCCGTCGAGATCGGCTAGGGGGTCATCCGTCTCAAAGGGAGTGCTGTCGCTCTCGCCGGGGTTGCCGTTGTCGGCCGTGCTGGGCCGCCAGGACGCGGGTGAATCCGGATCTGTCCTGGCATCGGGCCGCAGCCGCACCAAGCTGCGCCCGGCTCCATTCGCGGAAGCGGGCCAAGCCGGCCCATCGTTGTAGCGGAATTCCTCGATGGTGTTGTTGCCGGCATCTTCCAGTTTGATGGTCTCGCCCTCGTTCGCCAACCGCGTGCCGCCGGTGAATTCTCCGGCGACCGGCAGTCCCATCCCATAGACATCTTCGAAAGCATCGAGGTTGCGGACCACCAGCACAGAGGCGCCGGGCGCGAGGTCCGTGATGGAGGCCTGGGAGAAATCGAAGAGAACGCCGCTGGTGAAGCGCAGACTCGTCAGGTCGAGCGCTGCCTGGCCAATGTTGCGCAGCTCGATGAACTCGACTTCCGGATTGGTAGGGTGATGATAAAAAATCTCTGAGATCACCAAAAACTGTTGGGCGGGTCCGGGATTGCCTTCGTAGGTATGGGAACGAATCACGTTGCCTTGATCGTCGAGCAGGATGAGCGTTTCTCCGAAGCTGGAGAGATGGCCTTGAAAGCCGCCGGTGATGAAGAGTCCTTGACCGCCCGAAGGTCCCGTCGCGCGAGTGCGGAACGTTGTGGGGTCGGCAGCGACGTAGAGAAATTCTTGGCCCGGTTTGAACAATGTGCCGCGGGGAAGAACACAGCCGGCGGGAAAGGTGAACTCGATCCCTCCCGAGATGCTCCATCCGGAGAGGTCGACCTCGAAGTCATTGGGATTGCGGAGAACAAGGTATTCCTCGTCTTGATTGCCGCTGACCGGGCTGAATTCGACTTCCGTGAACTCGATGCTGGGCCGTTCCGGTTGGGAGGGGGGAATGCCCACGCCGGCTCCGCTCTCGAGGTAGGCGCGTCTGCGCGTCAGGTACTCGTTCTTGATGCGTTGGATCGTCGCGCGCATGTCGTCGTTGCGTCCGGGGAAATGCGAAGAGGATCGCCACAGTTCCCGGTCGAGGAGGCTGTCGGGCTCGATCAAGGCCAGGAGTTCGTCGAGGCGGTTTGCGAAATAGCCGCTGGCCAGGAACTGGTCGTTGAGAGTGCGGATTCGGCGCAGCAGCATGCTCCGGGTGCGCCCGGCGCGGATGATGCGGTCTTGAAAATCGTTGGACTTGTTGGCGTGGAGCGTGTGGTCCCGGCTTCCGATGAAGGGATGCGAGGCATTGGGATAGGTCGCTCCAGGGGACTGGTTTTCGTCGGCGTCGATGTAATCCGTATTGAGGGCGTCGGGACCGAAGGTCAAATCGAGATCCCATGGCGTCATGTGCCAGGCGCCCGTTCCGTTTGTGTCCCGATAGAGATAATGGTTCTTGTCGCTGGCGTCGATGTTTTGGGAAAGGACGATGCCGGCCATGTAATTGATCTGCGCCGGGATATCGGCCGCGTCGAAGAGGAAGGCTTCGAGGTCGTTGCCGGTGAGTTTGAGTCCGGCCAGGAAGGCTTCGAGATCCTCTTTCCCCTCATCCCGGCGTGTTTTTTTCTCGAAGGGAGCCGTGGATCCGCTGTAGGTCGCGCCGGGATTCCCTTTGTAGTAGGCCCCATCCGGATCCATGCCGTGACGCCGGAGAAAATCACGATCGGGCTGCTCGACAAACAAGGCGACTCCAAAAAACTCCCCATTTTGATGGAGCCGCAACGCGAATGTTTCAGGGGAAGGCGTTCCGGAGTCGTTATGAAACTCGGCTGTAAGTATGGCGCGCGCGTAGGATTTGTCGGTGTAAGGAGCGTTGAGGTTGAACTCGTCCACCCGCGCCACGTCGTCGCGGAAACGGAAATGGTGATCGGAAGTCAGTTCGATTTTGTAGCTTTTTCTGGGCCAGGCCCGGGCCGTGCCTCCCCGGATGCGGATGAAGGAGTTGTCATAGAATTCCCCGAGATAATAGAGTGAGGCGCGGGTTCCGGCTCCAGTTTCCGCGGCGCTTTCGTTTTCGATGAATCGATGCAGGACCGGGAGCCGCGTTTCTATCGAGGGATCGTGGACGACGGCGCCGTCGTATTCCGCGGAATCCAGGGGTTGGAGAAAGCGCGGGTAACGCGTCGCGTTCCCCTGGGTGTCGGAAACGCGAATCCACCAGCGGATCATCTCTCCGGCTTTGAAGACGGGTCCGAAGAGGCCGGCATGGGGGATCGAGACGGTGTAAATGCCGTCGCCGGCGTGGGCGTCGGGAAAAACTCCGTCATCGAGCATGGGCCGCTCTCCGGTCGCGCGGAACATGACCCGGGGATGAGCAATGACGGAAGCGAGGGGATGGGAAGTGGGCTCGACCTCGGCCATCAAGAGGAGGTCATTCCCGGGCAGAGGCGGATCGGGCGAGCACCAGACTCGCGCGATGATGGGCGGGGGCGCATGGTTAGGCTCTCCCGGAGTGGGTTGAGCGAAGAATCCGTAGACCGAGAGATTGTCTTCCCAAACGCCGTAGGACACATCTGTTTGCTGCGGCGGAAAACTGGGAATGAAAGCGCTGAGAGCAGTGCTGGGATCGTGAGCGAAAAGAGCCAAGTATTCGCCTTCGGCCCCAAGTCTGAAGTTGGTGTGGAGTTCACCTTCCTCCGGAGTCCGGTCCTTGCCGGAGGCGAACACGAGGAGACGCTCTCCGCCGGCCAGCAGGCGGGCGGGGAAGATCCATCGACCGGGTTCCTCCGCAGTGTCGGTGAGGGTGAAACCTTCAAGGTCGACGGCCTCCGGGCCCGTGTTGAGCAACTCGATCCAATCGGAATTCTCGCCGTCTTCATCGGTGAGGCCGCCGCCGTTGGACGCCAGGAACTCTGCGATAATCACATCAGCGAGCAGCGGAACGGGCGAGAAAGCCGTCCAACAAGCGACGACGAGCGCAGCGAGCGCCGGCCGGGGGGTCGAGAAGTGCGCGGGCATAATCTATAGTAGGGGCTAGCCTCGGCAACGGCAAGGTCCGGGGAGGCCTCCGGGCCCTGGGCGATGAAAAGGAGAGCGTTGACAGCCGCCGTGGGCGAGGTCTAGCATTCGCGGCGTATGAAAACTCGGATACTTCCCGGATTGCTGGCGACAATCGGCCTCTTCATCTTTGCAGCCTGTAGCACACCCACCGGATCCAGGAGCGATGACTCAGGCTTCGAAGAAGGAGCTGATGGAGAGTTCGTCGATGAGACGGATGCGACGGCCTTCGGGGGGAACTCGATGGCGGAGCGCGCTTCGATCATCCGGCCATTCTAGCCGCCCTCGTTCACCGGTGTAGGCGGGCCGGCTCCGTGCGGCCCATCGGCCTGGGCGCCGCAGACGCGGGAGATTCCCAAGACCGCCGGATTGGCGAGGAAAGCCTATGCACGGACGAAGTGGAGGATGGGGAAGAATGGTTGGGCTGGTCCTGGCCGCTCCGGGTTGCCTGTGGGCTGCGGCCGGAACCAATTGGGACGCCTATTTGGGAGATTCGGCCAGCAGCCAGCACTCGACTCTGACCCAGATCGACCGCGACAATGTGCATCGCTTGGAGGTCGCATGGATCTATCGCTCGGGGGACGCCCGCGACGAGGGCCGGTCCCAGGTGCAATGCAATCCGCTGGTCATCGATGGAGTGCTCTACGGATCGAGCGCCGGCTTGAAGCTGTTCGCCCTCGATGCCCGCAGCGGCAAGGAGTTGTGGCGCTTCGATCCCTTCGAAGGGAAAGAGCCCGTGGGAGTCAACCGCGGCATGGTCCATTGGGGGAAGGGGGAGGAAGGCCGGATTCTCTACACCGCCGGCACGTGGCTTTATGCCGTCGATGCGCGCAACGGTCGCTTGTTAGAGTCCTTTGGCACAGGCGGCCGGGTCGATCTCCGGGAAGGACTTGGCCGGCCCGCACAAGATCTTTTCGTGCTGGCCAATACGCCAGGAGTGGTGTTCGACGATCTCCTCATTCTCGGCACCCGCGTCGGAGAGGGACCCGGTCCTTCTGCGCCGGGACACATGCGGGCCTACGACCTGCGCAGCGGCGAGATACGCTGGACTTTTCGAACCATCCCCGAACCCGGAGATTTTGGATACCGGACCTGGCCTCCAGAGGCGTGGAAAACGGCGGGTGGCTGCAACACCTGGAGCGGAATGAGCGTCGACCACGAGCGCGGCTTGGTTTTTGTGCCCACAGGATCGGCGGCATTCGATTTCTGGGGCGGCAACCGGCACGGGGCGAATCTGTTTGCCAACTGTGTCATCGCCTTGCGCGCGGATTCCGGAGAACTGGTCTGGCATTACCAAATAGTCCACCATGACCTTTGGGATCGCGATCTGCCGGCCCCCCCGAATCTCGTGCGGGTCGTTCATGACGGCGTGGAGATCGATGCCGTGGCCCAAGTAACGAAATCTGGGCATGTCTTCCTGCTGGATCGCGATCTCGGGCAGCCCTTGTTTCCCGTCGTCGAGCGTCCCGTTCCCAGTTCGGATTTGGCGGGCGAGCAGGCTTGGCCTACCCAACCGCTGCCTCTGGCGCCGCCTCCCTTCGCCCGGCAAGTTTTCGACGAAGACACAGCCACGGACCTGACTCCGGCCTCGCGTGAGGCTGTCCTGGCCAAGCTCCGGGAAGTGCGGACGGGGCGGCAATTCATCCCGCCGAGCACGGTGGGGACCGTTGTTTTCCCCGGGTTTGACGGGGGCGCGGAATGGGGCGGCGCGGCCTTCGATCCGGGCTCGGGCCGGCTCATCGTGAATTCCAACGAGATGCCCTGGATACTAACTATGATCGAAACGGGAAGCGCGACCGGCGGCGATGTCAGTGGGGAAAGCGTTTACCGCCTCTACTGCGCAGCATGCCATGGACTGGATCGTAAGGGGGATCCGGCCCGCGCGATTCCTCCCGTCGATACGATTGCGCCGAAGTTGAATCGCGAGCAGACGAGTGAGCTGCTGGAGACTGGGCGTGGGGTTATGCCTTCCTTCGGCTTTCTTTCGCAGAAGGAAAAGGAGTTGCTGTTGGACGCGCTAATAGCCGGACCGCAAGCGGAGACCGGGGCCGGGCCGGAGCGCGCGCCGAATCTGGAAGGGGAGACGCCGGAAGCGGGAACGTCGCCCTACACCCACACCGGATACAACCGGTTTTTTGATCCGGAAGGGTATCCCGCGGTGAAGCCGCCCTGGGGCACGCTCAACGCGGTTAACTTAAACACGGGCGCGATCGACTGGAGCGTGCCGCTCGGAGAGTTCGAAGAGTTGACCCGGCGGGGTGTGCCCCAGACGGGAACAGAAAACTACGGCGGACCCGTCGTCACCGAGGGCGGTCTCATTTTCATCGGCGCGAGCCAGGATGCCAAATTCCGAGCCTTCGACCGCGACAATGGCCGGGTGCTCTGGGAAACGCAGTTGCCCGCCGGCGGTTATGCTACTCCCGCAACCTACTCTGTGGACGGCGTGCAGTATGTCGTGATCGCAGCGGGCGGCGGCAAGATGGGAACGCCTTCCGGCGACGCCTACCTGGCCTTTCGTCTTCCGCTTGGCGCAACTGGGAAGAGTGAAGACGGGCGTTGAGTGATCCCGGATTCGGATGAAATGCGGGGTTCTCGACTGCGGCGGCCGTCGAGAGGAGGAGGTCAGGAAATCCTTAGGGCGAGACGCAAACAACCCTTCTCGTCATTCCGTGTCCGGCAGCAATCGAATGGGGGGCTTGCGCTCATTCTGTTCCGGCGAGTCGTAGACCTTCAGGATCAGCTCGATCTCATCAGCTAGAAGGCACAGTTCCTCAATCAGTGAGTCGCTTTCTGCATCTTCGTTGATCGAGATCGACAGGTTGCCGATCACTTGCTCCCACCAGTATCTGCCGTCTGTGATTTCCACTGCGCCAGCGGTGTCCTTTGCTCCTTCGATTTGCCGCTTGATGTCGTCGAACGGGTATCCGTATTCTGCAATGAGGTCGCGCTCCCGTTTCGTCAGCTCGATTGTTATGTCGTCTTTCGGCATCACGGGCAGCGAGAATACCTGTTGGGCGAGGGCTTGCCAAGGATCTTGTCGACGGGATCTGAGCCGCGGCCAAGGCTTCCCAGGGCTCTCTGGGGACTACTCCGCCGATGCCCCCGGATCGCCGGGGAAGCGTTTGCGCCTGCGGTTGACCCGTGGTTTGTTGCCGGCGTGATGCGACGCTGGGCTTGGGCGATGTCTGGGTGGCTCGGGGGGCTGCTGCTGCTCGCCGCGGGACCCGCGCTCCGAGCCGAGTCTGAACCCGCCGCTGAGCCGCCAGCCGCCGAAGCGGAGGCGGAGGCGGAGGCGGAGGCGCCCAAGCGGAACGCTGCCTACTTTCACTACGCCCTCTTTTTCGCGCCGGAACCCTCTGCGTCTCTTGGGATTGCCGCCGACCGCCTGCTGGGGGACGCCTTCCAGAACGCTTTCCGCCCCGCCGCACAAGCGGCGACGGCGGCGGAAGGCCTGTTTCTCCACGTCAGGATGGTCCCCACGGCGAACTACTCGGTTCCGCCGCCTACGTTCCTCAGGCAGAAAGGTGTGGGTCTAAGCGAGGACGCAATCGCCGCCCTGTCGTCTTCCCGTGAGGTGTGTCTCCTGGAATTCTTTGCTGTCGAACCAAAGAATCTCGAGTATCTCGCGAGAGCAGATCGCTTCGCCGGGGAACTGGCGAAGGCCACCGGAGGTTTTGTGTGGGACGAGCAGACCCGGCAGATGTTTTCGGCGGGTTCGTGGACGGCGCACCGGATCGAGGAGAAAGGCCGCCCCCTCATTGCCCGGCATGTTGTCGTGCACGGAGGCGAAACCGACACGGGATCTTTTCGGGCCGTGACTCTGGGGCTGCGGAAGCTTGGGTATCCGGATTACGTGTTGGAGGACGTCGACCCGCGTTGGTGGACCCCATTGGGCCGGCTCCTGGAGTTTCTCATCGCCGAGGCCAGCCGGCGGGGTCCTTTCAACCCTGCTCCAGGGTATTTCGGCGAGGAGTTGCGGGAGGCCTTCAAACTGCCAGGGGGAGCGATCGCGCCGGGTCTGGCTTTTCGCGATGCGAATCCGCTCGAAGGCGATCCCAACAATCAGCTTTGGGCCGTGGATTTCTCGACCTATCCGGGACGTTCACCGGCGGAGCGCCAGGGTTTCCTTGTGCAACATTTGCTCGAACCGGACCCATCCACCTTGGCCTTGCGGTCCCGGCAGCAGGAACTGTTGAGGCTGAGCGAGGAGGCCCGAAAGCTCCTGCGCGAGAAGCGCCCACAGATCGAAGCCGGTCTCCCGGAAGGGGAACGGCTCTCGGTCAAGGCGCGTGTCGATGGCGAATACCGTTGGTTAGGAGTGGAGAGTTGGGCGGGCGAGAGTTTGCGCGGAATCCTCGAGGACGAACCGGGCCTAGAATCCGGCCGGCCCAAAGGCGCGAAGGCTATCGTTCCGGCGGAAGAGGTTTTTGACTATGTTCATGTCCACGCCGACGGGACCCGGGAAGGGGACAAGACTGGGGAACTGATCCGGCGGATATCCAATCCGGAGTAAACCGGACGAACGCAGGCTGGCGTGCGGCGCGCCACAGCAGAAAGTCTGTGAGAAATGCGGGTTAATAATGCCAGAGCGCCGGCGGGCTGCAGGTTGTTGTGGCCTGCCGCCCCCCGGCGCCGCTGGGCGTCAGGACATTGCGGCTGAGTTCAGGCTTTCCGCCCCGTCAAGAATGACACGACGGCCAGGATAAGGAACACGACGAATAGGATCTGCGCGATCCAGGCCGCCGATCCGGCGATCCCACTGAAGCCGAGCACCGCCGCGATGATGGCGACGACGAGAAAGATGATGGCGTAATGAAGCATGATAGTTTTGAGGTGGGTTGAGGTTGAAGGTTCAGCAGTTCCGGATGATCTCGCGGACCTCTTCTTCCGATTTGCCGAGTTTGGATTTGAGCTTGCCGAGGAGTTCTTCATCACGCCCTTCTGCATAGGTAAGATCGTTGTCGGTCAAGGTTCCATAGGCTTGCTTGAGCCGGCCTTTGACTTGATCCCAACTTCCGCTGAATTCCAGTTTGTTCATGGCTTGTGTTCTGTTGTGTGTATGGTTATGTTGCTTTCCGGAGAGACTTGCAGCAGGCGGCAGATCTCAGTGAGGATTTCGATGTTGTCCGAAATATCGTCGGCAATTTTCTCCAAATAACCGGCCAATTCCGCGGCCACGCCTCTCCGGTCGAGGGCGCCGAGATGAGCCCGGTGCGACCTTTCCGCATCGTAGAGATCCCGCGCCTGCTCGCGCAGGAGGTCGGCCAGGGAGAAGTGGTTTGCGCTTGCGTGCGGAGGGACTTCGCTCATATAAAACAATGGGTATTCCCGTTTTTTTAAGCTCGCTCCATGCCCAGCCTCGTTCGCTATTCATAACTCATTGTTGATGAAAGCGTTGAGTAAATGGGATTCCCGGCATCGGAACCGCGTCCGGCGGCGCCGGACGGCAGAACGCACGGATTTGGCCCCCTCTTGCTTGCTATTTGCAAGCACGCGGCGCCTGCAACGATGACCGGGCCTCGCCAGCGTGAGATCAAGGCCTTGAGCCTGGTCATCGGCTGCACCGGTATCCTGGCCGTCGCCGCACTTGTGCTCAACGGGGTGACCTGGTACCGCTTGACCGGCAGTATCCAGAAGCTGCGGGAGGTCCAGCAGCAAATCATCAGTTGGCATATAGCGCGTTCGCTAGTCCAAGACGTGGTGAGCGGACAGCGGGGATTCCTCTTGACCGGAGACGAGGCCTATGTCGCTCCCTATGAGCGGGCGGTCAAGGCTCTTCCCCTCGAGTGGGAGCGGCTCAAGAGACTCAAGGGCGCCGACAGCGGGAGACTGCCCGAGTTTAGGCGTGTTACCCACGCCGAAGCTCTCGCGGAAAAGCTCATCGAATCGGCTCGGGACAGCATCGCGCTCCGGCGACATGACCCGAGCATAGCGACCAGTCAGCTCGTGTTGCGGGGTGAGGGCAAGGAAGCCATGGACGAGTTGCGGCAGTTGCTGCAGGTCGAACAAGACCGCCTGGATGGCCTCATGGTGAAAAGGACGAGCGCGATGTACACGGACTTGCAGGCCGGACTGCTTAGTTCTATTGCCACCGGGATTTTGGCCCTCGGCATCGGCGGAATCGCCATCATCTTGATCCGCCGGATCATCGGGGAAATTCGGCGGGCCGAGGGGCATGCCGTAGAGCGGCGGCGAGCGGAAGAAGGGCAACGTCAGAGCACCTCCTTTCTGGCCATGATGAGCCACGAGATTCGCACCCCGCTCAACGCCATCCTCGGGTTTGGCGAATTGGTCCTGGGCGAGGCCAATAACCCCGCAACGCGCCGCTATGCCGAATCCATCGTTGCGGGGGGGACGGCGCTGCTGCAACTGCTCAATGACGTGCTGGACCTCTCCAAGCTGGAAGCCGGAATGATGGAGCTGCACCCGGAACCGGTGGACATCCGCGCGCTGATCACCTTCTGCGAGCGGCTTTTCCGGGAGAACGCGACTCTGAAGGGGCTGACCCTTCGATCCACGGTGGAGAAGGACGTTCCCAGGTCCCTGCTGCTCGATCAGGTTCGCCTACGACAAGTGCTCATCAATCTGATTGGCAACGCCGTCAAGTTCACCGAGTCCGGGCAGGTCTCCGTAGCCGTCCGGGGTCAACCCCGCCAGGATGACAGTAGCCGTTGGGACTTGACCGTCGCTGTCAGCGACAGCGGGCCCGGGATCGCGACGGAGGTAAAGGAGCGGATCTTCCAGCCCTTCGTTCATAACAATCCCAGTTCGGGCGCCACATCGGACGGGACGGGTTTGGGTCTGGCCATCGTTCATCGCTTCGTCTCCCTCATGAGGGGCACGGTGCGCGTCGAGAGCGAACCGGGCCGAGGGGCTGAGTTCGTGATTGAACTCCCCGACCTGGCGGTCAGCAACCGGCTTCCAGCCTCCGCCCTCACCGAGAGGGAGTTCGTGGATTTCAACCGGCTGCAGGCCTCGCGAATCGTCGCGGCCGACGATAACGTCACCAACAGCCAACTCATGAGGGAGATGTTCCGCCACACACATCACGATCTCTTTATAGCCGCCAACGGCCAAGATGCTTTACAACTCATCGAAGACGTGGAACCCGACCTCGTGTTCATGGACATTCGGATGCCCAAGCTCGATGGACTGGAAGCCATCAAGATCTTGCGGTCCAACCCGCGTTTTCGTGTGCTCCCGGTCATCGCCGTAACCGCCTTCAGCGAACCGGACGGCGCGCCACCGGATCGCGAAGGTTTCGACGGCTACGTGCGCAAACCCTTTTCGCGCGCTGAGTTGTTCAAAGAGATGGCCAGTTTTCTGCCTCTCGCTGAAAAACCGCGGGCTCCGGTTTCGATGGACTCCCGGCCGGGTGAATGGGGAGAACTGATCAGGACTCTCCACGGATTGGAATCGACGCGCTGGCCGGAGCTGCGCGACGGAATGCTCCTTTCCGGCGTGATGACCTTTGCCCACGATCTGCACGACTTGGCTGAAAGTGAGCAATGCCGCTCCCTCGGAGGCTTTGCTATTGCCCTGGAGCGAGCGGCGGCGGAATTCAACTTCTCCGAAATGGAGAGGCTGATCCGGGCGTTTCCCGATGAGATTTCCAGCCTCGAGCGCCAAGCCAAGCCAGAATGAAAGACCCCGATGCCAGGCGCCAAACCCTGCTGGTCATCGACGACCAGGAGGAGAATCTCCGGATTCTCGGGGCCATTCTCACAAAAATGGGCTACGATTTGGTTCCAGCCTCCGATGGCAATCAAGCCCTGCAGCGACTCTCGGTCCGCCAGCCCGACTTGATTCTCTTGGACATCGGGCTGCCCGACATCGACGGGGTGACTCTGTGCCGGAAAATCAAGGAGAATCCCGATTGGGCCGATATCCCCATCATTTTCGTTTCCGCCTCTGTCGACAAGGATACCGTGGTCAAAGCCCTGGAGACGGGCGGCGTGGATTACGTCACCAAACCCTACAACCGTTCCGAACTCATCTCCAGGGTGAGGGCCCACCTGTCCTTGAAGGAGTCGCGCGACGCTATCGAGGCCCTTGCCGCGGACAAGGATGCCTTGCTGGGCATGCTCGCGCACGACCTGAAAAACCACGTGTCCGGAGTCCTCATGGGCGCTCGCTTGTTGCTGGAACGTAATGGCAGTTTGCCGGAGCGTTCCGTCCGCCTCATCAAAGAGATCGAAGAGTCGAGCCAGCGAATGCTCGCCTTCATTCAGAGGCTGCTCACTAACCAGGAACCGGCGCAGACCCGTTTGGTCGCCGCGGCTTTCGACGCCGGCGGCATCGTGCAGGAGTTGGTGCGGCATCACCGGGATGCCGCTGCGGTGAAGCAGGTGGAGGTGGTCTATGAACCGGCGAATGAGGAACTGTGGGCGCTGGGCGACGCCAATGCCTTTCGGCAGGTTGTCGACAACCTCATCTCTAATGCGGTCAAGTTCGGGCCTCGTGGCGGACGCGTCGACGTCGCTCTTTCGTCCGAGGATGAGGACGAGCGCGTCGTCGTGGAAGTCACCGACACCGGGCCGGGATTCTCCGAAGAAGACCGGACCCGGTTGTTTCAGCGTTATGCGAAATTGAGCGCCCGGCCCACGGGCGGAGAGCCGTCCTCAGGTCTTGGATTGCACATCGCCAAACGGCTCATGACGAGAATGCACGGGAGCCTTGCGCTGGTTTCGCCGCCCGGACAAGGCGCTCGCTTCCGCGCTGAACTTCCCGTCGCTCAACCTGAGGATCCTTCCTGATGGAAATGCTGATCGTCGACGACGACCCGCTGCTGCGGACGGCTACGATGCAGATGGCCGAGGACGCCGGACACGATGCCGAAGCGGCGGCTAACGGAACTGTCGCCCTCACAATGATCAAGGAGTCGGCCTACGACCTCGTGCTGCTCGACCTCCAACTCGGCGAGGAGAACGGTCTCAATCTCTTGCCTCGTATTCACGAGCTTCGGAAATCAACGCCGGTGATCATCCTCACCGCAAACGCCTCCATCCCCGCAGCCGTCGAAGCCATGCGCCTCGGAGCAATTGACTTTCTGGAGAAGCCGTTCAGCGAAGAATTGCTCGGCTTAGCCCTTCAGAAAGCGCGCAATCACCGCCGATTGGCCCAACAGGTCGAATCCCTCTCGGAGGAGATTTCCCGCCAGCACCCGGAACCGCAATTCGAAACGTCGGCGCCAGGCATGCGGGAAGCCTTGAAGATTCTGTTTCGGTCCGCCGACACAGAGGCGTCGATCCTGATTCTGGGAGAAACCGGAACGGGAAAGAGCTGGGTGGCTCGCGAGATCCACGCTCGCAGCAAGCGGCGCAAGAATCCTTTGGTTACCATCAATTGCCCTGCCTTGAGCCGGGAACTGCTGGAGAGCGAACTCTTCGGGCACGTCAAGGGGGCTTTCACTGGAGCGGTGCGCGATGCCTGGGGAAAGGTGCGCGCCGCCGAAGGCGGGACTCTCTTTCTTGACGAGATCGGGGAGTTGCCCAAGGAGATCCAACCCAAGCTGCTCCGCCTGCTGCAAGACCGTGAATACGAACGCGTGGGCGAGGCCACCGTGCGCAAGGCCGACGTCAGGGTCGTGGCGGCAACCAACAGGGACCTGGTCGAGTCCGTCAGGCAGGGCGCCTTCCGGGAGGACCTTTACTTTCGCTTAAATGTCATCTCCGTGACCCTCCCGCCCATGCGGGAACGGCGCGATGACTTGATTCGCTTCGCGCAATCCTATCTTTCCTTTTTCGCTTCGCAGTACGGCAGGCCTGCCGCGGAGTTTTCTGCCGAGGCCATGCAAACGCTCTTGCGACATTCCTGGCCAGGGAATCTGCGGGAGCTTCGCAATGCTGTGGAACGTGCGGTAATCCTCAGTCAAAGTTCCGAGATTGTTCCAAGCGACTTTCCAGCTTCGATGCTTTGCGACGGCGAAAACGGAGCTGCTGTTGTCGAGGCGCCCCAGGCCGGAGATCTGATCACCATGGAGAATCTCAACCAGGCCCATATGCGCCTGATCCTGCATCAGAGCAAGACCCTCTCGGAGGCTGCGCGAACGCTGGGTATCGATCACGCCACGCTCTATCGCTGGCGAAAGAAATACAAGCTGTAGCGCGCATATCTCGTTCTCACACGAATGTCGAGGCGCGGGCATTTCTGCCCGCAAACCTTTGCCTTCGGTGGCGGCTTTCTGTTGGGCTTCCCAAATGGTGGATAAACCCTGAAAAGCGAGAGATCCCTGCTGGACGTTTGCGGGACTGGCGTTATTGTCGTTTTCAACGGGCAGGACTCATGGATATCACCAACAAGACCGGCAAACCCGTGAGCGTCCCATTGCCCGGCGGGAGAACACTCTTTCTTGGCCCAGGCAAGACGGCGCAGGTGACGGCCAAGGCTCTCGAGCATCCACCGGTGGCGGCTCTCCTTGAAGCGGGGGATATCGTAGCGGTTTCGGGCGCGTCCAAACCCAGAGCCGGGGGAGGGGGTGGGCCCAAGGCCGTGCCCCATCCGGGCGCCCGCCGCGGCGGCCCCGGAGCCATGCGCCAGAGCGGTGACCGTTGAAGCGCAGCTGCAAAATAAAGCAACAGGCCCTCAAGCCGGAGCTGTGCGGAAGGCAGGCGCGATCGATTGCAGCGCGCCCCGGCAGAAGGGCATGAGAAATGTGGGTAAGTTAGCCTCGCTCCGCCACGAACAGGCTGTGGGCGAAGCGCCGGGCCTTCGGATAGGCTTTGGCGGCGATGGAATCGACCTTCGCGAAGACCCGCAGCAACCGTTGTTCAAACTGCGCGTCCCTATTTGCCGACCAGATCACCACGTGCCCCTGCGGGCTGAGGGCGCGCTTGATCAACTTCAACGACGCCGTCGTGTAAAGCTTCGCGTTGGCCCTTTGGACCAGTGCGTCAGGGCCGTTGTCCACGTCCAGGAGGATGGCATTGTAGCGTCCGTCATCCTGGCGGCGGATCACGTCGAGCACGTCGCCGGTAATGATCGACACCCGGGGGTCATCGAGCAGGCGTCCGTTGACCTCAGCCAAAAAATCGCGGTTCCACGCGACGACCTCTGGCACGAGTTCCGCGACCTCGACCGTCGCCTCGAGGGGCGTCAGCTCGAGCACCCTGCGTAGAGTGAAGCCGAAACCGAGACCGCCGATCAGCACCCGCGGCCGTTCCGGCAACCCGCGACAGGCGAAATCCGCCATGACTTGCTCGGAAGCGGCAGCCCGTGTGCTCATCAGAGGAGCCCCATCGACCTGTAGGTAGTGCTCTCCGTCGTGTTCCTGGAGCAAGAGCAGCGCCCCGTCTGGCGTGCGGACCGATGCGAGAGTGGTGGTGATCTTCATGAAACGGAAAGGTGACGAGTCCGAGGAAGTCCGGCCTTGCCTAGCCCACATTTATCATACCCTGCCGGTTGTGGCGCGCTGCCCTTCGTTCCGCTTGCCTCGGGCGTGAGCAGGGTCTACTCACAGCTTCGAACTCTCAGCGCGCTTCCCGGAGCGCCTCAAGCGATCTCCTCCTGCTTTTCCTATCCCTTGGCGATTTGCCTTCCCATGGATTCCAGTCCCTCATCTCCGGACGACAAAACCGGTTCGCGGCCGAATGGCGAAGCCTGGTTTGCGACCACACACTGGAGCGTCGTGGCGGCGGCCGGACGCTTGGATTCACGTGGAGCTGTCGATGCGTTGGAGAAACTCTGCCGGACGTATTGGTATCCCCTCTATGCCTTTGTGAGGCGTTTGGGGCGCCAACCACACGATGCCGAAGACCTAGTCCAAGGTTTTTTCATGGTTTGCTTCGAGAAAAACTATCTCGACGCCGCGGACCAGAACAAAGGCCGGTTTCGATCGTTCCTGCTGGTGGCGTTGAAGCGCTTTCTGGTTAACGAGCGGGACAAGGCCCTCACCCGAAAGCGCGGCGGCGCGCACGTCCATGTCGCGCTCGATGCGCTGAACGCCGAGCAACGCTACGCCCTGGAACCTGCGGACCAACTCAGCCCCGACAAGCTCTACGACCGCCGCTGGGCGCTCACATTGCTCGAGCAGGTCATGGCGCGGCTCGAGTCCGAGCAGGCATCGGCGGGACGCGCCGCAATGTTCGAGGAACTCAAGCAGTTCCTGACGTCGCCGGGCCGCGGCACGCCCTATTCCGAGCTGGCGGCCCGGTTCGGGTTGAGCGAAGGCGCGCTCAAGGTTGCGATTCACCGGCTGCGAAAGCGCTACCGGGATTTGCTGGAGGAAGAGATTGCTCACACGGTTTCCAGTCCCGAAGAGATTCAGGATGAACGCCGTCATTTGCTCTCTGCGCTGAGCCATTGACGCCTGCGAAGGACGATGCGCATTCCGTTCATCTCCCGACGCTGTAACCTTTCGCGGCGCTTCCTTAAGTAGCCGGTGAACCAAACCGGTTCGGAAAGGAAAGCGCGTTATGAAAACGAATCGACTTTGCGCCGGATGCGGCGCCTCGTTGCCGGCTGATGCGCCGGCGGGTTTGTGTCCACAATGTTTGCTCAGGAGCGACGCGCCCACCTGCGACATCGGCGCCGCGGAGGCGCGGCCTGCAGGTCCTCCACTGCCCATGCCCGGCCAAATGTTCGGCGACTATCGCATCCTGCGCCTGCTTGGTCAGGGCGGTATGGGGAAGGTATTCGAGGCGGAACAGGGCGAGACTGGTCGCCGCGTCGCGCTCAAGGTCATGAGCCACGCCCTGTCCTCGGAGCAGGACCGCAAACGTTTCCTGCGCGAGGGCCGGCTCGCCGCTTCGGTCAATCATCCCAACGTGGTCTACATCCACGGCAGTGAGGAAATCGACGGTGTGCCGGTCATCACCATGGAACTGGTCCACGGCGGCACGATCAACGATCGCCTCAAACAGAAAGGTCCGCTTCCCGTGGCCGACGCTGTCGAGACAGCGCTGCAACTCATCGACGGTCTCGAAGCGGCAAACAATGCGGGCGTGCTCCATCGCGACATCAAACCCGCCAACTGCTTCGTCACCGCCGGCGGAACCGTGAAGGTCGGCGACTTCGGCCTTTCGATTTCAACTCTCGCGCGAGGCGAGTCGTTACTCACTGCGACGGGTTCCGTTTTGGGCACCCCCGCGTATGCCTCGCCCGAGCAATTGCGCGGCGAGGAACTGGATGCGCGCTCGGACATCTATTCCGTTGGCGCCACGTTGTACAACTTGCTCACGGGCGCGACGCCGTTCGCAGCGACCGATTTCGTGAAACTCATCACGGAGGTCCTGGACAAGCAGCCCGCCCCGCCTCACGCCCTGCGCCGGGAGATTCCAGCGGAGCTTTCCAAAGCCATCCAACGCAGTCTGGCAAAGGACCGGAGAGCGCGCTTTCAGTCCTATGCGGAATTGCGTGACGCCCTGTTGCCGTTCCGCGCGGCGGAAGCTGTGCCTGCCAATCCGGCGAAACGGTGGCTCGCTTCGCTTGTGGACGAAATGGCGGCCTATGCTCCAAGCATTTTGTTCCTAGCCTACTGGAGCGTTGACCCCCTCGAGAGTTTGGCGCAGGAGCGAACCCTTGCGGCGGCATTAGTAGCGGCGCCATTCTACCTCTGGTATCTGCTTTACTATGCGGTCGCGGAAGGCCTATGGGGCGCCGCGCTGGGAAAATCCCTTTGTGGTCTTCGCGTAGCCGGTCCTGAAGGGCAGGCTCCAGGCCTGTCGCGCGCCCTGCTGCGGACCGCCATCTTTCAGATGCCCTATCTCCTGCCGGCCTTCCTGCTCATGGCCTTCATGCCTCTGGCCGGCCTGCGCGCGGCTCTCGCCCAACAGGACTTGCTCATCACGGATTGGCTCTGGCTGCCGCTCCTCCTGTCGCTCTTCGTGACCATGCGGCGCCGCAACGGCTACGCCGCCCTGCACGACTTGGGAAGCCGCACCCGCGTGATCGTGAGACCAAAGATGCAGACCCGGCCGCGGCTGGTAAAACCAGCGCCCGCTGCCGCGACCGTGGACTTCGCGTCCAGCCCACCCGCTCCCGCTGCCGCCTCAGGTCGCCGCGCGAGGATTGGCCCGTATGACATTCTGACTTCCCTATGGCGACGCGGGGACGAGGACTTGCTGCTCGCCTCCGATCCGGCATTGCGCCGGCAAGTGTGGATCTATCGGCGGCCCTTGAATGCTGCGCCGCTTTCTCCAGAGCTTCGCGACTTGAGCCGCGCCGCGCGGTTGCGCTGGCTCGGCAGCGGGCGGACGGAAACGCAGATCTGGGACGCCTATGACGCAGTGGAAGGACAGCCTTTGCTCCACGGCGCCGTCACTCCGGCGGCGTGGAACGTCTTGCGCTTCTGGCTGCTCGATCTTGCCGAGGAACTTGCCTTTGCGTTGAAGCATCCGGAGACCACGCCTACCCTCGCGCTGGATCGCGTGTGGATCGCCAATTCCGGACACCTTGTGCTGCTCGATTTTCCGTGTCCAGGCTTATCTGCGGACACAGCGGCACAAGCGGGGTCGACTCTCGACGGCCTTCCGGCAATGCAACGCTTCCTCGACCAAGTCGCTCAGGTAGCCTTGGGCCAACGGCCCGGCGCCGCGCTCACGGCTGCGCCCGTGCCGCTCCACGCCCGGCCTTTCCTCGCGAGCCTGGCGAAAGGCGCGATTGAGAAATCTGAGTTCATCATCGGGAATCTTCACTCCTTGGCGGCCAAGCCGGCCCAGGTCACTCGCGCTTGGCGCGCGGCTTCCCTCACATTGGCGCCGGCGTTGATGCTGGGCATGGGAATTTTGCTCGCCGGGATGCTGAGTTTCGAGCGCATCCGCTGGGAACGCGCGTGGAACGTCGCTTATCCCGGCAAGCCATCCCTGCCTGCCGTTGCGGAGCTGTACGTCTCCTCGCTTGAAGAGTCACCGGAGAGCAATGCCTTTGGCCGCGACGCGGCGCTCACCCGCGCTTTTCTCGTGCGGCACTTTAGCGACATCATTACGAACGACGCGGCGTGGACGCGACCGGGATTGCTCGACGAGATTCCCGAGCCGACCCGGTTTCTTCTGAAACAGGCCGTCATCGGCTACCCGCCGCCGAAGTCCGCCGATCTCGCGGAGGCCGCGCGCGTCTTGCCGGAGCGGATCGAGCGACAGGAGCGGCTGACTCGGCTGGTCCCCATTTGGATCCTGCTTGGAAGCGGAATTGTTCTGGGCCTGATCTTCGCCTTCGTCGAGTTGATCGGTGTGTTTGTGTTTCGTCAGAGCCCGCTGCTGCGACTCTTCGGCCTGGCATTGATGGATCGCTCCGGACAACCTGCCACGCGTCTGCGTTTGCTCTGGCGTTGGCTGCTTACCTGGGGCGTCCTTGGCGCGGCGGGCTTTTTCGCCGCCGGCGGTGTAGCCCTGGCCATGGCGGTTGGCGTGTTCCCAGTGGAAGGGATGGGAGACGTCGCCGCGCGGGCCAGCTCGCTGGCGTGGATCCTCGGTTTGGCTGTCGCCGGCCTGGCGCTGGCTGCCGCCATCTCCACTCTGATGCATCCGAGCCGGGGATTGCAGGACCGGCTGGCAGGCACATGGGTGGTTCCCCGATGAGGAGACCCGGCAGTGTCAGGTGAGCGAGGTCTGTCTAGGGGGCGTGTCTGCCACCTTATGACGCTCCCGGGGCGAGCAGTCTCTTCAAGGACCCGGGCACTGCCTATGCGCTGGCCGGGACAAGGCATCGGCGTCGAACGCTTCCATGCGTTTGGAATCCACGGCCAAGGAAAGCCGGCGTCTCCCGCCTCCGCCCCCTTTAAAACGTGTTCTCCCAAGTCCCGTCGGCGCACAGGCAGTTTGACCCGGGCAAAGCAGTGCTTGAAGACCGGCCGCCAACCTTGATAGATTGCCGGGTGTGAAGCCAGCCATCCCGGTTTTTCAGGTCCTCTGTTTGAGTGCGGTGCTGTGCAGCAGTGGCATCTCCGCAGAGCATGCTCCGCGGACTTGGACCCGGGACGACGGCAGAGCCGTTACCGCGACGTGGGTCAAGACCGAGGACGGGCAGGTCCATTTGCGCCTTCCTAATGGGAGAGAATTCGCCCTGCAGCGCGAACGCCTCAGTGAAGCGGATCATCGCTACCTCGAGGAGCGAGAGACCGAAAGCGGCGAGGGCGCGGAAAACGGAGACGCGGTCCCCGAGCCCGAAACTGTGGTTCCGGAAGTAGATCCCCGCGCCATCGAACGCGGAGAGCCCGTGGTCTTTGCGGGATTGCGCCTGAACACGGTTTTATCCCCGCATTTCCGGGTGTTCACCAAGGGTGTCGATGGAACCAAAGCCGCTGAAAATGCGGAGATCTTGTGGCGACGGATGGCGCTGGTTCATCCTACGTTCCTGGAGCGTTTTGCCGCGGGGGCCGACGCTCCCCGGACAGGCGTCATCCTGGTGGACCGGAAAGGGGACTGGGAAGAGTTGTTGAGCTGGTACAGCACGGCCATGCGCAATGCGGGCAATGTTAGGCTCGCCAATGAGGCCGAGGCGACTTGGCCACACACGGCCGGCCAACAGCTCCTGATCGACGCCGATTCCATGAGCAAGCTCGGTATCCGCAAGTTTGTCGCCGCCATCAATTGCGCCAAGCTTCGGGACAAGAACGAAGTCGAGTGCGCTTTTCGCACCCACAGTTTGGCGGCCTTGCTTATGCGACAGCTCCTCGGAGAACGGTTAGGAGAGATCCCTCTCTGGCTCAGTCACGGTATGGGATATTATCATGAGATCCGGCTGTGCGGGAGGACGTCGACCCATCTGGTGGATTATGAAGCCTATGCCGCGGGCACAGGAGCGGACGGTAATGTGCGTTTCGCCAAGCGCTTCCAGGAAGGCGACAGATGGCCCGGACTCGTCGCAGAAATGGCGAAGGACGGCGAACCTCCACCGGCGTTGCACCGTGTCCTGGCTGCCGAAGTCGGCACGCTCTCGCCGGAACTCTGCGGATACGTCTTCGGATTCGCCGATTTTCTTCACAGCAGTCCCGAGTCGACTCGCGCTTTCGCCGCGTTTCTCGAAAGGCCCGGCCTCGCCTCGGTTGTGCGGGCGCCCGAGACTCTGGCGTCGGCGATGGGTTTCGACTCGGTCAAAGCTTTGGAAACCGCCTGGTCCGACTACCTGAAAAGTAAGGAGTTCAGGCGCTGACGCTGAAAAATGCTCGCTCAGGGATCCTTCTCGTAGAGAATCCGGCATTCGGGAAGGGCTTCCCGCAGACGCCGGATTCCATCGATGGCGCAGGCGGAGCGGCGCAGGTCGAGCAGGCGCAGATTCCGCATCCGAGCCAATCGCGGCACGGAACCGTCGGTCACCGCGCTGTCGTGCAACCAGAGCTTTTCCAGCCGCGGAAGAGCAGCGATCTCGGTCACCCAATCATCGTCCGCGCCGGTTTCTCCGAAATGCAGGCCCGTCAGGGTTTTCCATTTCGAGACCGTTTTGGCGGCCTGCACGGTGACGCCCGTGGCTCGCAGTCCGAGATAGCGCAAGCGAGGGAGTCCCGCCAGATGCAGTAGGCCGCGGTCGGTCACTTGGGTTTCACCGAGGGCGATCCCTTCCAATGGGGTCAACCCGGCAATTCGAGCCAGGGTCGCGTCGCCGATGCCGGTCTGGTAAAAATTGAGCCACTTCAGACGGCGGAGGTGGATGAGAAAATCCGTGTGCTCGTCGGTCAGTGCGCATTGTTCCAGGGACAGGCCGGTTAAGAACTTGAAATCGCCGAGGTGGCGCAGGCCGCCGGGATCGACCTGGCGCAGGCCGTGCAGTTGCACTTCGACTGGGATGCCTGTGCCGGGACGGTAAAAAACCTTGCCGCCGAGAGCCTCGATGGCGGCGACCCGGCTCGATGTGTCCGCCGCCCTTGCGGGTAAGCCCGCCAGTGCGGTTAGGACGACAGCTATCGCGGATCGAGTCCACATAGAGAAGGAAAGGGGATGACGGGAGGAGGTCCCTCTGGGCAATCCTAAGACGATATGGGTTGCGGTCAAGGTGCTGCCCGCTTCTTGAGGCATTCTCTTGCGGCCGGGCGCTTCCTGGAGTAGCAGCTCTCCTGTGGGAAACTCTGCCCCAGCAGGCGCGGGGCGCCTCCGCTCTTTGGCTGAAGGGATAGACTTCCGCCCGGCCCCGCAAGGCGTTTACCTTTGACCGCTGTGTCACGCCAACCCGAAAGACCTGGGCCTGAGCAAGAGCCCGCAATCGATCCGCAGAACTTGCGCACAGGGCTCGATGCGGCAACCCTCGGCCGGGCCGTATGCGATCACCTGCTCTTTCTGCAAGGCAGACATCCGGACACCGCGACGCCCCTGACCGGAGACGCGGGAGATGGCAACGGGATGGAACGTCCCGTCGGGCAAAGGGAAAAGTCCCGTTTGGGAGAGAGGGGTTAGCGTTTCGGGTCCGAAAGCGCTTCGCGAAGCTGCTTGCGCAGCCAGCCCGGGCGGTCCGTGGTGATGGAGTGAACGCCGAGAGCGCTCAGCGCGCGGGCCCGGCCGGCGTTGTTGACGGTCCAAACCAGGAGCAGCAGCTCATGAGCGCGCACGATCCGGGCCGCCTCAGCGTCGAGCGCAGGAGCGTTGCCGAGGCTGATACCGTCGAATCCCGCTGCTTGGGCGCGCGCGGCAACCTCCGGGATCGGCGGTTCCCATTCGTTGGTTCCTTCAATCTGTTCCACGGATACTAACCAGTGGCAGAGGAAATGCGGGAAACGGCGTTTGGCGGCCGACATCAACTCATAGGAAAAGCCGATGAGGACAATTTGACCGGCCCGTTTCTCCCATGGAGCAAGGACGCGTGTCAGCGGATCGAGGATCTCCTCTCCACATTTGATTTCGATGTAGAGGCGCTTTGCGGGTGGCAGGATTTCTAGCACGTCCTCGAGCGATGGGATGCGCTCGTCTTTCCACTGCGGTCCCTTCCACGCGCCCACATCGAGTTTCCGCAAGTCCTCAAAGCTGCTCTCGGCGACGGCCAGATCCGCGCCGGCGGTGCGGCCGGTGGTTGGATCATGAATGGCGATGATTCGCCCGTCGGAAGTGACGAAGACATCGACCTCGGCGGCATCGGCGTTTTCCTCCCAGGCGAGGCTGATCGAGGCGAGGGTGTTTTCGGGAGCTTCATGAGACGCTCCGCGGTGGGCGACAATCTCGACGCCGGCCGCGCCGGTGACTCCAAGCGCCAGGTTGGCCATGATGAGCAAGGGATACAGTTTCATAAGCTGCGGATGCATGGAAAGAATTCTGCGCGGGCATTCATTTCTATTACCATCTGATCTTCTCTACCAAGGATCGCGAACTGCTCATCGCGCCCGCCTGGCGCGGTCGCCTTTTTGAATATCTGGGGCGTATCAGAATGCGGAGCTAGGGACCGATCAAAGGGATCTGCTCGACGATGCGGAGGCCGTGGCCTTCGAGGCCTACGATCTTGCGAGGGTGATTGGTGAGAAGGCGGATCGAGCGGACGCCGAGGTCGTGGAGGATCTGGGCTCCGATGCCGTAGTCCCGGAGATCCATGGGCCCTTCCGGGTGGGTTTGGGAGCGGAGCGAGTTCTCTTTGGGCCGCATGTAAAGAAAGACTCCGGCGCCTTCGGCGCGGATGCGCTCGAGGGAGGCGTGGATGAGGCCGTGGGCAGGAGCGAAGAGGTCCTCGAGCAGGGAGGCGCGATGGACGCGGACGAGGGTCGGCCGGCCGGGCAACGGGTCGCCGAGGACCAAGGCGAGGTGTTCGCGCTCGTCGAAAAGACTGGCGTAGACCCGGAGCTGGAATTCGCCGAAATCGGTGGATACGCAGCGCTGCGAGCGCAACTCGACGAGTTTTTCGCGGAGCCGGCGATGGTTGATGAGGTCGGCGATGGTGCAAATGCGGAGTCCGTGGGAAAGGGCGAAGCGTTTGAGGTCGGGCATGCGGGCCATGGACCCATCGGGATTGAGGATTTCGCAAATGACCGCAGCGGGTTCGAGGCCGGCGAGGCGGACGAGATCGATAGCCGCTTCGGTGTGTCCGGCGCGACGCAGCACGCCCCCGCGCTTGGCGATGAGAGGGAAGATATGGCCGGGCTGGACGAGATCTTCGGGGCGGGATCCGGGATCGGCGAGTATGCGGATTGTGGCGGCGCGATCGGCGGCGCTGATCCCGGTGGTGATGCCGCGAGCCGCGTCGACGGACACGGTGAAATGGGTGGTGAACGCTTCCCGGTTTTCGCGGACCATAGCGGGAAGGCCGAGACGTTCGGCCGCCTCGGCGGTGATTGGAGTGCAGATGAGACCGCGGGCATGAGTGGCCATGAAATTGACCATGGCAGGGGAAACGCGGGACGCGGCGGCAATGAGATCGCCTTCGTTTTCGCGCTGGCGATCGTCGGTAACAATGACGAGGGATCCATCGGCGAGTTCGCGGGCGGCGTCTTCGACGGAAGCCATGATGCCGGCGGTGGGGCTGACGGAGGTCTCGCTCATGCGGCGCGGGTCATGTTCTGCGACGGAGCGGCCTTTGCAACGGGGGATTGCCGGGGCAATCGAGAGGGACGTGGCGCCGGAGGGCGGCGGGGGGCGGCGGGGTGTGAGAGCGCCGGCGGGAGAGGCGGCTTGTAGATCGGAGAAAGGCTGCGAGTATGGGGGCCATGAGCCGGAAAACGCTTGGGGTGATTTGCGCCATTCTCTTCGTGTTGCTCGCTATGAGCGTGCTGATGAATGTGGCGGTGGGAATCGTCATGATGCTGTCCCTGGCGTTGGCAGGTTCTCCGGGACCGGCGCCGCCGCCGAGCTATCAAGAGCAGATCGTGGAGAGAGGAGGACGCGATCGCATCGCCCAGATCGACTTGGAGGGGCTGATCTCGAGCGTGGGCGGTCCTTTCACGGGTTCAACGGTGGAGGACGTCAAGGGAATGCTGGAATATGCGGCACAGGACCATCGGGTGAAGGCGGTGGTCCTGCGCATCAATTCGCCAGGAGGCGAAGTGACGGCTTCCGACACGATCTATCATGCCGTTGGGCAGTTGGCGGCGTTGAAACCGGTGATTGTGTATATGGATACTGTGGCGGCTTCGGGCGGGTATTACGTGGCCTGTGGCGGAACTCATTTGATGGCGAGCGAGACGAGCATCACGGGCAGTATCGGGGTAATTATTCAGACCCTCAATTATCGGGAGCTTTTGGGCAAGGTCGGTCTCGAGTCTGTGGCCTTCACCAGCGGGCGCTACAAGGATACGTTGAGTCCGTCCCGCGAGATGCGGGAGGATGAGAAGAAGATGGTCCAGGGGATGGTCGATGCTATGTATGCGCGTTTTCTGGCGATCGTGAGCGCGTCCCGCGGGATCGGAGAAGACGAGCTGAGGGAAGGCATCGCAGACGGCAGGATTATGACCGGGGAAGAAGCGCAGGCGCTTGGGTTGATTGACGAGACGGGGTATATTGAAGACGCCTACACGCGGGCGCGGGCTCTCGGCGCCGCGGCCGGGGCGACGGTGGTGCGTTACCGGCGCAGTATAAGCCTGGCGAGTCTGTTTGGCTTGACGGCGAGGAAGGCGGAGCTGAAGCCGGGTCAGCGGTTGGAACTCGATCTCTCGGACCGGCTGGCTTCGCCGATGGAACCGGGTCAGGCATATTTTCTGCCGGCGTTTTACGCCCGCTGAGATCTGGCTGCGGATGGCCCCGGGGATGAACGCAGCCCAGACTCTGCATTTTGATCTCCTGGTCCTCACCTGGCTGGCCCTGTTTCTGGCCGTGCCGGCCTACGCTTTGGTGCGGAAGACCTCGCCGCTGGCGCGGTGGAACGAGCACGGCAATGTTTACACGGGGATCTTCGGGAAGGCCGACTTGCTCTTGGTCGTCCTGTTCTTTTTGGCGGCGCCGAATCTGCCGTTGTTGGCGGAAATGTGGGGTCAAGGGGAGACGGCGCCAGGGGACCCCAGGGAGGTGGGAATAGCGGATCTGGTCGCCAACGGGCTCTTCTTTCTCGTTCTGACAGGAGCGCTTTGCTTGGGCTTGGCGCTGCGGCGAGAGGTGAGTTTGGCGGAGTTGTGGGGATTGCAGCGCCTGCGTTGGAGACAGGCAGCGGGATGGAGCCTGCTCCTGGCGGCTTTGGTGGTTCCGCTGATTCTTTTGGTGGCGGACCGGAGCCGGGCCCTGTTGCAGCATTGGATAGGAGATATCCCGGCGCAACCCTTGGTCGAGGCCTTTGCGCAAGACGAACGGGCGGCCTTCCGCGTCATGCTGGGGCTTACTGCCGTCGTGCTGGCTCCGGTATTCGAGGAGGTTTTCTACCGGGGCTATCTCTATGCGGTTGTGAAACGCTTTTCCGACCGCTTTTTCGCGGCGGTATTCTCTTCTTTGGTTTTCGCCTTGAACCATGAAGGGGTGATATCGTATGCGCCGCTCTTTGTTCTGGCGCTGTTTCTTGCCGTTTCCTATGAATTATCGGGTTCTCTGTGGATACCCATGGGAGTGCATGCGTTGTTCAATCTCGCCAATCTGACGGCCATGCTTGTGACCGGCGGCGCGCAAGGAGGGGGAGGAGGATGAGCGGGGAAAGGGAAACCGGAACGCTTCGGCTGGCTGATCTGGGTGAGGATGAGGTCGTCCGGCGCTTGACGCGAGGATTGCCGTCGGGAGAGCGCGTGGTTGCCGGGCCGGGAGAGGATGACTGCGCGGTGATTGCATCGTCCGCAGAGGAGGAATTGCTGTTGTTCAAGACGGACGCGGTGGTGCGAGGGGTGCATTACGCGGAAGACGTTCCGCCTAACTTGGCGGGGAGGAAGGCTATGGCGCGCTGTTTGAGCGACATCGCGGCGATGGGGGGAAGACCCAGCTATGCTTTGACAACCGTGGTGCTGGGGAGGGAGACGCCCTTGGCCAGGCTGGAGGCTCTTTATCGTGGGCTGCGGGAGATGGCCGGGGAGCACGGGGTTTTGATTGTGGGTGGGGAGACTTCGGGGGCGCCGCGGGATGCGATCGGGATGGAAATGGAGATGATCTCGGTGGCGCTGCTCGGGACGGCAAACCGGGATACGCTGGTGCGGCGTTCGGGCGGCCGGGCGGGGGACTTGCTGTACGTCAGCGGTCAGTTAGGAAGATCATACAGCAATGGCCGGCATTTGGAGTTTGAACCGCGGCTGCGAGAGGGCCGCTGGCTGGCGGAACACGGGATGGCGACGGCGATGATCGATTTGAGCGACGGTTTGTCCCGGGATTTGCCGCGCTTGGCGGCGGCCAGCGGCACAGGGTACAATGTGGAGGAGAGCCTGCTTCCCCGCGCTGCGGGGGCGAGCGTTCGGGAGGCCTTGGGCGATGGCGAGGACTACGAGTTGTTGTTCGCGGCCCCACCAGAGCGCGCGAAGGAGCTGGAAGAGGGGTGGCAGCGCCGGTTTCCCGAGGTCCCGCTGACGGCGATCGGCCGATTGTGCGGGCTGGAAGAGGGCCGGGACTTGCCAAAGGGCGGCTGGGATCACTTTGCCTGAGGATCGCAGGAGCGCGCGGGCCCAGGGCGGCACGGGCCGCGGCCCGATGTTGGCCTCCCGGATCTCGCCCGACGAAACGCCGTGAGAATTGCGCTCATCCGCGCTAGGCTCGCGGCCATGCAACCGGCGGGTGACCCCTATACGTTGACGGAGGCTGAGATTCAGGAACCGCCAAAGTCCTTTTGGCGATCGCTGCGCTTTCTGGGCCCGGGCTTCATCTTGTCGGCGTCGATCGTAGGTTCCGGAGAATTGATCGCGACCACAACGCTCGGCGCCCGGGCCGGATTCACGGCGTTTTGGCTGATTCTCGTGAGTTGTGTGGTGAAGGTGACGATCCAACTGGAATTTGGAAAGCATGCAATCAGCACGGGGGAATCGACGATGCGGTCTTTCAATCGGTTGCCCGGGCCCAAATTCGGCCGGGCCAGTTGGTCGATATGGGTTTGGCTGGCGATGATGTTGGCTAAAACGGTGCAGTTGGGCGGGATTTTGGGCGGAGTCGGAGTGATTTTAGAAATCGCCTTCCCGGCGCTGAGGAGGGAGATCTGGCTGAGTTTGGCGGCGGTTGCGGTGGCGCTTCTGGTTTTTCGCGGATATTACTCGTTGCTCGAGAAGGTTTCGCTTCTGCTGCTGGCGTTGTTCACGGTGCTGACCCTCGTCTCGGTTGGAGCCCTGCAATGGACCGAGGAGTACCGGGTGAGTTGGGAGCAGATCGCTTCCGGGCTGCGCTTTGATCTGCCGGCGGGGATGGTGGTGGTGGCGCTGGGCGCTTTCGGAATCACTGGGGTGGGCGGCGATGAGATCATGCATTACAACTATTGGTTGATTGAAAAGGGCTACGCGCGGAAGACCGGCCCGCCGAGGCCCGGAGACCCGCAGTGGGTGCGGCGCGCGCGCGGGTGGATCCGGGTGATGTATATGGACGCGCTGGCCTCGATGGTGGTTTACACGGTGGTGACGGCGGCGTTCTATTTGTTGGGCGCGGCGATTCTGCACCGGCGGGGCGACGTGCCGGAAGGTTTCGAAATGGTGCGGACGCTGTCCCGGATATACACGGAGACTCTAGGGCCCTGGGCCGAGACGGTGTTCCTGGCAGGGGCTTTTGTGGTGTTGTTTTCAACCTTGTTTTCGGCGTTGGGCGGTTGGACGCGGGTGACGGCGGACGCGCTGGGCCGGATTGGCATGTTTGATTTTGATAATCCCCGTCAGCGGCGTCTGGCCATCGCTTGGCTGGCTTGGTTGTTTCCTTTGATTTGGGCAATTCTGATCTTCATCTTCAAGGAGCCGGTGGGAATGGTGCTGGTGGGGGGCGTGATCACGACGGCGATATTGTTATTGGTGGTGTTCGCGGCGGTGTTTTTCCGGTATCGCTGTCTCCCGGCGGAACTGGCTCCGTCGCGGTTCTACGATCTGTCGTTCTGGATGAGCGTTTTGGCGATTTTAGGGGTGGGGGTGATCGTCTTGGGATCGGCCGTGGGCTGGCTCGGCGGGCGCGGATGAAAACGGCGAGCCAGCGATTCCCCCTTTTTTCGGTTGCTTGAGGGAATCTTTCTTCCAATCCGTTGGCATGGTGGGCCTAGATGGTGTGGGCGAGGTCGAGACGCGATTCTTCGAGTATCCGGAGAGCCGGGGCGGTTTTCGGTTGGGGCGAGGGCAGGTTCTCTCCTCGTTTCGGCTGGCCTACGAGGTCTACGGGGAGATGTCGGCGGCGAGGGACAACGTGGTGTTGCTGTTTCACGCGCTATCGGGAAGCCAGCATGCGGCGGGCTGGAACCGGCGGGGTCCGGTAGTGGGAGTGGGGACGCGATGGACGGACGAGATGCATCTCGGGTGGTGGGATGCCTTTGTGGGTCCGGGGCGGGCGGTGGACACGCGCCGGTGGTGTGTGGTGTGCGTCAATTACCTGGGCGGCTGTTACGGATCGACGGGGCCATCGGTAGTGGATCCGGCCACGGGGAAGCCATTCGGTTCCCGTTTCCCGCACTTGACCGCATCGGACATCGTCGATTCACAGGTGAACTTGCTCGATGAATTGGGAGTCGAGCAGGTGCATGCGGTGATCGGGAACTCGGTGGGTGGCTTGCTGGCCTTGAATTTTGCGGTGCGGTATCCGGGCCGCGTCCGGCTCGTGATCCCGGTGGCGACGGGCATCCATGTTTCGGTGTTGCAGCGGATCATGAGTTTGGAGCAAATCGTGGCCATCGAGAACGACCCCGATTTTCGCGGAGGAGATTACTACGAGGAAAGGCCGCCGGACCGGGGGTTGGCCTTGGCGCGAATGATCAGCCACAAAACTTTCATCTCGCTCGCGGCGATTGAGCGGCGAGCCCGGGGAGAGGTCGTGAGCGACGATGGGTTCTTCTCCTGGTATGGCCTGGGCACGCCGTTGGAGTCCTACATGTTGCATCAGGGTTTGAAGTTCGTGCGGAGATTCGATGCGAACACCTACCTGCGAGTGCTCGATATTTGGCAGAAGTTCGATTTGTTGGAGCAGACGGGAGCGACGAATTTTGAAGTGGCCTTCGAGCGGTGCCGGCATCAGCGTTACCTGGTGTTTTCCATCGACAGCGACGTGTGTTTTTATCCGGACCAGCAGAGGGAGCTTGTCGAGGTGTTGCGCCGGGCCGGGGTGGCCTCGATGCATATCACGGTCCATTCGGACAAGGGGCACGATTCGTTTTTGTTAGAACCGGCTCTATTTACGCCGCACCTAGCGCACACCTTGAACGCGTTGTAGTCGAGTGCCAGGATAGGCGCTCGAGGACGTCCACCCTCCGGCCCTGGCGCGCGGGGTCTGTCCGGGGGCGTGGGACGGAGACCTTGGAGTGCGACGGCCCTGCTGCCGCTTTTCCGTTCCGTTAGTCCTCTGCGGGCAGAGAAGGCAAGGACCAGGGCTCGACCCGGTGGCGATACGTCTCGCGGGGAAGCAAGACGTAGTGGGGTGATTTGCGGGCGTCAATCCAGCGAATGAGGGAAAGAAGATCCTCTTTGCGCATGGTCGTGCAGCCGTGGGACGGACGGTTCGGTCCGCGGCGAATATGAAAAAAGATGGCGCTTCCGAATCCAGGCCGGGGCGGATCGGCATTGTGGCGGATCTCGATCATCCATTCATAGGCGAAATCGCCGAGCCGCATCCGGTGTTTTTCGAACCAATCGGGAACGACGGAGGGATGGGCGACGTAGTGCCGGTTGTAGAGCGGATGATCGGCGTCGTCGATCCAGGCGTCCCAGCGGGTGACTTGACGGTAAGGAACCGCGCAGCCTTCCGGGGCGGCGGCGGCGTAACCGAACACGCGTCCGATCTGAAAACATCCAGCCGGCGCCCGTTGATCGCCCTCTTTCTTGAAGCGGGCGGAGGGATCGTTGCTTGTGGCGACGCCGAGACCCCAGGCCATGCCCCCGCTGCCGAGCAGGACCGGAACCGTTTCTTTGAATAGGACGGGGCGCCATGGATCGCGGGCGCGGCTGCGTTCCCAGCACGTGAGGACGGCGCGGGGGGAGTCCCAGCCCTCGGCGACGGCCACGATGAGCTGCCGGGCGAAGGCCGGCAGGCCCGGTTCGGCTGCTTGAGCTTGGATTCTCCATGCCGGGGCGGGCACGAGCTGAAAGAGGATGAGGGCGGCGACTGCTCGGAGAGCGGAGGCAGGAAGGGCGCAGGGGAAGACCGCGGACATGGAATTCATCTGAGCGTTAGGGTTTGGCGACGCGAATCGATAGTTGAGTATCGTTAGGACAACATCACTGTAATCTGAGGATGCCGACCGCAGAAGCGATCGATTTCTTCATCGTTCATGACCAGGATGGCGGTTGAAAGCGCATCCGCCAGCGCACCGGAACTGGTGAAGACCCACGAACGGCGCCTCGGCGTCGTTACGGTCTTGCGGGTCCGGGGATCGACAATGTGCCAGCCGCGGGTTTCGAAGCCGGAGGCGCTGAGAGCTTGATTGCACAAATGGACCGGGGGATCGCTGGGCGGTCCCGCGCGGACGGGCCAACCTTGCTGGTCCGGGGCGTTTCCGATCGCCAGGATGGTGCTGTAACCGGAGATTAGCAGGGCGTTCTCGATTTCCCAGGAAGCGAGGACTGAGATCATTTCGTCGAGTGCGTATCCTTTCCCGATGCCGCCGAGATCGAGGTAAAGGGGCGCTCCGGAAAGGATGACACAGCGGCGGTCGGCGTCGAGGTGAATATGTTCCATCCCGATCACAGGATCGCCACTGCAACGGCGCGGGTCGTAGAGGGGAGTCAGAGTGATGTCGAAAGCCCCATGGGTTTCGGAATGCACCGCCAGGGCCAGTTCGAGGCAGTCCCAGGTTGCGTCGGAAACGCGCCATGGCGCCCCCGCAGGAAGGTGAGAGAGAACGGCGATCTCGGAGCCCGCGCGGAAGCGGCTGAGGCGCGACTCCAGCCGGTCCGCCAGGGCGAAGGCTTCGAGGGCAGCTTGCCGGGCGATGCCTGGGTCGGGACAGACGAGGTGCAATTCCCAGCGCGTCGCCATGGCTTCATGCATATGACGATGGACGCCTGGCAGCTTCATCGGCCGGATGGCGGAGGTGAAGTCATGGAGGTGAGGAACCGGTCCCAAAGGCCGTTCTCGACAAAGAGGGTAACGAGGTAGTCGTGGCGCAGACCGTAGTAATTGTCGACGGTGTGAGAAGTTTCAACGAAGGGCCGGAAGAGGTCCTCCTCGGTGGTGGTGACGATAACGAGGTCGCCTGCGCTGGGCTGATCTGGAACCGTCGCGCTGTAGAGAACGTCGCTATAGCGGCGAAAATACCAGGGGAGTGGCCAGCCTTCGGCGTCGTAGACCCGGATGGGCAGGGCTTTCCCCGAGGGATGCAGGCGGCTGTAGATGTCGACCCGGTCGATCAGACGCAATAGGTTGGAGGTGGTGTGTCCATAGACCCACGGGTTGCGATTGTCGGCGGCGTAACGAGTGATGGCGCGGTGGGTTTGGCGCAGTTCGCGAGCTTGCCCGAGGCTGAGGAGGGCGGCGACCACGAGGGCGGCGGCCAGGCCCAAGGACCGGCCGGCCTGTGAGACGAGCGCGACGAGAGCCAACGCCCCGTAGGCCGCGAGAAGGAGGACCGGGAAATACCAGCTCAGCAGGGTCCACGGCGTCTTGTAGGGAATGGCGGAGTAGATCAGCGCTGAGACGGCTGCATAGAGGGTGAGAAATCGCCAGCATGCGGCGGAGCCAGCCGATGAGCTGCGGACGGCGCCGGGCGTCCAACAAAGGACGGCGCCGGCAACAGCGAACAGAAGCGTTAGGAGTTCCGTCCAGATCACGCCTTCCTGGCGAGTCCAGACCAGCACGTGGAGGTAATAGTGGAAGGGCTTATGATGTTCTTCGCCTCCGGGCCGGCCTTGCAGGTAGGAGAAATAGGTCCGGATGCTGTCGGGAATCGCGGGCAGATGCTGAAGGCCGGCGGAAAAGAGGAGAGCGGAAAAGGCGAGCCCGCAAACGAGGGCGAGGATGAGATGAACGGGGCGAACGCCTTTGGGAAGGATGGGTTCGCCCCGGGCTTTCTGCAGCAGAGTGAGGGTTACGAGGGCCACAGCTATGGCCAGGAAAGAGATGGCTCCAGTCTCCTTGGTGGCGTGCACGAGTCCGCCGATGATGCCAAAGGTCGCGGCCGGCAGGGGTCCCGGACGCCGCAGGTAGGCATGAAGACACCAAAGGGCCGCCGCGAGCAGGAAGACCAGCGGCAATTCCATGATGTAGTAGCGGCTGTAGTAAACGAAGGGGGTGGATACCGCGAGGAGAAGAGCGGCGAGCGGAGCCGACAACCCGAGAGCGCGGCCCGACAGCGCCACGAGCAGGACCAGAGCGATCCCATAGGCGGCGGGAACGGAGCGAAGCAGGACTTCGTCGAGATCCGGGAACGTTGCGGCTCCGCCGAGCCACGCGGCTGGGAATGTCGAGTAAAGGAGAACGGGACCATGAAAATCACTGGGATCGTAGACATAAGCGCCGGTTTCGAGCAGTTCTCCGAACTTGTAGGCCTGAATGGATTCATCCAGGTGCATGGGGCGCTCAGCGAGACCGGTCAGCCGGAGAACGGCCGCAAGGATGAGCGCCGCTACGACGGCGAAGCCAGCGAGCAGAGGGATGGCGAGAGCAGAGCGGCGAGACATGGACTTTTGCAACCCGCGTTACGGGGATGGGTGACCTGCGGCTTTGAGCTTCGCTGCCCGATCGCCAGGGCGCAAGACAGGCGTGGCCAGGCATGGCCTTAGGTCCTCACCACGGGCATGGCGGTCAAAGTCGCCGTCGCCGGACAGGCCGACGGGAGGGCGGCGCTCCGGGGAAGAGCGCGGGAGAAAATGCAGGCCGGTCCGTATGCCGGTTTCAGCGCGATGGGAAGGGGTTCACCGGCGCTTCTGATCGAAGAGCCACTGATGCAGTTCGGCGTTGGCGTTGACCTCGCCGGTGATTCCATGTCCGGCGCCTGGAAACTCGGTGTAGCGAACCGGGGCCCGGAGCCTTTCCAGAGCCTTCACGATGGCGCGGCTGCCGTCCGGCGGAACGACATCGTCTTGTTCACCGTGAAATACCCACAGAGGCGTGCGCCGCAGGTCGCGCGCCGCTCCCACATTCACGCCTCCGGCAATCGGGACGCCCGCGGCGAAAAGTTTGGGCTCGTCGACGAGAAGTTGGAATGTTCCGAATCCGCCCATGGAGTAGCCAGCCAGATAAATCCGGTCTTCATCGATGGGCAACTTGGCGGAGAGATCTTCGATCGTGTCGATGACGTTGGAGGCCACTTCGCCGCGCCAGCCGTTCTCGTCCGGGCATTGTGGAGCGACGATGAAACAAGGCCGTTCGGCATAGTTCTTGGGATCGGCACAGGAGGCGGCGAAACCGAGGTGGGCCTTGGAAAGGACATCGTTTCCCTTGCCGTGCAGATAGAGGACGAGCGGGTATTCCTTGGCGGGGTCCAGGGATTTCGCCCCGAAGAACATGAGTTGGAGGTCGCCTTCTCCTTCAAATTGGCGCCAATCGCCCGTGATCAACTCGGCATAAGGCCCTTCAAAAGGCTTGGTCGCCGGCGGATCTTCGTCGCCGGCTGCGCTGCGATCGGCGGCGCGGGTCTCGATCCATTCGCGATCGGACTCGGAGAGGCGATCGAGGGCAAGCGTAAACTCACGGCCGTCGCTGCTGCGGCGGAGGATCACGGTGTCGCCCGACAGGGAGACGAAGTCGGCTTGGAGCTTCCGGCCGTCGGTTGAGGTCCATTCGCGCGCGCTCAACAATGCAGGCGCAATGCAGCAGGCAATGAAGGCGACAAGGGCGAGTTTTTTCATGGCGGTGCGTGGAATAGGGCATCCAGTGGGACTGCTGCTTGCCGCCAGGGGCCGGCTCTGGTATGAGCCCCGAATGGCGGAGCAGACTCTGAAAGGACGGGTGGCGTTGGTCACGGGAAGCACGACGGGGCTGGGATTGGGAATTGCCTCGACTCTGGCGCGCGCGGGCGCCGCGGTCGTGATGAACTATTGCAACAATGACGAGCGGGCGCAACGGGCCTTCCGGCAGATTCAGGAGACGGGGGCGGACTGTTTTCTGACCAAGGCGGACGTCACCGACGCGGTCGAGATCGAACGTATGGTGGAGGATGCAGCGGGCGCGTTGGGCGACATCGACGTCGTGGTGGTCAACGCAACGCCGGCTCAGCCGCAGCGCCCGATCGAGGACTATGATTGGGCGTTTTACCAGCAGATGCTCGATTTTTTTGTCAAGAGTCCCTACCTGCTGGCGCGGGCAACGTTGCCGGCGATGAAGACCAAGGGCTGGGGCCGGATCATCAACATTGGGAGCGAGGTGTTTCAGTTGGGCATCGGGAACTTCAGCGCCTATGTGGCGGCCAAGGGCGGGCAGGTGGGGTGGACCCGGAGTATGGCGACGGAGTTGGCGCCTTTTGGGATTACGGTGAATCTGGTGGCTCCAGGCTGGATCCCCACCGAACGCCATCTGGATGATCCGCAGGACGAAAAAGATGACTATGCCGCCAGTATCCCCGCGGGCCGTTGGGGCCGGCCGGAAGATGTGGGAGAAGCGGTTCTGGCCTTTGCCGGAGAGGGCGCATCGTTCATCACCGGGCAGACTCTCTGTGTCAATGGGGGTAAGTCGCCCTGGTAGACGGCCTGGCGCGAAGGGGCCGCATTTTCTTGGACGGATCCGGTCATTCTCCTTGATAGGAAGGCGCGAGAGGAGATGATGGAAGAATGAGCGCGGATCGGAAGGAAGCGACAACCGGAGGGCGCGCAGGACTAACCACCCGGCGGGCTTGGATACAGGGTGCGGCGCTGGCCTGGGCGGCTCCCATGATTGTGCCGGCGCGCGTCTTGGGGTTGGGAGGGGGAACGGCACCCAGCAACCGCATCGCCATGGGCCTGATTGGGCATGGCTTGATCATGGGAGGACATCGGGGGGCCATGCTGGGCCGCGAAGATGTCCAGGTGTTGGCGGTCTGCGACGTCGTTCGCTCCAAACGCGAGGCGGCGAAGGATGAGACGGAACGCCGCTACGCAGAGCGGCAGGGCAGCGGAGAGTATCACGGCTGCGAGGCTTGCAACGAGTTCGAGCGCGTAGTGGAACGTGACGACATCGATGCGGTGATGGTGTGCACGCCGGATCATTGGCATGCTCCCATTTCCATCGCCGCGATGCGCTCGGGTAAGGACGTCTATGTCGAAAAACCGATGACCTTGACCATTCGGGAAGGGCAGCTCATGCGGGACACGGCCCGAACCCATGGTTCGATTTTGCAAGTCGGATCCCAACAGCGCTCGGAATCCGGCTTTCGCAAAGCGGCGGAGATCGTGCGCAACGGATGGATCGGGCGGGTGCATACTATTTACGCGCAGTTGGGCCAATTTGCGCCGCCCGACGCGCCGGATCCGGAGCCCGTTCCGGACGGTTTCGATTACGATCGTTGGTTAGGACCAACGCCTTGGTTTCCTTACAGCAGCCAGAGGGTAAAAGGAGATTACGGAGGAGGCTGGCGGAGGTTCTGGGAGTACGGATCCCGCAAGAACGGCGATTGGGGCGCGCACCATTTCGACATCATTCAATGGGCGCTGGGGAAGGATGAATCGGGCCCCGTCCATTTTCTGCCGAAAGGATACAATGGGGGCGCGCATCAGCTCCACGTGTATGAGGATGGGACGCGGGTCCTGCGTGATCACCCGGCGCCCGATGGGCACATGATTCACTTCATTGGGACGGACGGAATGGTGAGCGTGTCCCGCGGGGACCGCGTCGCCACGACGCCCGGGGACTTGGCCCGGGCGCCCCTAGGTCCGGGCGACGTTCGCCTCTACGTGTCCGGGGATCACCGCCAGAACTGGCTGGATGGGATCCGGACGCGGCGTCCAACCATCTGCCCGGTCGAGACTGGTCATCGGACGGCGACCATTTGTCACCTGAGCGGGATCGCCGAGCGGCTCGGGCGTCCGCTGCGTTGGGATCCAGAGAAGGAGGAGATTGTGGGCGACCCTTACGCCGCGCGTTGGGCAGACCGTCCGCGGCGGGCCCCTTACTTTTTGTAGACACGGGCATGCGAAACAGAGCGATCATGAAAAGTTCAAGGTCTATCGGTTGGGCGGGAGCGGGCTGGATCTTCGCTGCGGCTTTAGTGTCTGGTCAGGAAGCGCCGCGCAACGCCGGCGCCGGGGCGGGCTTCTCAGAAGCGTTAGGTTCTAAGTTGGCGGAGTTGCTGGCGCAAGCGGCTGCGGAGCCGGAGAGCGCTCGCTACGCTCCGAGGATGGAATTGCAGGCGTTGAGCGCCGCGGCTTCGGCTCCGGCTGCGGAAGAGCAGCGGGCATTGTGGGAGCAGGAGTTGCTGGGAGCGCTGCCGCAGACGCCGGCGCCGGCAGCCCAGGTCGCGTTGGTGCGTCAATTGGAAATTGCCGGGCACGCCGCAGCGGCGCCGGTCCTCAAGTCTCTGTGCGCGGATGCCGATCCCATCCTGCGGGATGCAGCGCGGCGAGCCCTGGAAGCAAACGGTTCCGAGGAGGCGGCGGCCGCGTTGCGGCAACTTTTGGAGGAGGCCCATAACGATGACGACCGGATGAGGTGCGTCCACAGCCTGGGGTCGCGAGGCGACACAGGGGCGACGCCGTTGATCGCGCCGCTCTTGGAGTCTCCGGATACAGCGCTTCGCCGGACTGCCGCCGCGGCGTTAGGCCGAATCGCTGCGCCGGAGGCCGTGGCGGCGTTGTTGCAGGCCTATGAGTGGGAGGCGGAGCGCGCATGGAGCACCGCCGAAACGGACGCAGGGAAAGGCGCGGAAGAGGGCGAGACGAGAATCGCGCTGGGAGCGTTTCGCCGGGATCTGGCCGAGGCCTTGTTCCGGGCCATGACGACTCTGCGCAAGGAGGGACGGCAGGAGGAAGGGGTGGCTGTAGGGAGAAGGCTTTACGACTATGGTGAGCCTCCGGAGATTCGAGCTTCGGCGTTGCGAGCTTTGGTCGAGATAGATGCGCCCAGCGCAGAAGATCTCGTGATCATCGCCATGCAAAGCCGCGATAGCGAGGTCCGGGAAGCGGCGATTCAGTCTTGCCGGGCCTATCCGGGCAACCGCGTCCTCCCGAATCTGCTGGCGGTGAAGCTGGCGCAGGAGAGTCCCGGGATGCAGAGGCAAATGTTGGCCGTTTTGCGGGACTCAGGAGAGACGACCGTGACACGCCGGATAGGGCAGTTGCTAGAGAGCGACGCTCCGGAGGAGGTGCGGAGCGAGGGCGCGGAAGTCTTGGCTCAGCTTGGAGGGATCGAAGCCGTGGGGCCGCTGCTGGAACGACTAACCAGCGGAGACCGGCAGATCCGGCGCCGGACGCTGGGGCATTTTGCTGTTTTGACAGGGGAGGGTGTGGAAGCGGAGCTGTTGAAAGCCGCTGCCGGAGGCGATCCGGAGCGCCGGGCCGCCGCCGTGTCGGCCCTCGCCGCCCGCGGCGCGGAAGGGCTGGATCGCCGGCTGCTGGAGTGGGTTCGGGAGGAAAACCCGGTCCGGACGGCGGCGTTGGAGGCCTTGACGGACCGGGCTAGCGGCGCGGTGCTTTCGGCGATGGTCGACCTTTGCGTCGAGCGCGGAGAGGAAGAGGACTTTGCCGCGTTGCGCTCCGTGGCCGGGCGTTTGGAGGACAGGGAGGAAGTGGTCCAGATCGTGTCAGGGCGTTTGGCCTCCGCGCCGGCCGAAAGGAAGGCGGGATTGGTGATGGCTTTGGCCCGCGCCGGTGGTCCGGCCGGATTGGAGTTCGTGAAACCCATGCTGGGCATCGCAGACGAACGCGCGGGCGCCATTCAGGCGCTGGCGGCGTGGGAATCGGCTGACGCCTGCCCGCTCATTCTCGAGACCGCCCAGTCGGAAGCAACGGCGGAGGACGACCACGTGCGCCTGTTGCAGGCGCTTGCCCGCTTGTTGAGGGACGGTCCGGGTCTGGAGGCGGACGCGGCGAGGCGTCACGCCTTGGCTGGGTTGGCTGCCTGCAGGCGTGACGAAGAGCGCCGATTGATGTTCTCCGTATTGGCGGGAATGCCTCATGGCGAATCGGCGGCGGCGCTCCTGCTCTTTCTTCAGGATGATTCCAGCGGAGTGAAAGAGGAAGCCGCATCGGCGCTGGTGGAGATCGCCGGGAAGATGAAAGAGGGTGATCGGGATGCCGCGAACGAGCTGTTGGATGCCGTGGCGGAGGCGCCGGTCAGTGATGAGGTCAAGAAGAGGGCCGCGGAGTTACGGGGCGGCGCATAAAACGGTGAGACTCACCTGTCGGTGTGGAGGCGAGGCTGCGAGGCTGACCCTGCATGACGGCGAGGACATACGGCGCTCGTGCAGGAGCTGCCAAGGACAGATCGTTTTTCGGGAGCGCTTCGCGCTGCAGCGTTCAAGAGACCTCTGGATTTGCGGCGCCGGTTGATGACGGCTCGCCGGTGGATTCAGCCGAAGGCGGTTCGGGTGGGTTCGGATCGGCCGGAGGACTTGGTTTGGATTCGGGAACGGCGGCAGGCGAGGGCACTGCCGATGGCGCTGCGTTTCCTGGTCGGGGGGGGTGGCCAGGATTCCCTGCCTTCTCCCGGCGCCCGTCGACTAACTGAAGAGCGGCGTTGCTGAACTCGATGACGTGCCCCTCCCGTATCAGCCAGCGAAGGTCGCGAAGATGATCGATTTCCTGCTGGGTGAGCTGGCGATTCTCTGGCGGTTCGACCGGTCCGGCCAGGCTGGCGATGGCTTGGGCCATTGTGATTCCAGGATGCTGCCGGAGGTGGGCGACGATGCCGGCAATGCGCGCCGAGAAGTCGGTCTGGGAATCGAGAGGCCGGGGACGTGTGGCGGTGACGAAAGTGAACTTGCGATCTTGCTTGAAGAATTTCAATCCGGCCCCCTCGAGACAGTCGCTGAGCGAGCGGACAAATGGCAACGGGTGTCGGCGCGTTTCGTGGGTAGCGTGGCGTAGGGCCTGAAGGAGCGGCTCAGAGATCAAGGCGGGGTCGATGTGACCGGGGACAAGCGCTTCACTGCAAATCTCGAGGAACTCGGATTGGCGGTGCTCCATCAGGTGGCGCAGGGCTTCCTTGGTCGAACCGAAGACGAGCTCTGTATCGCCTTCCCCGTGTTGATACCGCGTCGTCCAACTTTCCTCCTCGGCCCATCGCCGAATATCGGCGTCCTCCCGGCTCATACGGATGCGGGAGCGGTAATCATCGAAGGGCATGCGGTGGTAGCGTTCGCGGTGAACCGTCTCGACCTTTTCGGCGTAGGCGTGGTAATTGGGAGGCCCCAACACGGCGCCGGATAATCCGCAAAGGGCGACCACGGGAAAGTTTCCTTTGGGAGAACCGACTTCGACCTTCTGGGGACGGTAGACGGCGTTGAAGGCCGTGCTCGCAACGATGTGCCGGATGGCTTCGTCCCGCGTGAGGAAGAGGGCCCCGTCGAAGGGACAACGAAACAGGGTCCGTCCCGCCGATTCTTCCCGGATGACGATCTGAATCTCGAATCGATCGGGGGCCGCCAGGACCACTTTGGCCAGGTCGAACACTGGATACGCGCGGGCGGAACGGCGAATCTGCTCAACGAGCGTCTCCACACTGCGCGCCGTCGGCCGGAAGCGAAAATCGCAGTCTCTGAGAATCGTGCTGACAGCGGGTTCGGGCTCGTGGTCGCGGCGACCTCGCCGGTTGCGGCGATCCGGATCGCCAGAATGATTTGGCCGGCGGCCATCCAAGTGCCGGGGGCCGGAGCGTTGCCTGTCTGGGGCGAACGACGAACCCTGGTCCCCGTAGGATTCCCTCCGGTTGCCGCTCCTTCGTTCGAGATCCGAAACCCAACTGGGCTTCAGTTCGAGGTCTTTCAAATCCGGAGAATCCGGACGTTCCGAATCGCTCATATTTCTCCCTTCCGCACATTCAACATGGCCGCTCCAAAATGCAACTTGTTCGTTGTGAAAGGTTGGCGGAACCCATGTCCGCCGTGGAGTGGGAAGGAGGCTCAATTCCTCGCAGCCGCCAGCCTCCCCGGAAGACAGCGGAATCAGCGTTTCCGCAACCGGGAGATTCGTTGAACGGGCTTTCGGGTGACGATGTTCCCGACCGCGCCGCGGCTCTTCACGGTGAGGCCGCCGAAGTCGAAATCGACGTAGAGTCTCCGCAGGCGCAGACCTTCCAAGCGAAAGTGAAGCCGGACCAAGAATTTGGTCTGGTCTTCGGAATCGTGCGCAGCCAGGAAGAGCACCCTGGTGCCTTTGACGCCGCGAGTGAGATCGTAGACCTTGTCGCGGGTGACGCCGGACACCTGAAACTTCTTGGCCAGGCAGGCGCCGCCGGTTCCGTCCCGGTAGATCATAGTGTAGAACCGGGCCTTATCTTTCGAATAAATTTCGATGTGGATGGGATTCTTGCCTACAAAGATTTTCTCGTCCACGCGGGAGACCGACATGGTTCCGTCCGGGCGAAACACGATGAAGTCGTCCAGCCGGGAGCAGGGACCGACCTCTTCGTGTTTTTTTAGGGCGAAGCCTGCGAAACCATCGGCGCGGTTGACGTAGAGTTTTTCGCTGGCCATGACGACTCTGGCCGCTACCACGCGTTCGAACGAAGTGATCTCGGCGCGCCTTTCCCGGCCGGGACCAAAGCGCTCGCGCAGTTCGCGAAAATGGCGAATGGCGCAGCGAGTGAGGGAGGACAGATAGCGTTTGACTTCGCGAATCTCGTTCTCCAGGGATTTCAACAATTCATCGGCCTTGAACTTGTTGTACTTGGAGATGCGCTTGATGCGGATCTCGGTGAGCCGGATGATGTCTTCCTGGGTGACAGCGCGCTGCAATCCGCGGAGGTGCGGTTTGAGTCCCTCGGCAATGGTTTCCAAGACGGCTTCCCAAGTTTCGCAATCTTCGATGAGACGGTAAACGCGCTTTTCGATGAAGATTTTTTCCAGGGAGGAGAAATGCCATTTCTCTTGGAGTTCATCGAGTTGGATTTCGAGTTCCCGCTGCAAGAGATCACGGGTGCGAGCGGCCGAGGCGCGGACGAGGTCTTCGACAGCGAGGAACCGGGGACGATTCTCGTCGATGACGCAAGAGTTGGGGGCGATGCTGACCTCGCATTCGGTGAATGCGTAGAGGGCCTGAAGGGTTTGGGCGGGGTCGGCGCCGGGCGGAAGGCGCACGAGGATCTCGATGTCCCGAGCGGTGTTGTCGTCGAGGCGGGCGATCTTGAGTTTGCCTTTCTCATTGGCCGCGAGGATGGAATCCATGACCGAGACGGTGGTGGCCCCATAGGGGATCTCAGTGATGGCCAAGGTGGTCCGGTCGCGGATTTCGATCCGGGCTCGGACGCGGACCCGCCCGCCGCGGGCGCCGCCTTGATAGTCGGAGGCGTCGAGGATGCCGCCCGATGGGAAATCAGGAACGAGGCTGAAGGATTCGCCGCGCAGAGCGGCAATGCTGGCGTCGCAGAGTTCGATGAAGTTATGCGGAAGGATTCGGCAGGCCAGGCCGACGGCGATGCCTTCGACGCCTTGAGCCAAGACCAGAGGGAACTTGACCGGCAAAGTCACGGGTTCCTTGCGGCGTCCGTCGTAGGAGAGCTGCCAAGTAGTGATCTTGGGGCTGAAAAGGACCTCCCGGGCGAAATCGGAGAGCCGGGCCTCGATATAGCGGGAGGCCGCGGCGGGGTCGGCGGTGAGGGGGTTTCCCCAATTGCCCTGGGTATCGAGGAGAAGCTTCTTTTGTCCTAACTGAACTATCGCGTCCTCAATGGCGACAGGGCCGTGCGGGTGGTAGGCGGTTGCATTGCCTGCGATATTGGCCACTTTGTGAAGCCGCCCGTCGTCGAGTTCCCGCAGAACGTGGAGGATGCGTCTCTGGACGGGCTTGAGGCCGTCGTGCATGTGGGGCACGGCGCGCTCGAGAATGACGTAAGAGGCGTAGTCGATGAACCACGTTCCGTAGAGTTCGTCGACCTGCGTGAGAGACTTTTCGCCGGCGGGCATGACTGCAGCGGCTCGGGTTTAGGCGTTCTCGGCAACCAGGTCGGTCTCGACACGGAGATTCTCGATGATGAATTGCTGCCGTTCCGGTGTGTTCTTGCCCATGTAAAACTCGAGTAATTCGCGAATCGCGGCCCCGCGGTCCACCCGCACCTGCTCAAGCCGCATCTCCTTTCCGATGAAGTGGCGCATCTCATGGGGCGAGATCTCGCCGAGCCCCTTGAAGCGGGTGATCTCCGCTCCGGCGCCGCACTCTCGCAGGGCGGCTGCTTTCTCCGTTTCGCTGTAACAGTAGCGAGTCGCTTTCTTATTGCGGACCCGGAAGAGCGGCGTTTCGAGAATAAAGAGGTGTTCGCGACGGATGAGGTCGGGGAAGAATTGCAGGAAAAAGGTGACCATGAGAAGGCGGATATGCATGCCGTCGACGTCGGCGTCGGTAGCCAGGACTACGCGGTTGTAGCGGAGCGCGTCGAGGGATTCCTCTATCTGCAAGGCGTGCTGGAGGAGGTTGAACTCCTCATTCTCATATACGATTTTCTTGTTCAATCCGTAGCAGTTGAGCGGCTTGCCCTTCAGGCTGAAAACGGCTTGGGTGTCGACATCGCGTGCTTCTGTGATGGTGCCGCTGGCGGAGTTGCCTTCGGTGATGAAGAGGGTGGTCTGGTCGCGATGCCGGTGACGGGTGTCGTAGTGGAGGCGGCAGTCGCGGAGTTTCCGATTGTGGATCTTGGCTTTGCGGGCGCGCTCACGAGCCAGTTTTTGAACGTCCTTCAACTGCTTGCGCTCGTTCTCGGCTTCTTGTATGCGCGTCAGGAGAGCTTCCGCCGTAGCGGGATGCTGGTGGAGGTGTATCTCCAGCTCCCGCGAAAGGAAGGCGCCTAGGAACGAGCGGACCGTCGTTCCATTAGGCGACATCGCCGTCGAACCCAGACGAGTCTTCGTCTGAGACTCGAAGACCGGTTCCTCGATGCGCAGGCTGACAGCGGCCGATAGGCCGGAGCGGATGTCCGCAGGATCCAACTTGCGCTTGAAGAAATCGCGCACCGTTTTGACGTAGGCCTCGCGGAAAGCGTTGAGGTGAGTGCCGCCCTGGGTCGTGTGTTGGCCGTTGACGAAACTGAAGCACTCTTCGCCGGCCTGAGAGGTATGGGTGGCGGCGATTTCAACGTCATCCCCGCGGAGGTGGATCACAGGATAGAGGGGGGCTTCGGTCAGGTGTTCCGCCAAAAGGTCGCGCAGCCCGTTTCGGGAGCGAAACTCCTTGCCGTTGTAAACCAGGGTGAGGCCCGCATTGAGATAGGCATAATGGCGCAGCATGCGCTCGACGTGCTCGTCCCGGAAGGCGAATTCGCCAAACACTTCGGGATCGGGATGGAAAGTCAACTCCGTGCCGGCCGGTTCCGCGGAGGAACGGGCCCTCGAAGAGCCGCGCACCCACTGTGCGCGGGTGTATTCGAGGTCCCGGGTTTTTCCGTCGCGAAAGGACTGAAGGTAAAAGTGGTCCGAGAGCGCGTTGACGGCTTTGATTCCGATTCCGTTGAGGCCGACCGATTTCTTGAAGGCCTTGGAATCGTATTTGGCTCCCGTGTTGATGCGCGCCGCGCAGTCCTCGAGTTTGCCCAAAGGAATGCCTCGGCCATAGTCCCGCACGCGGAAAGCGGAGCCTTCCCGGACGATTTCGATCGTGCTCCCATGACCCATGATGAATTCATCGACGGCGTTGTCGATGACTTCCTTTAGCAGTACGTAGATGCCGTCCTCGGCGTTGGATCCGTCGCCGAGACGGCCAATGTACATTCCGGGGCGCAGCCGTATGTGTTCCCGCCATTCTAGAGACCGGATGCTGTCCTCAGTATAGGTTTCGCGAGCCATGCGGAATCCGTCAGTTCAGCCGGTTCGTGATCCAATCTGCGACTTCGGTCGACACGATCTCGAGTTGACCGGTAAAGGAATGATCGGCGCCGGGCACACGGACGAAACGGTGTGGGCCGCCCGCGGTGGGAGCGATGTCTTCGCTGTCGGCGATGGGAACGACGTCGTCATCGGCGCCGTGGACCAGCAACCAGGGGACAGACACTCGGGCGCCGAACGGAAGCACGGATCCGGCTTTCCGCATGTCTTCCATGAAAGCGGCGGAAAGCGGGCAGGATGGGTCGTCCCACATGGAACCGGAGCCGGGAATCTCAGCGCCGAATTCGCGTTCGGCAAACTGGGCCGTGTGAACCATGCCGGCAAGCGAAACCAGGACGCGGATGCGGGGATTTGCGGCTGCGCAGAGAACGCCTACGGCCGCGCCCATACTATGTCCCACATAAGCGATTGGACGGTCTCCGAGGGCATCGAGGACGCTGCTGAGATCGGAGGTTTCTTTGGTTACCGTGCAGTCTTCGAAGCGGCCGTGAGATTCTCCGTTTCCTGCAAAGGAGATGCGGAGCGTGGCCAGCCCATGCGCGCGAAGCGCATCGGCCACGGCGACGAGGAGGGGCCGGTCCTTGTTGCCGGTGACGCCGTGCCCCAGCACGACGATTCTGGGGTCCTGGGGATCGGCGGGAGGAGAATAGGCGCTATCGATTTTCTCGCCCTCTTGATTGGTAAGATCTCCAAACATCGTCTCCATTGTCTTTGACCATGGGTGGGGCGCAAGCGCAAGGCTAGAAAAAAGGGGGACGGGGGCAGGGCCGTTTCATCTGATTTGAACCGGGAAGTGCGTTTCTGCTTGGGACGGGCAGAAGTTCGAACTCCGGCCCCAGGGGCGGGCGCGCCGCCTTGCCTGTGGGTGCAAGGGGCGCCCGTGGCACTGGGCGGGCCGGAGACACTTGGGAGGCTTGGCTCAGTTCATGGACGTGCTTGGAGCAGTTTCGGGACGCAGCACGTGGCGCAGCGCTTGTGGAGGGCCCATGGAACGTTGCCAGGAAAGTTGCGTATTGTGTCAGCCACAAAACAAATCAGTTGACAACTGGGCGCGAGGGGTCCAGGGTGGCGGCATGAGAAAGCTGCGCCGCTTCCTGCTCGGTCCCAAGGGGCAGACCCATTGCTATCACGTCGTCTCCCGTTTCGCCGGCCGTCACATCGTCTTCGGCCAGAGCGAACGGGAGTTCTTCCGCACCCTGCTGCGC
>DATKCT010000179.1:0-14688 GCA_035513055.1 Verrucomicrobiales bacterium | reverse complement strand
GCGGCAGCCATAGAACTCCAATTTCTCGGCGATATGAACGGTGTCCCAAGGGGCGAGAAACTGACCTTTTTTGACGTTCACGGCCCGGCCGGTTCGTGCCGCGGCGGCCAGGAGATCGGTTTGACGGCAGAGGAAAGCGGGAATTTGAAGCAAATCAATCTGTTCTGCGGCTGTTTCGGCTTCTTCCGGAGAATGGATATCGGTGGTGACGGGGATGTTGAGTTCGCGGGCGATCTCGCCGAGGATCCGGCAGCCTTCACGGGGACCAGGGCCGCGTGGGGAACCGGCGGAGGTCCGGTTGGCCTTGTCGTAGGATGCCTTGAAGACGAAGGGGATCTTGAGGGAGTCAGCGATGGCGCGAAGGGCGCGGGCCATGCGCCAGGCGAACGCTTCGGATTCTAGCATGCAAGGGCCGAGGATGAAGAAGAGCTGACCCGCCGCCAAGGAGAGCGGACCGATGGATTGCGGGGGGGCGGCTTCGGAGTGTGCTTCACCGCTCATCATCTGTCCAGCGGCTCAGGCCGGAGTGATTCCGGTTTGGCCTTCACGCTGCTTTGTCCCATGGGGTTGAGGATACCATGACCGGGCGGAGGTGCGAAAGACAAAGACGAGGGGCGCCGGGCGGAGGGCACTGCCTATGAAACGGCCGGGACAAGGCAGTTGGCGTCGAACGTTTTCATGCGGTTGGAATCAACGGCCAAGGGAAGCCGGCGCCTCCCGCCTCCAAAAACGTGCCCTCCCAAGTCCAGTTGGCGCATAGGCGCCGGGTGGAGGCTTACTGGTCGAGGCGAAGGCGAAGGGCCATTCCGGGACGCAGGCCGAGAAGGGCGGCGGCGGAACCGCGATTGCAACAGATCTCGAGATGGCCGGCGCTGTTGATGAGCAGCGAGGGCCGGCCTTCCGGGCCCTGAGCATAGGTGCGAATGACCGGGAGCAGATGCCGGCTCTCCGGGGTCTCGAGCACAATCTTGGTCCCGGGTTCACAGGGGACGGTTTCGGGAACGAGCGAGGTGATGGCGTTCCCGAAAGAATCGACGTGGAGGACCGCGCAGCGCCCTTGGCCCGGACCGGCGGGCGGCTCGGCGCTGAGGGTGGCGGGATCGATGGGAAGTCCGGCGTCGGCCAGGGCTGTGCCATTCCACAGGGCGGCGGCGACGGGAGCGAAGATGTCGCGCCCGTGAAACGTGGCGGAGCTTCCTCCGGCGTAGCGATGGGGAAGGGAGGGCAGTTCCACGGCCTCGATGGCGCCTTCGCGCCGGACGACACGTTGGAACAAACCGTTGTCGGGTCCGACATAGACGCGTTGGGCGCCGCTGCGAAAGGCGACCGGACGCCGCTCCGTGCCTACTCCGGGATCGACAATGGCGAGGAATATGGCTCCCGCGGGAAACGCGGCCGCTGCCTGAGCCAGCAGGAAGGCGCCCTGAGCGACGTCAAAGGGTTCCACGCAATGGGTGATGTCGACGAGCGGAACGCCGGGAGCCGCGGTCAGAAGAACGGCTTTCAATTCCGCCACGTAGGTGTCGCGAAGGCCGAAGTCGGTCAGCAGCGCAATCATGGGGTGAGCCAGCAAGGCCGGGAGTGGAGCAAAGGCCTTTCGGAGGGCCTGGCAACCCGCCAATCGACATCTGGCAAGCATTTACGTTCCAGCAACGCTGAGACTCATCGAGGCGAGACACGGGTAGCCCTGCGCCTGATTCACAATGCCAAGCCGTCAAGCGGCGTCAAGCGGCGCCGCCAGCTTCAGGACTGACCCGCTTTTCCAACCCTCGGTTCACATGGCCGCGATTCGGTTGGGCCTCACCTCGACCGCCCCGTTCGGCGCCCGGTGGCCTTGATCCGGCTTGAATCCCGCTTACGCTCTTCATCATGCCAGTCCCAAGACATGTTTTTTGGCTGCTCACCGCCTGCCTCATCCCGTCCGGATGGTCTGCGGACTCCCCGGTCCCGGCCAAACCCAATATTCTTTTCATTGCGGTCGACGACCTCAACCACTGGGTAGGTCATCTCGGGCGCAACCCGCAGGCCAAGACGCCGCACCTCGACCGTCTGGCCAGCTTTGGTGTCACCTTCACCCACGCATACTGCGCCGCACCCGCCTGCAACCCCTCCCGGGCAGCGCTGCTCAGCGGGAAAAGGCCCGGCTCCACCGGGGTCTACGACAATCGCAACCCTTACCATCCTGCTATCCGGCCCGAGGAATCCCTCTTTTCCCACTTCAACCAAGCGGGCTACAAGACCATTGGCGCGGGAAAACTCTGGCATGGTGGCCCCGGCTGGCCCGAGCAGTGGACGCTCACCCACGCTCGCAAACCTATTCCGAACGCCGAAGTCGACGATCGCAGCATCGCCGGAATCAAGTTCGGCGTGCTGCGCGGCGGCGACGAAAACCTCGCCGACACACATATCGCCAGTTTCGGCGTCGAACAGCTCTCGCAAAAGCACGAGCAACCATTCTTTCTGGCCCTCGGATTTCACAAGCCCCACATGCCCTGGACCGTGCCGCAGAAGTACTACGACCTCCATCCGCTCGATGCGATCGAACTTCCGCCCGGTCGCCCGGGCGATCTCGACGATGTTCCGCCCGAGGGGCTGAGAATGGCCAATCCCGGTGGAGATCACCGGGCGATTCTCGAATCCGGGCGATGGGAAGAGGCCGTCCAGGCCTATCTCGCGGCGATCAGTTATGTCGACTTTCAGATCGGTCGCGTGCTCGACGCCCTCCACCGGTCGCCCCACGCGGACAACACCGTCATCTGTCTGTGGGGCGACCACGGCTGGCACCTGGGCGAGAAGGAGCATTGGAGAAAATTCGCTCTGTGGGAGGAGGCCACACGCGCGCCGCTGATCTGGGTCGCTCCCGGTGTCGCCTCTCCCGGCGGAGTTTGCAGCCGAACCGTCGACTTCATGAGCATCTACCCGACCCTCTGTGATATCGCCGGGCTCCCCGTTCCCGAACACGCGGAGGGAGAAAGCGTGCGTCGCCTTTTGGAGGATCCGGAGGCCGCCTGGGACATTCCCGCCGTCACCACTTTCCGCCGTAACAATCACGCCATCCGCACCGAGCGCTGGCGTTTCATCCGTTACGCGGGCGGCGGCGAGGAACTCTATGACCACACGAACGATCCTTACGAATGGACAAACCTCGCTGCCCGGGATGAGTTCGCAGACATCAAAGCGGACCTGATCCGCCATTTGCCCCGGGTGAATGGGCCCGAAACTCAGCGCGAGAACGCCAGGCTCAACGAATCCGGCCGTGGCGAGGCTTCCGGTCCGGAGGGATCCGATCGCTGCAATTCTTCCCGAGGATTCGACTGACCCCGCGGGATCGCCGCGGCTTCATCAGGGCCGGGGTCGATGCCGGTATCGCGGAAGATCGAATCCAGACGGACAAACTGCGGATCGAACACATTCACTTTCTCCTCAAGCTTCTCGAAAAGTCTCTTGAAGCCGAGTTCGTAAAGCTGCTTGATCGCTCTCGCGGACTTGGCCTGGACGGACTTGGCCTGGACTTTGGCGCGGGGGGATTTTGGCTCCCGGACGAAGAGGACAGTCCGTGAGCCGCAGGCCGGCATGAATTGACAACCTCCGGCAATTGCCTGACGATTGAGCCCGATTATGAGGCGGGTGATCGTATGCGTCGCATTCTTGGCCGTGGCGGTTACTGCGTATCTGTTGCCCCGCCCCCAAGGATCGCCGTCGCCGGGGGAGTCCGTGTCGCGAGATCCGGGCACGCCCCGGCTTCTCGGAGATCCGTCCCACGCCGCTGCCGGGACCGGAGCGCTGCTTGAGCAGGATGATTCGAAGCGGCCAACGCTTGTCTCCGCGCTCGATCGTCCGTCCGATGCCGATCCGCCAATGGACTCCGGAAACCTTCGACCGGAGGCTTCTGAGGAGGGCGAGATTCTCTGGATCGGCTATCGGAAGGAGGACTTCTCTCTGGCACACGGGATCGAGCCGGAAACCGTAGCTATTCCCCATCCTCCACAGAACGCGGCGGAACTGGATAGTTTTCTGAAAGGGACCATCTGGGGCTGGGGTCGGAGTCCAAGGGCCGATGGAGAATGGGTAATGTTTCTTGATGATAACACGATATATGGAAGCTGGGGCTATCGTTACCAATACCATGTGGATCCCGATACCATGGAGGTCGTATGGCCAGACCACCGGACCGCCTTTTCGGACGACTTTCGTTATCTGCAGACGGAAGGCACAAATGCGCGGGTGGGAATGTTGTTAAAGCGAGTGGATCAAGCGGCATTTCAACAGTTCATGGGGGAAGCCGACGGCATGGACGTGATCTCCGAAACCGAAGATTCCGTCCCTAACCAATAGTGAACTCCCGAGGCCGGGAGGATGCGCTCCGCCGTCTTGAGAGCAGGGGGGTGTTTCTCGCAAAGAACGCGAAGCTCGCTAATGTGGCGTTTGCGAAAGAGGTGGACAAAACTCGCGAGCAATCTTTTTTCCGTTCAAGCCGTGAGAAGGGAGTTGAGCCAGCTCAGCGACCGGCGAGCACCACCAGCAGCGGGGCGGCGGCGGTGTTTCCAAAGAAGCCCAGTGCCACTGGCCCGTCGCCGGAAGCGGCTCGAGAGTCTCGATGTCGAAGGGCGGCCCGGGGCGGCGGCGGCGAGACGAGAGCGGATGAGAAATGCGGGCTGTCAACGGCTTCGGTTGCGCCCGCGGCGATGCGTGGCAGGGTTTGAGCTTTGGTTTCGTGGGTGCTCCGGGAAGGATTTCCGCCAGGCCCGGTTGGCGGGCGCTGATCAACCTCTTGCGAGGGGAGCGCTGGCGCTTGGTTGTCGCCGTCGCGGCGATGACGGGAGCGGGCTTGCTCCAACTCGTTTTTCCCTGGGTGACCGGTCAGTTGGTCGACAGCGCCGTGCTTCCCCGTTCTCCGGCGCAATCGGGCGAGACGGCCTCCCTGAACGCGATCGCCATGGTGTTAGGAGTGATCGTGCTGGCGGTGATGATTCTTTCCTATTTCGAGACCTGGTTCTTCGCCGCGGCGGGCGAGCGGGCCTTGGCGGCCTATCGCATGGAGACCTATGCGCATTTGGTGAGCTTGCCGATGCGTTTCTTCAGCCGGCGCCCGGCGGGAGACCTTGCAAGCCGGGTCCACTCCGACCTGGGCATCCTTCAAGAGTTCCTTACCAGCGACCTGCGCATGCTCGTGCGCTACGGATTCATGGCCGCCGGAGGGATGGTCATGTTGTTCATCACCGCGCCGGGATTGGCATTCGTGGTGGCGGCGGTGATTCCGGTGGCTGTGGCCGCGGCGTTTTTTGCGGGACGTGGAATCCGCGCGGCCACGGTGGGGGCTCAGGACGGTCTGGCGCGAACGGGCGTGGTATTGGAAGAAACCCTTCAAGGGATTGGGACGGTCAAGGCGTTCTGCGCCGAAGACCACGAGACGCGACGGTACCGGGAGCTGATGGGCGCCTATCTCAAGCCCGCTCTCCGCGGGTTGCGCTACCGGGCCTTGTTTGTGTGCGGCATCATCTTTCTTCTGCTGGCGACGCTGGTCTTCATCATGTGGAGCGGTTCGAGTCAGGTAGCCCTCGGGCGATTGACCCCGGGGGATTTCACCCGCTTCATGTTTTACTTGGCTTTTGCGGCGAGCGCGGGAGGCACGCTTGCGGAATTGGTAGGACGCATGCAAAAGGCTCTGGGAGCGCAGGACCGGATCCGGGAACTCTTGGAAGAGGGCAAGGAAGAGCGCTCAGCGCCGGCGGGAGCCGTGGAGGTCCCGGCGAAAGCCGGCATCGGCTTTGAAGCGGTCGCGTTCGCCTATCCGGACCGGCCGGAGGTTGCCGTCCTGGACAAGGTCAGTTTCGTGGTGGAACCAGGCCGGAGGGTAGCCTTGGCCGGACCGAGCGGAGCGGGGAAGTCGACCGTGGCGGCGTTGCTGCTGCGTTTCTTCGAACCCGGTGCAGGGCGGATCGTTTTGGGCGGCGTTCCGATCGCGGAACTGTCGCTGCATGTCTTGCGCAGCAAGATCGCCTATGTGCCGCAGGAGGTGTTGCTGTTCAACGGCACGATCGGCGAGAACATCGCCTACGGGCGGCCAGGGTGCGGCATGGCTGACGTGGAGTGGGCGGCGCGGCGGGCGCAGGCGCACGACTTCATTGCGGCGATGCCGCTGGGATACGGGACGGTGCTGGGGGACCGCGGGACCGGCCTATCGGGAGGACAACGCCAGCGGATCGCCATCGCCCGGGCCCTTTTGCGGGATGCGCCCATTCTGCTTCTCGACGAGGCCACGAGTTCTTTGGATGCCGAGAATGAACAGAAGGTGGAGTCGGCCATGCGGGAGTTGATGAAGGACCGTGCGACTTTGGTCATTGCCCATCGCCTTTCCACTGTGCGTCAGGCGGACGAGATTCTGGTGCTCAGCCACGGGCGCGTGGTGGAACGGGGGACGCACGAGGCGCTTTATGGAAGGAGCGGTTTCTACCGCATGCTTTACGATCAGCGGCTGGAGTTGTGAGAAATGCGGGTTTACCTCCGGACCGCCGATTCGAAAGGGGTCCGGGAATCATTGCCTCCGCCGGTCTTGCTTCTAATGTGGGTTGAAGCGGAAAGGAGAAAACGATGTCGATCATGACTATGCGCGGCGATGAGGGGTCCACGGGCCTGATGTATGACCGCCGGGTATCCAAGAGCGATCCCCGGGTGGCCTGTTACGGCGCTGTCGATGAAGTCAACGCGGCTCTGGGTCTGGCGCGCGTTTCGGCGGGAGAGGCGCCTCCGGAGATCGCAGAGTTCTGTGCATCGGTGCAGCGCGACTTGGTCACGGTGATGGGAGAACTGGCGACGGCCGAAGCGGACCGGCAGCGCTATGTTGAAGACGGATTCGAGACGACGGGTCCGGAGATGGTGGACCGGTTGACTGCGATGGGACACGAGTTGGAGGAGAAACGCGGCATCCGGATGCGGGGCTGGGCCTTTCCCGGGGACTCGGGATCCCTCTGCGCGGCTCAGCTTGATTTCGCCCGGACGGTGTGTCGGAGGGCGGAGCGCTGTGCGGCGGGTCTCGTGGAAGAACGGCAGCTCGCCAATCTCGAAGTGATGCGCTACCTGAACCGGCTCTCCGACTTGCTGTGGCTGTTGGCCCGCTGGGCCGGCGACGAAGGCATGGCGCCGTAGCGAGACGCAGCGTGTGGCTCGATCAGCCGGTGTGGGAACGCAGATGGACGAGCAGATCGTCGTAGATGCCGCCCGGATTGTCGTAGGCGGCATAGCTTCGGGCCTGTTGGAGCCAGTTGGCGATTTGGCCGCCGGCGGCGTGAGCGGAGCGGAGCAGGAGTTCCGTTGTTAGGGGAACCATGCGATGGCGCAAGACGGCTTCGGACAGCGCGTCGTCCGCGGCCCGTTCGAACATGCGGCGCAGGTCCCGGGTGGAGAAACCTTCGGTGGCCCGGGCCACGCGGCGAGCGTTGACGGCCTGGCTGGGGAACTCCCGGGTCAGGTTGCGGACGATGGCTTCACGGGTCCGCACGGTGGGCGGGGGCACGAAAGCGCGATTCTGGAAGGCGCTGTGGACCAGCAGCCTTTGCGGGACTCTCCATGGCGCCGCGGTGGTTCCGATGACGAGCAGCTCCTCCGTTTCGTCCCCGAGGTCTTCCAGTTCGCTCAGCAGCCGGTGCAAGATGGCGCGCCCGGCTTCAGCCGTCCCGGATCCAGCATCCCCGGGGAGCACATCCACGTCCTCGAAGAGGATCACCGCCGGTTGATTTTCCTGAGCGAGATCGAAAACTTGCTCGAGATTGCGTTCGGCGACGCGGGCGCCGCAGACCAACAGTTGCCGCAATGCCAGGGCGAAGAAATTCGCTTTGAGTTCACCGGCAATCGAGCGTCCGAGAAAGAGTTTCCCGGAACCGGGGGATCCGAACAAGAGCAGATTCCCGGCGGTGGGTTTTCCGTAGGCCCTGTAGAGATCGGACCGGCGGCGCGGTTGGATGACCTTGGCGAGCAACTTGCGTTTGAGAGGCTCCATTCCAGCGATGTCTTCGAAGGAGACATCCGGCCGTTGAAAATCGGCGGAGGTGAAGTCGTCTTCGTACTCTTCATCATCGGCGGACTCTTCGTCGGCGGAGAAGAAGGGGTCGATGGGGTCGTCATCAGCGGGCGGGCCTTGAACTCCTGCGGACCAGGGATTTGGCGCCGGCTCCGGGGAAGAGGCGCCCCGTTTCAACCGTGCGGCGGTTCGCAGTTCGCTCTCGAGAGCGGCGTCGGAAGAGGACGGATCGATTTCGAGGGCGCGGCGGTAATGGGACTCGGCGGACCGGTGATCGTTCTCGACGAGGCTGAGCCTGCTGAGGAAGAGCCAAGCGGGCGCATAGCGGGGTTGGCGATGGACAATGGATTCGGCCCGGATGGCCGCTTCGGATATACGGCCCTCGAGGAAAAGGACCCGCGCGATGCCCAATTGGGCTTCGACATCGTTGGCCTGGATCTGGAGAACCTTCTCGTAGGCTTCCCGTGCTTCCGTGAGGGAAAACGCATCGAGACACGAGGTGGCGAAGAGCTGCAAGAGCGCTACGTTGTCGGGCGATTCTGACAGAGCCTGGCGGAGTGTGTCCAGGTTCGGCATGCCTCCCCATACACCCGCAGCGCGGAAGTGAAAACTGAAAAAAGTCACTGGGGACGCCGGGCTTCTAAGGGCGCCGGGCGAAGCCGCCAAAGCCCGGCCAAAGCGCTCCCGATCAGGCAGTGCGTCACCGCCGAAAGCGCCGCCGGGACGGCCGTAATGGGATCGGTGAAATGCCTGGCGGCGAGGGCCGAGCCCAGCCCCGAGTTCTGCATTCCGACCTCGACGCTGATGGTGCGGCGGTAGGTTTCGCTCTGGCCCAACGCCAGGGCGAAGATGTAGCCCGCGCCGAACCCAAAGGAGTGAAGGAGAAAAACGGCGAGAAGGAGCGGCCCGGCCGACTCCCTGAGCAGGTCGCGTTGTTGTCCGACGATGCACCCGACGATGAGCACGATCGTGAACACAGAGACGAGCGGCGCGGCCGGCTGGATCCGCCCGGTGAAGTTGGGCAGATACTGGTTGAGGACGATTCCGGCGAGAACAGGAAGAAGAACGATCTGAATCATGGTCAGCATGAGAGGGGCGGGATCGATGCTCATGTAGCGGCGGGCGAGCAGTTGGGTCAACCATGGGGTCAGGACCACGGAAAGCAGCGTCGAACACAAGGTCATGATCACGGATAGCGGGACGCTGGCGCGGCCCAGGTAGGCGATGACGTTAGACGCCGTGCCGCCGGGACAACACGCAACGAGGATAAGGCCTAGCGAGAGGGCTTCCGGCAGACCGAAAACACGGGCCAGCAGGTAGCCCGCAGCAGGCATGATCAGGAACTGTCCGGCAACACCGGCCGCCACGCCCGTGGGCCGGCTGAGGATTTCGGCGAAATCCGCGAACCGCAGGGTGAGACCCATTCCAAGCATGATCAGCCCGAGCCCGGGAGCGATCCAGGGCTGGAACCACGTGAACCAGGCCGGGAAGATCAAGGCCCAAGCTGTTCCGAGAAGGATCCACAAGGCGAAGAGATTGGTGAGCGAGGTCAGGAACCGGTGCACGGGCGGCGGACGTTAGCGGGCCTTGGGCTCGATGGCCAGGAGCGAAGGCGGATGATTGCGCTGATTGACAAACGCGTAATGGGCCGCAGTCCACTGCGTTTGAGGCAGCGCCCGGGCCCAGGCCAGGACCGCCTGGGCTTCGATATCGCCGCCGGGATGACCGGAGTAGAGGACGGCCGCGAGGATTCCGCCGGGCGCCAAAAGAGCCAGGGTCTGATCCAGCGCCGGGATAACGGTTTCCGGGGAGGTGATGGCGCGGTGGTCGCCCCCCGGCAGGTAGCCCAGGTTGAAGAGGATGGCGGAGGCCGTGCCGCGGCGCGAAGCGAGACGTTCCAGGAGCGTGCTGTGGCAGCGGCATTCCAGGAGGACCCGGTCCCGGAGACCCGCCTGTTGCAGAGCGTCCCGGGTGCGGCGCACGGCCTGATCCTGCAGGTCGCAGGCATAGACCGAGCCTTCGGCGCCCACAGCGGAGGCCAAGAACAGTGTGTCGCGGCCGTTCCCGCAGGTGGCGTCGACGGCGAAGGCTCCGGGGAGCAGCCGCGATCCCGCGAGGAGGTGGGCCAGCTCGACGGCCTTGGGCAGAGCGCTGTTCACCGGTCCGGAATCGGGTGTGGCGCCAGCCCTGTCAATCGTGAGGATGGGCCCATCGCCGGCTGGCGTCCATGTGGGTTTGGTGCGAGAGAAGGGGGATGACTCCCCGAAACAAACTTTGGAAGACCTTGATCGCGGCTTGGGCCTTGGGCCCGCTGGCCGCGCCGCCGATGAAGCTCGGAGCGAGCGATGCCGAGACGAATGCAGCCTCCGTCGAAACCCAATTTGATCCCGTCGTGCGGGAGATGGAAGGTTGGACCGTGCATGTGGATCCGGCGTTGCTGGAAGGAGGGGAGCATGCGGAGGAAGGGTCCCGGGCCCTGCGGATGCTGGGTGACCATTTGAATCGCATCGCTTTGTTGATGCCTGTCGAGCCCTTGGCGGATTTGAGGAAACTCGAGATTTGGATCGAGCATGACCATCCGCGGTTAGGGGCCATGCAATATCACCCCAGCGAAGTGTGGCTGCGGGAGCGCGGTCACGATCCGCGTTTGGCCCGGAAGGTGCACATCACGCGTGCGGCGGAGTTGCTTTCCCGCGAGCAGCTTTTGAAACATCCGATGGTGGTGCTCCACGAGCTGGCGCATGCTTATCATGATCAAGTGTTGGGCTTTGACGATGCGCGGGTGCGAGAGGCCTATCAAAAAGCGAAAGAATCCGGGAAGTACGAGAAGGTGCTGCTCTATACCGGCGAACGGGTCCGCCACTACGGGTTGACCGATCACAAGGAGTACTTCGCGGAAGGCACGGAAGCCTTTTTTTACCGCAACGACTTCTATCCCTTCGTGCGGGCGGAGTTGAAGGAGCACGATCCGGAGCTGGCTTCTGTGTTGCAGGAGATTTGGGAAGGTCCCTGAGCCGAATGGGGCTGGAAGGGAGGCCGGAAGGAAGGACGGAGAGCGCCTTCCCGGCCGGCCGGAAGGACTTGGCAGGGCCGGTCTCCTCGTGTAAAGGAGAACGGGCCTGAAGTTCCGTCTATGCCGTTGATCGAAAAGTGGTGGAATGCCTTGAATCTCCCGTTGCAGGTATTCTACGTGATCGGCGTCTTGGCGGCGTTTGCGCTGTTGGCGCAAACGCTGCTGGCGATGTTTTTGGGCGATCTCGACGCCGATGCAGGGCATGGAGGGGGCGATGCGGGCCCCTTCTCGATCCGGACCTTGAGCGCCTTTTTTTTCGGCTTCGGATGGTCGGGCGTTGTCGCTCTCAACGCCGGCTTGGGAGTTCCGGGAGCGGTGGCGGTGGCCTTTGTCGTGGGCACGGGATTCCTCGTGGTTTTGTATTTATTGGTCCGGCTGCTCGTTTCCGCCCGGCACAGCGGCACCCTGGATTACCGGAACGCCGTAGGTCAGACGGCGACGGTTTACGTGGCCGTGCCTGGGGCGAGGGGCGGAGAGGGGCAGGTCGAGGTGTTGGTGCAAGGCCGGCTGCAAATGGTCCATGCGATGACTGCTCATGACCAGTCCCTTCCGCCGAGGTCCAGGGTGCGGGTGACCGGATTGGTGGACGGGACGACGCTGGAGGTGGAAGCGCTTTAGCCCGCATTTTTCATCCCGTTTCGTCGCGAGGCGCTGCGAATCCCTTACTGCCCAGGCCGCGCGCAGCCGAGGCCCGAGGCAAGCGGAACGAAGGCAGGATGGGGCGCGACGCGTCCCAGCAAAAAGGGCATGAGAAAATGTGGGTTAGCCCGCCTGCCCGGCGGGAGGTTCCAAGGAGTCCGTCATTTTGTAGTTGGGTACGAGGGAGCGCTCCCTTAAAAGGGAGAGTATGTGGGAACTGCTTCTTCTCGTCGCCGGCGCCGTCTTTCTGTTTTTCAGCACGCTTTTCCTGTTTGCGCTGCGCTACAAACGCTGCCCATCCGACAAGGTCCTGGTGGTTTATGGTAGAGTGGGAGAGAAGGGGATTTCGGCCAAGTGTTACCACGGCGGCGCGGCCTTCATTTGGCCGGTGCTTCAGGCCTATGAGTTTTTGGAGCTGACCCCGATTCCAATCGACATCAAACTCGAGGGCGCGCTTTCCCAGCAGAACATCCGCATCAACACGCCCTCGACGTTCATGGTCGGGATCTCGACGGAACCCGGAGTCATGGAGAACGCTGCGGAACGCTTGTTGGGTCTGAGCCTGGAGGAGGTCCGGCAACTGGCGCGCGACATCATTTTCGGTCAAATGCGGGTGGTCATCGCGACCATGCCGATCGAGGAAATCAATGCGGACCGGGACCAGCTCATCAAGAAGATTTCGGAAGGGGTGGAAGTGGAGTTGAAGAAGGTGGGCCTGCGGCTGATCAACGTGAACATCCAGGACATCACCGATGAGTCCGGATACATCGATGCGTTGGGGAAAGAAGCGGCGGCCCGGGCCATCAATGAGGCCAAGATCAAAGTGGCGCAGCAGGAGCGGGACGGCGAGATCGGGAGAGCTGAGGCGGAACGGGACCAGCGCATCCGGGTGGCAGAGGCCGGAGCGCGGGCCACGGAAGGCGAAAACCTTTCGGGGATTTCCGTGGCGCGCTCGAATGCGAGCCGCCGCGAAGCTGAGGCGGAATCCGAACGGGCGGCGTCGGCGGCGGAGAAGGTGAAGTCGGCGCAAGCCTTGCAGGAAGCCTACATGGCGGAGCAACAGGCGGAACACGGGCGCGCGGCACGGGATGAGGCCACCCAGCACGCCAACATCGTGGTGCCCGCGGAGATCGAGAAGAAGCGTATCGAGACCATCGCGGAGGCGGAAGCCGAGCAGGAGCGGCGTCTGCGCAGAGGGGAAGCGGACGGCAAACTTTCCATGATGGAAGCAGAAGCCAAGGGGTTGATGGCGATCCTGACCCGGAAAGCCGAGGGTCTTCGCGAGATCATTGGAGCGTCGGGCGGAAGTCCCGAACGGGCCGCTCTCATGTTGATCACCGAGCAGTTGCCGGAATTGGTCCGGCAACAGGTCCAAGCCATTTCCAATCTGAAGATCGATTCCGTGACGGTGTGGGACCAGGGCCGGGGAGCCGGCGGCGGGAAGGGCGGAACTGCGGGGTTTCTGTCGGGTTTGGTGGAGTCGCTTCCGCCCTTGCATCAATTGACGAAGAACGTGGGTCTCGAATTGCCGGAGTATTTGGGCAAACTGACGGAGACGCCGGAGGCGATGCGGGAGTTGGGGGAACGGCTGAAACGCGAGAGCAAGCGGCTGGCGGCGCGGCAGGCGGCGGCCCGGGCCTGGCTGGAGTCGCATCGCGAGACGTTGGAGAGCGGACCATTGGCGGCGGCGCTGTCCTTCGAGCCGGCGGGTCTGGACGAAGCGGCGGGGCGCGCCGCGGCTTGGGCCGCTAAGGCCTCGGGGCGGGATGCTGTGTGGTATGTGTTGCGGGATGGAGAAACGGCGGGCCCGGTGAGCTGGGCGGAAGCCTGCAAGGAAGGAGAGGAAGACCACCCGGTTCAATTGGAAGGGTCTGGCAAATGGCTGCCCCGCGGCGCAGTGCGGCAGGCCGCGCGAGGCTGAACGGTGCGCGTAGGGCGGTTAGTTATGGAAAACGAGAGCGACGGCGCAAGGTCCTTTCGATTGCTGGGCGGGTCCGGATCCGGACTGCCCCCGAATCCCGATGAGGCCATCCTGGAAACCTTTCCCAACCGGCATCCGGCCCGGGATTACTGGATTGACCTCGATTGCCCGGAGTTCACCTCACTCTGTCCCGTGACCGGGCAACCGGATCACGCCCGCTTGACCATTCGTTATGTGCCGGACACGCGTTGCGTGGAGACGAAATCGCTCAAGTTTTACTTGGCGTCGTTTCGCAATCACCGGGCCTTCAACGAAGAAGTGGTCAACCGCATCGCAGACGACTTGTTGCGGACGTGCGCGCCGAGAAAGCTCGAGGTGCATGGTGAGTTTGCTCCGCGCGGCGGAATCCGGCTGACGGTGCGGGTGAAACATCCGGCGGAAGATTCCGGCGATTAACCCCCATTTCTCACACCCTTTCTACTGTGGTGCGCCACGTTCCATCCTGCCTTCGTTCCGCCTGCCCTTGGCTTGAACAAGGGTGTGCTCACCCAGCTCTGGGCCCTGGGCTGCGCGTGGTCCAGCAGTAAGGGGTTCGCAGCGCCTCGCGACGAAACGCTATGAGAAATGCGGGTTAGCCTGCATTGGGTCTGGCGCGAAGACTGGGGTTGAGCGACGCTCCCTGCATGCCGTACCGGATCTGCAGAATCTTCGAGATCGAGAATGGGCATATGCTCTCCAAGCATCCCGAGAAGTGCCGCTTCCCGCATGGGCACAGCCGGAGAGTCGAGATCGTGCTGGAGGCCGAGCATCTGGACAGCAACGATATGGTTTGCGATTTTAAGGTCCTGCGCCGGGTGATCGAGACCTACTTAGAGGGTTTGGATCATGCCTTGTGCATGAACACCCAAGATCCTGCCTTCGCTGAGTTTCGGGAGCGGTTTGGCGAGCGGGTGGTGGGCTATGAGGGGGTGGACCCGACCACGGAAGTCATGGCGCGCGGGATTCACGAAGCCCTTCGGGAGCGGCTCGAGAGTTATG
>DATKCT010000178.1:0-5498 GCA_035513055.1 Verrucomicrobiales bacterium | reverse complement strand
TCCTGGAAGCCGGCTTGAGCAAAACTGCGGTGGGGGATCCGGAAGGAATCGAAGATCTCAAGACCTTCCTCCAAGAATACCCGGAACACGCCCGTGTCCCAGAGGCGCTCCTCACCCTAGCCGAACATCATCTGAGCGCGGAGCCTCCCGACCTCCAGCGCAGCCGCCGGTTCCTGGAACGGCTCGAATCCGTTTCCGGTCTGCCGGCCCGCGTCCGCGAATGCCGCGACTACGTCGCCGTATGGCTCGCCGCCGCACTTCATCGACTCCCCGCCAGTCCCGAATCCGGTGAAAGCCCGGATCCCGATGCTAGCGCTCCTCCCGCGAGAACCATCAGCGTGGAAGAGGCCGCCACAGCATTCCTCGAACGCTGGCCGGAGTCGGCTTCCCGTCCCATCGTCCGCCTTAAGCTTGCTGAATTCCTTCTCAACAAGGGGGATTCGGCCAACGCCCTCATTCAGTTCCGGCTCCTGGTCCGGGAAAATCCGCAAAGTCCGCTCGCCGAACAGGCCCGTTTTCTCGCCGGCAAGGCGCTTGTGCTGGCGGGCGGAAAATCCAATCTCTCCCAAGCCATCTCCGAATGGGACGCTATCGCCCAAGGCAGTGGACCGCTGGCCCTCCACGCCCGTCTCGAACAGGCCCTCGCCCTCACCCGCGACGACCGCCGCCAGGATGCTCTCGTCGTCTTCGACGCTCTGCTCGGCCGCCGTGAAATCCCCGATGAACTCCGGATCACGGCCCTCCTCGCCAAGGGAGAAGCGCTTTACGTCCTCGCCCAAAGTCGTAGCGCCGTAGCCGCCGGCGCCCCCGAGCCCTTGCCGTCGTCCGTTCCGAGCCCCACCGCGGCTCTGACACCTCGCGAGTACCTCGACCAGGCCATCTCGACATTCCAAACCGTGGCCGCCTTATCGGACGTTCCCCCGGAAATCCGCGACGAAGCCCGCTATCGTCTCGCCCGTTGCCACGAGCAAAACGGCGATCTCGAATCCACCCTGGGAACATTGCTCGAAATCACCAATTCTCTCGGAGAAGGGCCGCGCTCGGACTGGACCTGGTATTTCCGGGCCGGCTTGGAAGCCCTCCGCCTCCTCGACCGGGACCGCAAATGGGAAGCCGCCCTCCAATTGGCGAAACGGCTCGCTTCCGTCGATGACCCGCGCGCCGCCGAAGCCGCCGCCTATGCCGACCGCCTCCGGCTTGAACATTTCATTTTCGAAGTCGAAGACTAGCCAGCATTTCAGCATTTCTCATACCGTATAGGCATCGCCCTGTCCCGATGAGTGACGAGCAGCAACGCCAGAATCCCAAAGCAGCGCTCACAGCCCCATCAGGGGATGCGCTATCGTCGCACCTTCCATCCTGCCCCTCGACGGCGTGCTCCTCGACGGCGCTCTCCCCCATCGATCACTTCCTTTCCCAAGACTCTCGAAGGCAACGCCTGCATATGTCCGGCCATCCCGTAAAACTTTTTATCCCAGGACCCGTCCACGTCTCCCCCTCGACCTTCGCGGCCATGTCCGCTCCGATGATCGGTCATCGCGGACGGGAGTTTCAAGACCTCTACGCGGAAATTCAACCGGGTCTCCAAGAACTCTTCGACACCTCGCAGCCCGTCTACCTTTCCACTTCCTCCGCCTGGGGAGTCATGGAAGCTACGGTTCGCAATCTCGTGAGCAACGCCGTCCTGAACTGCTGTTGCGGCGCCTTCTCCGACAAGTGGTATGACGTCTCCCAACGCTGCGGAAAAATGGCGGAAGCGCTCCGGTCTCAATGGGGCCAACCCATTGATCCGGGCGAACTCGACGCGCGGCTGTCCTCCGGCCAGTTCGATACCGTCACCGTAGTCCACAACGAAACCTCGACCGGCGTCGTCAATCCCTTGGATGACATCGCCGCGGTCGTGAAACGCCACCCCGGCGTCCTCCTCGTCGTCGATGCCGTCTCATCGTTTTCGGCCGTGCCTACCCCGCGCGACGCCTGGGACGCCGCCGTCATCCTCACCGGAAGCCAGAAAGCCCTCGCCTTGCCGCCCGGCCTGGCCCTCTTCACCGTCTCGCTCGCGGCCTTGGAACGAGCCGCCTCCATTCCCGATCGCGGCTATTATTTCGACTTCCTCGAGTTCGACGCGAACCACGCCAAGAACATGACTCCCAGCACGCCCTGCATCTCCCTCATCCGCGGCTTGCGGCACAAGCTCGAGGAGATCCGCGCCGAAGGCTTGGAGAACCGCTACGCCCGTCATGCCCGGCTCAATGGGCTCGTCCACGACTGGGTGGAACGTCAGGGGTTCGAGCACTTCGCCCCGGAGGGATTCCGCTCGCCCACGCTCACCTGCGTCTCCAACAACCGCGGCATCGACGTCGCCCGCCTCCTCGATCTGTTGCGCCGCGAACACGGCTTCGCCATCGACGGCGGCTACGGGAAACTCAAGGGGCGCACTTTTCGCATCTCCAACATGGGCGACGAAACAGAAACCTCTCTGGGCGAACTGCTCCAGGCCCTCGACTATTGCCTGACGCAACTCTAACTTCATCCTTTTCGCTTTTGTCATGCTCGCATCCCTCAGGGAAGAGGTCGCCGCCGCCAACCGGCGCCTCGTCGCCGAGGGATTGGTCACCCTCACCTGGGGCAATGTCAGTGGCATCGATCGCGCCCAGGGGATCTTCGCCATCAAACCCAGCGGAATCCCTTATGCTGAGCTGAGCGCCGAATCCATCGTCCTCGTCGATCTCGAGGGCAAAGTCGTCCAGGGCGACCTCCGCCCCTCTTCCGACGCTCCGACCCACCGCGTCCTCTATCTCGCCTTCGACGCCATCGGCGGCATCACTCACACCCACAGCCCTTTCGCCACCATGTTCGCCCAAGCCGGCCGCGCTTTGCCCTGCCTTGGCACGACGCACGCCGACCACTTTCTCGGACCGGTTCCCCTCTGCCGCGCTCTGACCCCCGAAGAAGTCCGCGAGGACTACGAAACCAACACCGGAAAAGTGATCGCCGCCGAGTTCGCCGGCCGCGATCCCCTCTCGATGCCCGCCGTGTTGCAACACTATCATGCTCCCTTCACCTGGGGCGGCAGCGCCATGGAATCGGTCGACAATAGCGTCGCCTTGGAAGCCTGCGCCCGGCTCGCCGCGGGCTCCTGGCGGCTCGGACTCGATCCCCTCAGCAGCGGTCTCCCTTCTCATCTCCTGGAAAAACACTTCTTCCGCAAACACGGTTGCGCCGCCTATTACGGTCAAAAATGAAGCCGGCCCGGGACACCGCGGACCTTCTGCGCGTTCTCGTCGAATCTACCGCCGGCGAAACCGGCCTCCCCTTTTTCCGCGCCCTCGTCCAGGGCCTCTGTGAATCCCTGCCTACCCACGCCGCTTGGGTCACCGAGTATCTCCCCGGTCCGCAACGGCTCCGCGCCCTGGCCTTTCGCGCCGGCAACGGCTGGATCGAGCACTACGAATACGACCTCCGCGGAACTCCCTGTGAAACCGTCATCCATCGCGGTGATCTCGTCGTTATCCCCGACCAAGTCGTCCAACTCTATCCTTCCGACCCCGACTTGCCCCCTCTCGAAGCCGTCAGTTATATGGGCGTGCCTCTCTACGACGAGGAAGGCCGTCTCCTCGGCCATCTCGGCGCCCTCGATAATCGCGCCATCATCGAAACCGCCGCACGTTCCAGCGTATTCCGCATATTCGCCAACCGCGCCGGCGCGGAACTGCGCCGCCTCAATCTCGAGAAACAGCTCCGGGCCAAATCCGAAGAACTCGACGCCGTCGTCGAAAGCGCCATGGACGCCATCCTCATCCTCGACGACGAACGCACCATCGTCCGCGGCAATCGCGCCGCCGCGGATGCCCTTGGAACCGCGGCGCTCGCCGGATGCTTCATCGAGAAATTCCTATCGGTCAGCGGCGCCGGGAAACTCGAACCCATCCTCGACTCTCTCGCCGCTGAAGAGAGCGGTCCCACGAAGATCTGGATCCCCGGCGGCTTCCAAGCCCGCAGCCTCTCCGGCGAACAGTTCGCCGCAGAGGGAACCCTCTCCCGCTTCACCCTCGGCGGCCGCAGTTTTTTCACTCTCATCCTGCGAAACATCGACGCCCGGATCGAAGCAGAGCGCACGATTTCCTCTCTGCTCCAACGGACCGCCTACCTGAGCGAGGAGATCGAACGCCACTTCGGAGAGATCATCGGCGAAAGCCCGGTCATGCGCCGGCTCCTCCGCCAGATTCAAGAAGTGGCGGACACCGGGGCCTCCGTCCTCATTCAAGGCGAAACCGGAGCCGGCAAAGAACTCGTCGCCAGAGCCTTGCACCGGGCCAGCCGCCGGGCCGCCCAACCGCTCATCAAGATCAACTGCGCCGCTATCCCAGCCCAACTCATCGAAAGCGAGTTCTTCGGCCACGAAAAAGGCTCCTTCACGGGGGCCACCGCCCGCCGTGAAGGCCGCTTCGCTCTCGCTGACGGCGGCACCCTCTTCCTCGACGAGATCGGAGAACTGCCCCTCGAACTCCAATCCAAACTGCTGCGTGTCCTCCAGGAAGGCGAATTCGAACCGGTCGGAAGCAGCCGCTCCCGGAAAGTCGATGTCCGTGTCGTCGCCGCATCCAATCGCGATCTCCAAGAGGAAGTGAACCAAGGGCGCTTTCGCCAGGACCTGTTTTACCGGCTCAATGTTTTTCCCCTATCGGTCCCACCACTGCGCGAGCGGGGAGACGATGTCCTTCTATTGACCCGCGAGTTCCTGCGCCGCTTTACTTCCCGCGACGGCCGCAGCCATCCCCAGCTCACCAGCCGCCACACTTCCCTCCTCCTCGCGCATCCCTGGCCCGGCAACGTCCGTGAACTCGCCAACGTCGTCGAACGGGCGCTCATTCTGGGTCGCGGATCGCTGGCTCTCGAAGAAGCTCTTCCTCCGCGGACCGTTCCGGCCGCCAGTCCGCCTTTCGCCGCGCCGGACATGGCCTTGTCAGGGATCTCCTCCAAATCAAAGCGGATTTTGACGGCGCTCGAGATGCGGGAACTCGAGGTCGCCAATCTGCAAGCCGCATTGGAAAGCTGTCGCGGCCGCGTATCCGGCCCTGGGGGCGCCGCGGAACTTCTCGGCATCAAACCCACCACGCTGAGTTCCCGCCTCAAGGCTTTGGGTCTCCGCTGACTCCCGCAAAGACGGGCATTGCGGGCGGGCAGCTGGCTCCACGGAGCGCGAGGCGCAGAGGTGGGTGATCCCGCATCAAGCTTCCGGGCCGCGCGGAACCCCGGACTGCTGCCGGCGCGCGCTCTCAACCCGTTCGTCGTTCCGCCTTCCGCCGTCCTCGGTTTTCCGCAGCTCGTCCAGGGCTGTTTCCATCTGCGGAGCAGATGAAACAGCCCTGGAAAGAAAGTGTGAAAAAGGACTAGATTTTTGAGGGAAGTGCGGAATGAAAAAGCCGCATCCGGGCCAGGAGTTGCACAGCCGGGTGAAGATCCGGCTCATGGAAGAGAGCGAGCGGGAGCAGTTC
>DATKCT010000177.1:0-5913 GCA_035513055.1 Verrucomicrobiales bacterium | reverse complement strand
GTAGCGCAGAGTGAAGGCGGCGATGTTGCTGACGACGAGAAGGCGTTCGCCCGGCTGCAACAGCGTTAGGTTGGAACTGGTGAAACGGAAGACGAAGGCGGAATCGACCGCCACACCGTTCAAGTCGAGCGTTTCCGCGCCGGCGTTGAAGAACTCGACGAACTCGAAATCGGTGAACTGAGAGGGATCGAGGCCGTGCAGATAACGGGCGAACTGGTTGCGGAGGAGCTGAGTGTAAGCATGTCCGGTGGCCCAGCCTTCGTTATGCCCGGTTCCGATAACTAAAGTATCAAATTCCGAAGCTCCCCTCTCCGCGAAAAGGGGGTAACGAAGCTTTCGCGATCCGTACTGTCCTTTGAACTTGAGGCGGAAGGAGTGTTTGGGGTTGGTCGTGAGGCGGCTGAAATTCCCATTGATCACGATGCCGCAGTCGATGTGGAAGCCCTCGCCGCCCCGGTGACCCGTGTAACTTGAGGGAAAGAAGTATGAGAAATGCGGGTTAACCAGAGCGAAGTGGCGTTGATAGTGGAATTCCCATGCCGGCGCAGGGCCAGGGACTGCTCGAGGATCAAAGGCGCTGCTCTTCGAGATCGTAGACGTCGAACCAGACATAGACGGGCCGGGTGCTGGGGACGAACTTGGGAATGTAGTCTTCCATATATTCCATGGTCTCCTCAGGAAGTTCGCTGAGACGCTTTTCGCGCAGTCCGTTGTTCCAACGGATGATCTCGATGCGGGGCCGGGAAACCGCGTTTTTCTCGATCCAGGCGGCGACTTCCTCGTCATCCGCGCCGGTGGCCACGAAGTCCTGGAAGGCATCGGCGTCAATGCCGGCGTAGGACAAGAAGATCTGATCGAGCGGACAGTTGAAGTGATATTCGCCTTCGGTTTGAGCGAGAACAGCGCGGCATTTGTCGAGGGTCCGGGCGGCGATGACGTAGCCGCCTAGTGTTTCGCGAGGGCTGCGTGGGAATTCGCGAGTGAGATCGGGGGCGAGGAGTTTGAGTTTGTCGTTCATGGCGCAGTAGGATACTCGAAACAGATAGCCTCCCGATCGTTCCGGAGCAAGAGGAGGCGTCCAGCCAGGACCGGGTGATTCCATGTTTTTCCCCGCAAAGCATTGAAACGGTGGGTGACGCGCTCGGACTCCGGGTTCAAATTGGCGATGGCGACATCACCGTCCTCGCATTGGATGATGAGGTGATCCTCGACGCCGAGGATTTGGCCGTGCCCGAAGCGCGACCCCTTCCAAGGCCGGTCGCCGGTGGCCAGGTCGATGCAGACGAGGCGGCCTTCGTCGAGACCGTAGGCGTGGGCGCCGTGAACGACGAGATCGGCGAACTTCGGTTTGAGCCGGAGGCTATGCCAGATTTCGACGGGCAAGAGGGAGTCAGGATTCGCGGGACCGGGTTGGAGTTCGAGGAGCCGCGACCCGGCGCCGTAACCGATGGCGATGAGAAGACGGTTGGGGGGCAGAGGGACCGGACTGGCCACGTGGGCCGGAGCTGATGGGAGTGGAAACTCCCAGAGCACGCTGCCTGAGGAGGGGTCGTGTCCGGAGACGTTGGCGCCGTTGAGCGAGAGGATCTGATCCCGGCCCGCCAGCGTGGCTGGTACGGGAGAAGCGTAGGCGGCGGGTCCCGACCCGCTTTGCCAGAGGGGATGCCCGGTTTCCGCGTGGTAAGCAGCGAGGACAGCCTCCTTCGAGTCGCCGAGACTAACGACGACGCGGTCCTCGCGCGCCAGGGGACTGCTGCTCTTGGCCCACTCGAGGTTAGGCTGGTTGGTTTCCTCCAGAATCCGGCGTGACCAGAGCAGCGCGCCCGTGGCGGCCTCGAAGCAATTGAGAATTCCGGTGGCGCCGAGGGCATACACGCGTCCGCCGTAGACCGACGGAGTGGCGCGCGGTCCGTCTCCCCCCATGGATTCAGAGAATCGGACCGGATCGGAATGACCCCACACGGGCGAGCCATCCCTGATGTCATAACAGAGCACCCATTCTTCGTCGCCACGTTGTTCCTGCGTAAAGATCAGCGGCCCGGCCACGGCGAAGGAGGACCACCCCAGCCCGACGTCTCGGCGCCACCGTTCTCTGGGAGTGAGGCGGCTCCAATCCGGCGGAAGAAGTGCGCCGCTGGTGCGATTGTCGCGATCGGGTCCTAGAAATTGCGGGAAATCGGCGGGGCCGGAAGTGGTGATCTCCGCCGCATCGATGGCGGAAGTTGGCGGCAGCGCGGGAAGGCCGGCGCGAGCGGCTGGATCGGGCGACCAGCGCCAAGCCAGTTGGGGCAGAAAATCGCCCCAGTGCCCCGAGACGCGGATCGAGGCGGCGAGAAAGGCGGCGAGCAAACCTAGGACGAGGAGTCCGCCGATACGATGTCCCGCGGGAAGGCGGCTGAAAGCCAAGAGCCAGAGCACGATCAGGATGAAAACCAGGAGAAACGCGCCGATCGTGAGGACGGCATTGACGCCGGATTCCTCGATGGCAGCGACGTTGCGCAGAATGAGGAGGAGGGCGAAGGGCAGGGCAGTGAAGAGGGCGAGAAGCCACCAGCGGGGGCGGGGACGGTCCATCGGGCAAGACTACGGCTCAAGAGCCTCCGGCTCAAGAGCCTCCGGTTTCCCTTGGCCGTTGCTTCCAAACCGTGAAAACGTTCAACGCCAATACCTTGTCCCGATCGGTGCATAGGCAGCGCTCATTTGCTGTGGCCGCTCCTGCGCAGTTGTGCTGCGCCGTCCGGGAAGGGTAGGATGCTGCCCGCGGCGAGCGCCGCAGGTCAAACCCCCAACCCTCAATGTAACCATGAATGCGGAATGGATGGAAACGATGCGCAATCTCTGCCAGCGGGAAACCGAGCGATCTTTGGGCCGGAGACAGATTCTCGGCGGTCTGGGGGGTGGACTGGCGGGAGGCTTGGGCGGAGCGCTGGGCCTCCTGGGCGTCCCCGCGGCTGCGGCCCAAGAAGAGAACTCCGAGAGCGCCGGTCCATCGGCCGGGGAGAAAATCACCATCCGCCGCGTGCGCGCCATTGCCACGAAGCCACAGGGTCAGCGCCTGGTCGTGGTGAAGGTGGAGACGAGCGAACCGGGGCTCTACGGATTAGGCTGCGCCACCTTCAATCAGCGACCGTTAGCCGTGGTGACCGCGGTCGAGAAATACCTCGATCCCTTCGCCCGCGGCAGGGACGTGGACGGGATCGAAGATTTCTGGCAGAACGCCTACACCAGTTCCTATTGGAGAAATGGGCCAGTCTTGAATAACGCGCTCAGCGGAGTGGACATGGCTTTGTGGGACATCAAAGGCAAGCGGGCGGGAATGCCGGTTTACCAGTTGCTGGGGGGAAAATGCCGTTTTGCGGCGCCTTGTTATTCGCACGCCAGCGGCCGTGACTTGCAGGCGCTTGAAGACAGTGTGCGGGAAAAATGGGAAGCGGGATTCCGGCACATCCGCATCCAGTTGGGCGGCTATGGGTCGCCTCATTTGTCGGACGATCCGGATTACCGGGAAGCCGGGTTTGGCTTGTCCTCCGACGGCTACATGGAATCGCTGCCCTACCTGAAGGGAACGGTGAAGATGTTTGAGCATGTGCGCTCGGTGTTTGGCGATGAGCCGGAGTTTTTGCACGATGTGCACGAGCGGGTGCAGCCCAGCGAGGCGATCCAGCTCTTGAAGGACTTGGAACGGTTCCGGCCCTTTTTCATCGAAGATCCGGTGGCGCCGGAGGCCAACGGATGGTTTCCACGATTGCGGGCCCAGACCAGCACGCCTATCGCCATGGGCGAATTGTTCAACAGTCCGCACGAGTGGGTGGGTCTGATCACGGAACGGCTGATCGATTTCATCCGGGTCCACATTTCGCAGGCAGGCGGGTTGACTCCGGCCCGCAAGCTGGCGGCATTGGCGGAGTGGCACCAAGTGCGGACCGCTTGGCATGGTCCGGGCGATCTGTCGCCGGTCGGTCACGCCTGCAACGGACATCTCGATCTGGCGATTCCCAATTTTGGCATCCAGGAAAGCATTCGCTTTTCGGAGGCCACGCAAGAGGTGTTCCCGGGCTGTCCGGAGGTGCGAAAAGGCTACCTTTATGTGAACGAGTCGCCCGGGTTTGGCGTGGATATCAACGAGGAACTCGCGGCGAAGTATCCCTTCGGCGAAGAAGAAGGAAACTGGGAACCGGTGCGCTCCCGGGATGGCTCTGCCCGGCGGCCCTGAGGGCGGCAGGCGGCTCGCGGCGCCTGGCGACGACGCGCCGTGCGGAAAGTGGGCGCGTTTTTTCCGGAAAAGGCTGTCGGATTCCGGGTTGGCGCGGGGTATTCTAGTATGACCCTGCGCCGCCAGCCGGGGGATTGCCCGAATGATGCCCGCCGCCGCGACAGACCGCCAACTTTTGAGCCGCTTCGTCCGTCTCGGCGACCAGTCGGCCTTTTCCACGCTCGTGGCCCGGCATCTCGGCCTGGTGCGCAGCGTGGCGCTCCGCCGTAGCGGCGGAGATCCGGCGCTTGCCGATGAGATTGCCCAGAATGTGTTCGCCATCCTTGCCCGAAAGGCCTCCAAGGTGAAACCGGGAGCCTCGCTGGCGGGTTGGTTATGGCAAACGGCCTATTTCGAGGCCGCCAAAGCCCAGCGCAAGGAGGCGCTGCACCGGCAGAGGATCGAGACCTTCCGGACGGAAACATCCGGCGCCGGGTTTATTCCGCCTGGGGAAAATCTTGCCTGGGAAAAGGTGCGTCCCGCTCTCGACCAGGCTCTGACGGAACTCTCCCCCGCGGATCGAGAGATCATCTTCCTGCGATACTATCAAAACCAAAGCTATCGCGCCATAGGGCTGCAATTGGGCAAGTCGGAAGGCGCCTGCCAAAAACAGGCGTCGCGCGCGTTGCAAAAGCTGGGCCGCTTGATGCGGGGTCACGGAGTGCTGTTATCCGGCGCCGCCGTTCCGCTCGACCGCTTACTGTCCCTCCAACAGATGCAGGTTGCGGCATCGTCCCATGGCGCGGGCGCTGTCGCGGTGAGCCAATCGGCTCTTGCCAGTTCGGCCTCCCTCGGGCCGTTCCAAGTCCTCTCACATACCCTACAAACCATGGCCTACGGAAAAACAAAGACAGCGGCGGCGATCGCCTTGCTCGCAGCCATCCCCATTGGCATGCAATGGGCCGAGAATCAGGAACTCCGGCGGCGGCTCACCCAGAATGGGCCTGTCCTCAGCCAAGTGAGCGTCCTGCCGGGCTCGAGCACGATCCAAGCGGACGACGTGGCGGCGGGAAATGCCGTCGCGAGGAGACCACATCCTTCCTTGATCGAGCCCGGTTCAGACAAGCGGATGACTGTCGCAGCCTGGGAGCAGGCCCTCTTGCAACCCGATCCGTTGGAACGTGCCCGGCTTCTGTCCGCACTCCTCGAAGCGCTTGACGCCAGTTCCGCTCCCGCGGTCGCGCAAGCCTTCCAGCGCGTTGCGCATAGCGGCGGGGAATTCGAGGAAGATTTCCGGCTCTTTCTGCGCGCCTGGGGCGGTCTGGATGGGCAGGCGGCGCTCGATCACCTTTCGGAGTCCGGACGTGAGCTGGGCAACAATCCGGAAACCCTCGCCGCACTCAGCGGCTGGGCCGCTTCCGATCCCGGAGCCGCTCAAAGCTGGATCCAGACTTTTGAGGACGGCGACACCCGCGAACACCTCGTTTATGGACTCTTGGATGGATGGTCGCTGGTGGATTTTTCCGCAGCGGCGGCTTTCGCGGAATCCCGGCCCCGCAGCGAGGCCCGCAGCCGGTTCATCGAACTCTTGTTTCGGCGCAGCATCGCTCAGAACGGGTTCTCGGCAGCGCAAGATTGGGTGTCCTCGATCGCCGGAGATGAGCGCAACGAGACCTACAAACGCCAGGCTTTTGACCGCGTCGTTCGCGCCATGGTTTACC
>DATKCT010000176.1:0-11323 GCA_035513055.1 Verrucomicrobiales bacterium | reverse complement strand
CGCTTCGAAATAATTGAAGGCGTTGTCGTTCTCCTCCGACCAACTTTCCGCATCCAGCCCAAACGAATGCCGGCTGTTGGGTCCGACCACCGAGTAGGCATTCCCGCCAAATGCTCCTGCGGTGCGGGTCCAGAAAAAGGGTTCGGTCCCGTCGCTCGGCTCGCCGGCTCGCGTTTCCCGCCATGACATTCCATCGTCGCTGGTGAGCAAACGCCCGGTATCCTCAATCGCGATAAACTTGTTCCCACCTGCGAACACATTCACAAAACCGCTCTCCGCCGGGCTGACCCGGCTCGTCCAAGCCAGCCCGTCCGGACTCGTGAGCAACGCGCCGAGTTCCCCTACCGCCGTCCAAAGATCTTGGCTGAAGGCAATGAGAACAACTCACTCCCCCTCCAAGGCATAGGCATGCAGTTTGAAACCAAATGCGCCCCTGTTCGGCAAATTATAGCTCAATCCGCGTCCGCTCGGCAACAGTCGAATGAATTGGGGCATACCGGAGCACTGCCTGCGCACCGGTCGAGACAAGGCATTGGCGTTGACCATTTCCATGCGTTTGGAGGCAACGGCCAAGGCGTTACGCAGCGGTTTCGCTGCATACCCGGGCCACTTGGCGCCCTCCCCGCCGGGCCCACTGGCCGCCCCGTCCGGCGCCGGAGGCGTCGCCTGGAGTTTTTACATTTGCGACTGGACGTGGCCCCAAACTTCAATCGAAGGAGCTTGCAGACCTCGGGAGAAGCCAGAGGCTTCCCAGCTTGTAGCCGGTGGTGAGCGCAGCGACACCCCCCGGATCACCGGTCACCCTCCGCGCCGGACGCCGGAGGCGTCGCAGCCTGTAGCCGGTGGTGAGCGCAGCGACACCACCGGACACCGGTCACAATCGCGACAGGACCCCGGCAGGGGTCCCAGCGCAGCCGCATCGCCTCGCGTTCGGTGTCAGCGCACACCCGTTTTTCTGCGACATCGGCACGCGAAAACGGGAAAGTGCGGCGGCGACACACGCGACGCGGCGTTGCGGAATAGATCAACAGGCCCTCAAGGCGTTACTACGCACGGGGAAGGACGAAACGGTCTGAGAAATACGGGCTTGCTTGAATGCACCCTCGCTCGATAAAACTCGTGCTGGATGAGCAGCAAAACTGACTCAGCCCGCGATTCATACCTGCTGGATAACTGCATTCCGCTCCACGTCTGCAGCCCCTAAACTCATGCGTCTCTCTTTCTTCCTTCTGTCCTTCGTCCTCGCCGGGAATGTGTGTCTCGCCCAAGGAATCGCCGTCCAACCTTTCCTTCCGAAGGAAACTCCTTCCGCCGATTCTCCCCAGCAACGCGAACGGGAATCCGGCCGGAGACCACGCCTGGTCTTTCGCGATCGCGTAGCTGCGCACTGGTTCGCCGAAAACAGCCGCTTCTGGTACCGGAACGATCTGCCCGGCGGAGCAAAGGAGTTCGTGCTCGTCGACACGGAGTCGGGCGCCCGGCGGCCCGCCTTCGATCACGCCGGTCTGGCCGCGGCCTTATCCGCCGCCGCCGCAGCCGGCTACGTTGCGGATCGGCTCCCCTTCGACGCCATCGCCTTTCCCGGCGACGGCGAGTCCATCGCCTTCCTCCTCGATAGCGCGACTTGGATCTATGATCCCGCGTCGGATCGCTGCGCCCGGACTGATGAAGAGATCGCCTTTCCGGACGAGGATCGGCGCGAGGAGAACTTTCGCGGCAGACGCAGGCAAGGAAGAGGGGGCTCACGTTCCACCCGCGCGAACTCTGAAGCTTCTCCCGACGGGCAATGGACGGCCTACCTGAAGGATCACAACGTCCACCTCCGCGCCGAATCCGGCGCCGAGGATGTCGCATTGAGCAGCGACGGAACGGAGGATCAACCCTACGGCCTGTCGGATTGGGGTCCTGATTCCAACACCTTGACTGCCTTTCGCATCCAACCCGGCGAACGCAAGGAGGTCTATCTCCTGCAATCGGCTCCGCCAGGCGGAGGACGGGCCCAGTTTCAATCCCGCCCCTATGCGCTTCCCGGAGACAAGTTTCCCACATACCAACTTCATCTCTTCCATGTCGCAGAGAAGCGAAGCTTGAAACTCGAGGTCGATCCCTTCGAACACGAATGGCTTCGCCCGCAACTGCACTGGAACTCCGACAGCCGGCGCTTCACCTGGCTCCAGACCGACCGTGGTCATCAGCGGCTTCGCGTCATCGAAGCCGATGCCCGAACAGGAGAAACCCGCTGCCTCATCGACGAACACAGCGATACCTTCATTTGGACCGCCCACACAGAGAACCTCAATCTGCAAATCGTCACGTGGCTCAGCGAAACCAACGAGATTCTCTATGTGTCGGAACGCAGCGGATGGCGGCATCTTTACCGTCTCGATCCCGACGGCGAAGCAGAGCTGCAGCAGGTCACTTCGGGAGAGTGGGTCTTGCGCGGAATTGAACGCGTCGACGAAGAGGCCCGCCAAATCTGGTTCAGCGCCAGCGGTGTGTATCCCGGACAGGACCCCTATCTGATTCATCATGGACGCGTGGATTTCGACGGCGGCAATCTCACCTGGCTCACCAGCGGGAATGGAAATCATACGATCACCTGGTCTCCCGGCCGCAAGCACCTCATCGCCACTTGGTCGCGCGTGGATCTGGCCCCCGTCACCGAGCTGCGCCGCGCTTCCGACGGCGCCCTTCTCTGCCGCCTGGAAGAAGCCGACACCAGCGGACTGGAGTCCACGGGGTGGAAAGCCCCGGAAGTGTTCGTGGCCAAAGGTCGCGACGGGACCACCGATATCTGGGGCATTGTCTGCCTGCCTCCCGGCTTTGATCCAGCGGCTTCCTACCCCGTTATCGAAGACATTTACGCCGGCCCGCAAAGTTCTTTCGTGCCTAAATCCTTCAGCGCGCAAACGCGTTACGAATCGTTGACCGGACTCGGGTTCATCGTCGTCAAGATCGATGGGATGGGCACCGCCAATCGTTCCAAGGCCTTCCACGATGTCTGCTGGCATAATCTCAAGGACGGCGGGTTCGAGGACCGCATCCTCTGGATGCAAGCTGCAGCCGTCAAATTCCCACAGATGGATCTCTCCCGCGTCGGAATCTACGGCAACTCCGCCGGAGGCCAGAACGCCGCCGCCGCGGTCCTTTTTCACCCGGATTTCTACAAGGCGGCTGTGGCTTCCTGCGGCTGTCACGACAATCGCATGGACAAGGCCTCCTGGAACGAGCAGTGGATGGGATATCCCGTGGGTCCCCAATACAGCGAATCCTCGAACATCGACAACGCCCACCGTTTGCGCGGCAACCTTTTCCTGATCGTCGGCGAGATGGATAACAATGTCCCTCCTGAGTCGACGATGCGCTTCGCCGAAGCGCTTATTCGGGCGGGCAAAGACTTCGACCTACTGGTCATCCCCAACGGCGGCCACGGTATGGGCGGCGGTTATGGACAGCGACGCATGCAGGACTTCTTCGTCCGGCGGCTGCTGGGCCGGGAGCCGCCCGACCGCAACGCGCCCGCCGGAGAAACGGCGACGTCCGCGACTGACGGGGAATCCTGATCCCTGACAACACCAGTTCCGCTGATGGCTTCCCCATGATCACCGCCATGCCTGCTTCCCCATTCTCGCTGCTCATTCTCCTTCTCACTGCGGCGGGCATCCTTGCCGAAGGAGTTTCGCAGGCCCAAGTCGCCGCGCCGCCGGATTCCTTCTTCGAACGCGTCCGCGAACGGGATCGCGAAGCCGCCCGGGCCTTTTATCAGAAACACATCGACATTCAAGGACTGCCCGTCGCCGCCGCCGCGGAGGTCGACGATCTCGCATTGCAACGCACCCACGAGATCGTCACTCGCATGCTCGCCGGCCGTCCCGATATTCTCCAAGCCATCGTCGCTGACGGCAACTACCTCATCATCATCGGAAAGGATCAGGTCTACACCGATATGCCGGAATACCGGGACCATCCGAATCCGGACTATCAAAATGAGCGCGTTCGTGGAACCGGCGGAAAGCCGACCAGTTTTGGAGAGGAAAACCTCCTCAGCTTGCCGCTCGACCGCTACGACGACGAGAGCATTGGCGTCCATGAGTTCTGTCACACCATCGACGGGGCTCTCCGTTCCCTCGATCCGGATTGGAATGAACAGAGGAACGCCGCCTACCGGGGAGCCATGGATCAAGGCTTGTGGAAGAACGCCTACACCGCTTCCAACCCCGGCGAATACTGGGCCGAGATTTGCCAGTCTTACTTCGATTGCAACCGGGTCAATAACTGGAACCACGGTCCTGTCGGGACACGTGAACAGCTCGCGGTCTACGATCCGGCCGGCTATGAACTCGTGCGCGGCGTCTTCCGCCTCGCGCCAGCGCAGGATTGGCGCTATCGCTACGTCCAAGAGCTGCCCAATGTCACCACCCCGCCAGAGCGCTTCGCCTTGCATCCCTGGCACACCAAGTTCACCTGGGCCCGCGAATTCACCGTGACCGGCCGCGGCGCTTCCGATGAAGCCCTCTTGAAGGCCAACGCTATCATCCGCAAGCTCTTCGCCTACCGCCACGACATCCTCAAGGCTCTTATCTCGGAGCATGTAAGATTAGTCGTTTTGGGCCGCGACGAGTCCCTGGCGGATCTGCCCGAACTGCAGTCCCTTGCGGACCCTTCTGCGGTGGACTTGCTTGCGCGGACCTTGGATTATTCTTCCGAGACAAAGCTGCTGGCGGCCGCCGAAGAAAACCTGACTGCCGATCCTCGTCTCCCCGGCAACGGAGACAATCATGTCGTCAGCGTCTTCGCCCGCGCCATTCATCGCGTCGCCGGGACCCGCCCCGTGGATCCGGACTGGGAGAATCGCCCTCGCCGACTCTGGCAACAGTACGAGCTTCGGGTGCAACGGCTCGACGAACGATTCGATCAGCGCCTACGCCTTCTCCGCGATGAAGCCTTGCAGCTAGGCCGATGGACCGGAACCTCCGCGATCCACGACCCCGAAGCCTATTGGGTCGCGGGCGTTCTCGCTTATTTCGACGCCAAAGGCCAGGACGCCGCGCCAGCCGATGCCGCGCATCCCATAGTTACCCGTGAACTCTTGAAGGACTACGACACCGGCCTCTACGATCTCGTCCACGAAACGTTCGCTTACGGCGGCCGTGTGGATTGGCGATTCCAGCCTTGAGAAATGCGCGTCTGCCGTCCCCCGCTCAAATCAATTGGCGGATCGGCTCGCCCGAACTGATCAAGCGGACCAGGTCGCGCGGAAGATTGTCCATCAACCGGACTTCCCCCGGGTCCAAGAGCGTGTGGAGAATCGTCGCGGTAAGATTGTCGATCGTCACTGGATCGGCGGCCGGTTCTCCCGCGTCTCTCGACGATTCCCCAATGACTTGACCCATGCGCAAGCCTCCGCCCGCGAGCAACAAGGGAGCGAGGCGGCCCCAATGATCCCGCCCGCCATGCTCGTTGATCCGCGGCGTGCGACCCATCTCCCCACAGGCCACCAAGAGGATCCGGTCGCTCAGGCCCCGTTCCGCGACATCATCCAGGAATGCCGCGACGGCATGATCGAAAGGCGTTCCGACGTACCCCATTCCTTCGGCCATGGTCGCGTTGTTGACGTCGGCGTGCATGTCCCATACGAAATTTGTCGTCACGGTCACAAACCCGCAGCCCCGCTCGCACATACGCCGCGCCAGAAGCAGGAGCTTGCCCAAAGTTTGAGAGTGGTCGCGGTAGTTCTGGTGATTGTTCCACTTCCGGTCGATGGCCTCCGGCCGCACGAGCGGAGACGTGTCGTACCGGGCTAACGTCCTCGGATCCTCCTGAGAAAGATCGAAAGCGTCCGCCACTCCACCCAAAATCGCATCGAGGGCCTGGGCGCGAAATCCGCTGATTCCATCCAATACCCCCGAGCCCTCCCATGCCCGCCGAAATCCATCGAAGCGCTCGAGCAACCCTCGCCGGTCGTCCAAGCGCGACCGGGGGATCCGCAACTCCAAGTCTTCCTGCATGCCGCCGCCGGCTCCGGGGACAAAGGGGGCATAAGCCGCGCCCAACGGTCCCGGCGCATCAAAGCGGCCGAAGCTCATTTCGGCCGGTTGCGCCTCCGCGTCCACAGCCCTCGGAAACAAGGCCACGTTGGATGGCATACCGCCCGGGATTCGATTCGTCCCCGCCACCCGCGCATAGAGCGAACCGAGATTGGCCCCAAGCGAATTCTTGCCCACGACGGGCTTGATGTCGTGATTGCCGTCTCCGGTCACGAAAGAGCGAACCACGGCTGTCCGGTGCGCCCGTTTCGCCAAGCGCTGAAAGGTTCCCCCGTAGGTGAGACCAGGAATCGCCGTTCGCACTTCCCCGGTCACACTGCGCACTTCCGCCGGGGCATCCATTTTCGGATCAAAAGTCTCGATCTGGGATGGTCCCCCGTGCATGAAGACAAACACAACCGAACGGTCCTGCACGGGATAGCCCGCCGCCGCCAGAGCGTTGCGCGCCGCCGTCAGATCGCCGAGACTCAATCCTGCCAGACCCAAACTGCCGATGCGCAGAAAGGCCCTGCGGCCTCTTCCGCCCATCGAAACATCGTGCACCCGAATCATGGTGAACGGCGTGTTCGCAACACAATCGATCCGGGACCGCGACGCTCCCGGTTGCAGCTATACTCTCACGATTCCCGCTCGGGCCTTAAGCCCAGGTTTCGCCATATTCGCGCCGCATTCGCGCATTCGCGGGGCCAACCCCCGGCTAGGCGCCGCCATCGCTCCGCGATGGTCGGCGGCAATGCGTGTCGCGCGGCATCACGCAAGGAATCGACAGGCCCTACAAGGCTGCCTGTGGAGGAGGGCGCCCAGGGCTTTCAAGGGAACGCGGCAATCCCGGAAACTGCTGCCAAGGCGCTTCTCCAGCTTCAGCTCCGTGTAAACGCTGAACTCCGAAGTGCTGCCATCGTGTCCCATTCCGGTTTGGAACTCCGCCTTCGGGCCCGCACCGCTTCATCCCAGTTCTTCATTGCGCGGCCCCGCGATATCGCCCACCTTGAACGATGGAGGATCAGGAAGGTCAACCCGATCCCGGATTCGCCACACAGGAGGGTCCGCAAGCGTTCCCTCCAACCCGCTGGACCCTGCTCCTGGAAATGCAGGAAGACTCGGAGACGACCCGCTTTCGGGCGCTTTCCGAGTTGTGCCGCATCTATTGGTATCCCATTTACGCCTTCGTCCGCCGCAAGGGCTATAGGCCGGCTGATGCGGAGGATTTTACGCAGGAATTTTTCCGGAGACTGCTGGCCCACGATTCTCTCGTTGCCGTGGACCGGTCCAAGGGCCGGTTACGTTCCTATCTGCTGACGTCGGTGAGCCGCCTGATTACGGAAGACTGGCGCAAACGAAGCGCGCAGAAGCGCGGTGGCGGATCCCTTCCTGTGTCCATCGAAGCCGCCGCGGCTGAGCATCGTTATGCTCTTGAACCGGCGGAGTCGGTGACACCCGAACACCTCTTTGAACGGCGCTGGGCCTTGGCGATTCTCGACGAAGCCCACGGGCGGATCGCTGTGGAATACGCCCGGCTCAATCGCAGCAAGCTCTTCGAAGCGCTCGAGGATTGTCTGCTCGGCGAAGCGCAAGCCGTTCCCTACGCCGAGGTGGCCCGCCGGGTCAATCTTACGGAAGGCTCCGTCAAAGTGGCTGCTTTCCGGCTGCGCAAGCGATTCCGCGAACTCATTCGCGAGGAAATCTCGCACACCGTGGACGACTCGGCGGACGTCGAGTCAGAACTGCAGTACTTGTTCCGCTTGCTCGCCTGAGCGGATACGTTCCACGCGCGGGTCAGGATGATCCGCTGCTGGAAGATCCCTCGCAGCAATAGACAAGGCGGTGCCCATTGAAGCGGCCGAGGATCATCGACGTGCCACCGACTCCGCGTGGACCGGCCGGTTCCGACGCCCCCTGACTGCAGCGATTGGTGACCTGCCACATCGAGAGCGCCGCATTCCACGTGAACACGCAATAACCCACGGAGGACGGACAGTCGCTGCTGCTGGTGGACGAAGCGCTCATAGAACTAAAATAACCTCTCGAAGCTCTTCGTCAAGCCGCCGCTTCTCAAAAAGTGGAGCGCGCCGAGGATCCAGTCATCGCTCCAGGGTACGGGCGATCCGGAAACCAACCACGGGCACGCCCACGTTGCCGGTGTGCTGGCTGCGCGTGCTGACCTCCACAACGGATTCGAGCGCGGCAAGAAACGAAGCCCCGCGGATCCACATCCCTCCTTGTTCGCCCGCATGGCACCATTCCGCGACATTGCCGAGCATATCGAACATTCCAAATTGGTTAGGGCGCAACCTTCCGGGAGCCCAGCACACGCCGCCGGAGTTGAGGCCGTACACCTCGTAGGCGGGCAGCCGGTCCCGGCAGGATCCAAAGGCGCGCGGCGTGACCGCTCCCGCCCGGCAGGCATACTCCCACTCGATCTCCAAGGGCAGCCGGTATCCCGTAAGCCGGGTCAGATCGCCGCGAACTCTGACGGAACCTAAATCCTCGCTCACCTCGTAACATTGCTGGGCCGGATCCAATCCCTCCCGTTCGCTCAACCAAATGCAGAACGCCTGCGCCTCCGAATCCACAATCCGGGAGGCGCTGGATTCGCTCCCTTCGCGATTCAGGCGGCGCTCGCCGGGATCGAGGGCCCAGGCCAATCGGCCGGAAAACTCTTCCAGAAACCGGTCGAACTCCCCTTCCGTCACTTCTAACATGCCGATGGCAAAGTCGTGTTCAATGCGCATGCCGGCCATTTCGCCGGGCGCGTCTCCCCGCCCCGTCCCAGTTCGCAGAATCGCCGGAGCGCGCACGGTCAACAGATCTTGACCCAATCCGTTCCGAATCCACCCGGGATTGGGATTGTCTGCGCCGGAACTCCTTTCGGGGAGGCTCAAGGTTAACTTCCACTCCCGGGCCAGCCAAAGGGCGGTCGAATGCACTCCTGGATCCGGGTGGACGGCCCACTGTTCCAGTTGCGGCTGAAGCCGGGCCCGCCGCTCCACCGGCAACTCCGTTTCATTGAATTCGCCCAAAGCGATCAGCAACGCCCGCAACGCCCGAGGATTGGCCCTCTGGACCGCCCGCAATACCTCGCGGGGATCGACTCCGCCTGCCGCCAGTCCATGGATCAAATGAGTCTGCACGCCGTCGTCGCCTCCAGCATCCGCTCGCCCCAATGCATCCCACACCAAATCCCCGCGTCCGCATAGAATGAGCGCGAGCCCGGAGTTCGCCTGCTCCCGCGCCACAGACTCCCGCTCCCCTTCATCCTCGAAGGACGCGAAACGCCGTGATTCGAGATCACGGCGGAGAAACTCGATCGCGGCATCGCCATGACCAGCCAAACTCTCGATCAAGGCCGGGGTCAGTTGAGAGGGCGAGGCAGCGCGGACGAGATCAAACTTCGACGCCAAGTCGTCCCCCTGAAACGTCGCCAGAGCCACAGCCGCGGCGTTGCTAGAAAGCGGGCGATCCCTTTGCAGAAACAAGGACCGCAAGCTCGAGTCCAAGAAAGCCCGTGCGGGAGCCAGCCAGCGCGACCATTCTCCGAGTTCCGAGGTGTTGACTGCGCACAAGGCTTCCGCCACCGGCTTCGCGGATTCCTCCCAGGCCCGGTTTCCAGAATCGGCAAGGGCCAATACCGCGGCAGCCCGGAGAATTCGGGCCGACCGGAGCCGGCTCTCTTCCAACGACTCCCCGAGCCACTGCGCTTCGCCGGGCATTTCGGAAAGAGCTTTCAAGGCGCTCTCCAGGAACGCTTGCCGATGAATGCTAACCAGAGGGCGCAACACCCGCACCTCGTCGAGGTCCGCCGACAAGATGTAATCGGCCAGCAGCGACGCCCACCGCGGCTCCTCCTCAAGAAGCGCCCATGCCGCACGCATCCGCGCCTGCGGAGTTGCACCGGGATCGCCGGCGGTCTTCGCAAGCTGGTCTCGCAACAAAGGCAGCCAGAGGAATTTCTTTCCCTGTTCCACCACAACCGGTAGTTGAGCTGCTTCCGCCAAGATCAGCCGGTCTCGGTAAGACCCAGCGGTGTTCACCAACAGTCCGGCTCCCGCGAGGAGTCCCAGGAGAATCACCGCTGAGACTCCAGCGAACACCCCACGGTTTCGCCGAACCCATTTTTGGAGCCGGTAGATGCGGCTCGGAGCGCGAGCTTCCACTGGACGCCCAGACAGATACCGGTCCACATCCTCACCCAACTCCGCCACGGATTGGTAGCGCCGATGCGGTTCCTTCTCCAGCGCTTTCATCACGATCCAATCGAGATCGGAGGACATGCGGCGTCGCACGGATCCTATTCCCCCATGGAACGTACCCGCGCCGGTTAGGGGAAAGGACTTTCTCCGGTCCAGGCTCCGCAATCGCATCCGCGGAGACTCGGGCACTTCTTCACGGATGCAGCGGATCGACTCGTCCTGAGTCATCCGCAAGAGTTCCTCTCGTTTCAGGGGCGTCGTGCCGGTGAGGAGTTCGTAGAGGAGAACTCCGAGGGCATAGACATCCGAGCGCGTATCGACTTGCAGACCCCCCAGGTCAACCTGCTCCGGGCTCATGTATTCCAACGTTCCCAACAGTTGAAACGGCCCGGTATGCAATGTTCCCTCGGTGAGAAACCCTTCCGTTGCCTTGGCGATTCCGAAATCGATGACCTTCGGCCGCAAGGTTCCGTCCACCGTCGTCACCAGAACATTCGATGGTTTTAAGTCGCGATGGATCACGCCTCTCTGGTGGGCATGCTCTACGGCAAAACACACCTCTCGGAAGATGCGCAAGATCTCCAGAGCCGGCAGACCGCGCTTGCGCACACTGTGAGTCACCAGTTCGCCATCGACCAGCTCCATCACAAAAAAGGGCCGGCCGTCCGCAGTTTCACCCGCATCGTAGACCTTGGCGATGTTTGGATGGTTCATGAGCGCCAGGACCTGTCGCTCCGCCTCGAACCTCGCAACCACCTGCCGGGTGTCCATCCCCCGCTTGAGCACTTTGAGCGCCACTTTCCTGCGCACCGGCCTGCGCTGCTCGGCCATGTAAACCTCTCCGAATCCACCCCGCCCGAGCGGACTCAGAATCCGGTAGGGTCCGATCGTTTGGCCCAGAACTTCCTCCGGTCCGGTCGTGCCGCCAGCCTGAGAATCCAATTCTTCCGTCGGCGCTCCGTCGCCGAAAGCTTCATCTTCCGCCATCACCCCCTCCAGCATGCATTGCGGGCACAATCCACAAGAGACGTATCTCCCAACTGGTTTCCCGCATTCCGGACACGTCTGGTCGCCGTCCATCACCTC
>DATKCT010000175.1:0-11364 GCA_035513055.1 Verrucomicrobiales bacterium | reverse complement strand
GGGTTACGAATACGCAATTACGCGGCTTCCAGCGTTGTGGAAGTGGATCTACCGGCTCGGCGGTTCGACGCCCGGAAGCCCGTTTCGTTCCAGAGAACTCGTCGACATCCTGCTCCGCCGCCTCGCCGTCCTCGACCCCGCCGCGGTAGCCTGCACTCACCCCTTTTACCACGACCTCATCCACAAAGCGCGCAAGCGGCCCGGGGGGCCCGGTTTTCCGCTCCTCACCGTGCTCACCGACTCGATCTCGATCCACTCATTGTGGCTGCGCCATCCAGGCGATCGCATCTGCGTCGCCGACCAGCACACCGCAGAAGTCATACTCAGCCGGGGCATATCCGCGGATCGGCTCTCCGTCACCGGCTTCCCAGTCCACCCCGTCTTTACCGAACTGGCTCCGGCCCCGGCGCCGGATGGGGAAACAAGGCCGGCGCGGTTGCTCTATCTGCCGGCTACCAGCCGGAACCACGTCGCAGCCACCCTGGGGCGACTCTTGGAGGTCAGAGCCGCGATCCCTTTCACCCTCACGATTGTTCTCGGTCGCCATGAGCAGACCCTCGGACGGGTCATACGCGATATCACCGCCAATCTGCCCGGCATCGAAGTCTTGGGATGGACGGATCAGATGCCGCAACTTCTTTGCAGCCATCACTTGGTCGTCACCAAGGCCGGAGGCGCGACCGTCAACGAGGCCATCGCCGCCCGCTGTCCGCTTCTCCTCAACTACGTCGTCCCGGGACAAGAGGAAGGCAACGCCGAACGGGTCGAGAAAGAAATCCTCGGCGCCGTCCTTTCCGACCCCTCCTCAGTGGCGAAAATGGTGGAACATCTGCTGCAGGAGCCAGGGATGATGACATGGCATGGCTGGCGCCGCCGCCTCGAGGAAGTCGCCAGGCCAGAAGCCGCTCTGACAATCGCCGCCGAGATCCGGGAAGCCGGCCGGGCGCACAACGCCGCCAAGGCCCCGTGATCGAACTTCCGCTGATTCACCCAAAGTAGGTATCCTCATGGGCGTAGGGCGGCGCGCAACAACACAAGAATCGCAGCCTCGTCCGCGCTTGGATCTGATGCCAACTCCGTGGGGGAATCAGCACACAGTCCCCAACGGCCAGTTCCCGCTGCTCTCCATCGACCTCCATACACCCTTCGCCCTCCAAGACGAAGTAGAACTCCTCGGAAAGCCGGTGATAATGACGCACCGTCGCTCCTCCCGCTTCGAGGCAAGCTTCCGCGAGGCTCTGGTTCTCCACCGGCGCGTTGCTCCGGTCCAAGATGCTCCGAATCAGCGACCCGTCGCGGGTACGGAACGGCTCGGAGCTGGACAGCGATCGCACAATCATCCACCACCGAAGACTCCTTTTCCCAATTCTCAATAGATCATTCCATCGTTGGCCTTCCCCGCTCTTGGTGCTAGATTAGACTGGAGTGACGGAACTGTAACGGAAGGTTTGACGTAGCGATGGGCCTTCCCGTAACCTTCGGCCACTCAAAAACTCACCCCTGTTCCCACCCCCTGTTCTCAACCCCCTCTCCCCACGACTCACCGCCATGCAAATGCGCTGGTTCCCCCTATTCTTGATTACCCTCGCAGGCGGCGTCAGCCATGCCCAGGACGTGATCTTCTCCGAGATCATGTACAATCCTCCTGGCGATCTGCCTGAGTTCATCGAGATCACCAACAATTCCGCCACTCCCCTGGACATCGCGGAGTGGACCTTCTCGGATGGCATCACCTACACCTTTCCCGCATTCTCCGCAGGCGATCCCCAGAGGAGTTTTCTTCGGGCCTACGAAACCATCCTTCTTACTTCGGCGACCGAAGCGGAACTGCGCAGCGCCTACACCGTGCCCGCCGCCACACGGGTCTGGGCATCTTGGGGAGAAAGCAAACTCAACAATGCCGGCGAACGCCTGACCCTGAGAGACGCTACAGGAGGCTTGGTCTGTAGCGTGAATTACAACGACCGCCGCCCCTGGCCTCTCGCCGCCGATGGGGCCGGTCACTCCATCCACGTCATCCATCCCAATTTCCATATCGACGATTGGCACAACTGGCGCGCCAGCGCCTCTCCCGGCGGAAGTCCCGGAGAGTTGGAGCCGGAACCTGCTCCAGCCCCAATCCAGCTCAGCGAACTGTCCTTCGATTCGGAGGGCAAACTCGCCTGGGTAGAATTGTTCAACCGGAGTGAAGGCGCCCTCGACCTTACCGGGTGGAGTATTGTGCTCAACTTCGCATTTGAGGAAGGCACGTCCCTTTCAGGTCTCGTTCCCGCGGGAGGCTATTCCGTGATTGACCTCGGGGCCGAAGTCACCGGCGGGGCGGCGACAGTCATTCTCCTCGATCCCAACGGAGCCGTGGCGTCCATCCAGCGGCAGCCCAACATTCTAGCGGCCTACAGTTATCAGACCTGGCCCGCCGGAAGCGACGAATGGTACCGCAGCGCGGACAGCTCCCGAGGCGAAGCCAACTCGCCTCCCATCGAGAATGACGTGGTCATTACCGAGATCATGTACGACCACCTGGCCAACTCGCAGGGTGAATACGTCGAGATCTACAATCGCGGCGAGCAAGCTGTCGATCTCTCCGGATGGCAGTTTGTCGAGGCCATGGAATTCGCTTTCCCGGCCGGAACCCGGCTCGACCCGGGAGCCTATCTTGTCGTCGCCCTGGATGCCGCCTGGATGCAATCCGCTTATCCCGGCATCGAAGTGCTGGGAGATTTCCAAGGTCGCCTCAGCAACTCCGGTGAAACCGTTCGTCTGCACGATTCCAACGGCAACCTCGCCGACATCGTGGATTACGGCGTAGGAGGCGACTGGCCGCTCTTGGCCGACGGTTTAGGTTCTAGCATGGAACTGCTGCACCCTGCTCTGGACAACAACCGCGCATCCGCCTGGCGCGACAGCGACGAAACCGCTAAGGCGCACTTCAAAGAATACTCGCAAACCACCACGTTCGAAAATTTCACCACGGCGATGACCGCCAGCGACCAGGAACTGCATCTCCACCTCGTCGGCGATGGTCATCTCGAACTCGACCAACTGACCTTTCACCGGCCCCGAAGCATCTTCAATCCGGACGCTCGCAATATTCTCGAAGGTCCGGACCAGATGTCGGCAGACAACCGCAGCGGCCCCGGCTGGGTGGCGCAAGGCACCCACGCGGAGAGCCGCCTCGAGGGCTCTATCTTGCGCCTCATTTCTTCAGGACGCGGAGACAACAAGGCCAATCGCGTCGAGATTGATATGGAAACCGTCGCCAACGACACCCCTCTCACGCTCAGTTTCCAGGGGCGTTGGGTCATGGGCCGGCCCCGGCTGATCGCTCAGACTTGGGATCACAAGTGGACGCACGAGTTCCTCCTCGATGTTCCCCTTAATCTCGGGACGCCGGGAGCCGAAAACTCGGTGGCCCAATCCCAACCTCCAGTTCAGATCGACAACCTCCAGCATCACCCCGTCGTGCCCCGCTCTTCGGACAATGTCAGCGTCACGGCCCGCATCCTCTCCATCGAGCCGCTCGAGAGAGTCGATTGCGTCTACATTGCCGATAGCGACGCCCAACCCCCCGGAAGTCTCGGCGGCATCTTCAATCCCCGGCAGCGGACTCCGATGTACGACGATGGAACAACGGCCGGAGACGCCGTGGCTGGCGACGGCATTTACACCGCACTCATCACTGATATGAAGCGCGACGGGCAGATCGTGCAGTTCTTCATCGAAGCTCAAGCGGAGGGCGGACCCGTCTCCCTTCTTCCGGCCGCCGGAAAAGACCGGCCCGCCTTTTACGTCGTCGACGATCAGCCCATCGTCAGGCATCTGCGGACCACCCGGCTCATCACCTCCCGTTACTTCGTCAATGCGTTCCGCGACGGCTTCTCCGGAAGCGGCAATCGCTACGGCAATAAGTACCCCCGCTCCTCCAATCAGTACTTTCCCGCCACCATCATCATGAACGAGTCCGACGTCATTTACGGAGGTGAATTCCGGTCCGCGGGCAGCCCCTGGCATACCGGCGAACGCGCCGATGCCTTTCTTAAAGGCAAGTACAAGATGCCCAAGTCGCGAGCCTGGCGCGGACGCATCAAGCAAACCTACGACCAGGACCCCGCCGCCGGCCGAAGACACAACGACCGCCTCACCCGCTATTGGCTCTATCTGCTCAATCATCCCGTCAATCACAACGAGTTCTTCTGGATCATCGGCAATGACGGCGCGCCGCAGATGCGCGAGGAAGTCGAGCCTCCCGACAAGATGTTCGTGCGCTATTTCGACGAGGGCAACCGCGGCGAAATGTACCGGATCGATGATGAATGGTGGTTCGGCGACGACGTCAACAACCAGAGAACCCCCCGCGACGCCTCCTGGCTTTACAAGGGCAGCGATCAAGCCGGCCGCTACCACACCGAATGGATGCTCCGTTCGCGGGAGACGGACTACGATTTCTCCGCCCTGATCAATCTCTTCGAGATTACCGGCGCCAACAACTACACTCAGGAGCAGATCGAGCGCCTCGTCCATACCGAGTTGATGGCCGCGAACATGGCTGTCCGCGGGTATATCGGCGACTGGGATACCTTCAGCTTGCGCCGCGGCAAGAACGGCTTCTTTTATCGAAGCCCCGAGGACGGCCGCTTTTTCTTCGTCCATTGGGACAGCGATCTCGCCTTTCAAAGCACCGGCGAGATGTTTCTCCAGGGTTTCGGCGCCTTCGTGCAATGGCAGCAAAAACCCTACGTCCGGCGGCTCTACAACTATTACCTGGAGGAATTGCTCAACCGCTGGACCAGCGGTTCTCCCCGTCTGGAAGCCTGGTTTCAAGCCGAAGAAGACGCCTCACCCGACTACCCTGTCGATGTCGCTAAATACACTTCCTGGGACTCGGGCCGCAGGAGTCCAGCCCAAAACGAGATCAGACGCACGGCCGACCGGGCCACCAGCTTTCTGATCACCATCAACGGAGGAGCCGACTTCGAAACCGAAGATGACTCGATCGCCTTGGAAGGCAGCGCGCCGCCGGAAATCTACGATATTTTCATTCCCGGACACCCCGAAGCCGTCCTGGAGTGGCTCACCACGGTGACTTGGCGCCTTTCGAACATCGTTCTCCCGCAGGGCCGCTCCGAACTGGTTCTCAGGGCTCGAGATCGCTTTGGAGCAGTCCAAGGATCGATCTTCAGTCCGCGAGAAGACCGCATCTCCGTGACCAAAACCACGCCGAGCGCGCCGGTCATTCTCCTCGAAACCACCCCCGCCTCCCTCAACGTGGGCGTCGAACAGCGTCTCCTCATCGACCCTGGCCTTTCCTACGATCCAGAGGATCCCGGGAACGGAACGCTCACCTTCGATTTCGAGCCGCTTTCGCCCGGCGTTGATGCCATTGAAGTGCTGGACGATGGCTCGGCCCGGATCGCCTTCGCCCGGCCCGGACTCTATCAAATCCAAGTTACGGCCATGAACGCGACCGGGAACACCTCGAGTCAGGTGCTCGAAGCCTCGGTTTATGGTCTGAACGGATTCAGCGACTTCGGCCAATCCGCTCTAGATCCCTTCTGGGCCGCCGACAACGTGGAAGCGAAATCCAGCAGCTACCAATCCACTTTTTACGATCTCGCCGATCAGGAGGGTAATCTGACCATCCAGATCCTCGGTGACGTAGCCCGGCCCCTGACTCTGGAATTGCATACGCATCCCTGGATCTACCGCGAACTGCCGGCCGAGTCTAACTGGTCTTTCCACGCCGACTTGCGATTGGTCACGACTGTCATGGGCACGTTCCAAACCGGCATTCTGCTTGACCTCTCCGAAGGCGGACAGCTCAACCGCTACGCCCTCGGCATGCAAAACGGATCCGACCTCGCCGTCCTCCGCTTGGCGCCGGGCCTGGCCACACCGCAATCCCTCGCCTCCCTGCCTTGGCCCTCGGGTTCCGCCACCGTCCGCGTCCGTCGCGAAGGGAGCCTCCTGCGCTTCGAATACCGAACCGGCCAGTTCTGGAACGAACTGCATACGCGCAGCATCAATGGCGAAACTTTCGGGGAACGAATCGGCGTCTTCACCGCCACCCAGCAGAGGAAAAGCGTCCGCGTGGCTTTCGACTACGCCATGCTCGTCGACACCGCCGCCGTCTCACCCGTCCAGCACCATCTTCGTCTCTCAGAGTTGATGTACAACCCGCCCGAAGGACCGCTTTATGAGTGGTTGGAACTTGTCAATATCGGCGCCGGCGCCATCGATCTCGCGGGGATGCGCTTCGTCGACGGCATCGACTACACCTTCACCGAAGAATCCGTGGAGCCAGGAGCGTTTATCGTTTTGGCCAAGGATCCAGCCGCCTTCCGCGCCCTCCACCCCAATCTCCCTGTCGCCCTTGCCGCCGGCGGTTATGACGGGCAGCTCAACAACGCCGGAGAAACCGTCACTCTCGTCGACGCCAACGATTCCCTCGTTTTCAGTATTACTTATTCGGACAGCGGATACTGGCCTGAAGAAGCCGATGGTGAAGGATATTCCCTCGAGATTCTCGACGCCGCCGGATCCATCAACGATCCCTCCAATTGGCGGCGGAGCGGCGCCGTGGGCGGAAGTCCGGGCGGCTTCGGAGAAATGGTGCAGTCTGGCGACCAGGATGGCGACGGAATGAACAACGATCAGGAACTGCTCGCCGGAACCGATCCCAATGATCCCTCCGACTATCTGCGAATCACCGCCGCAGGTCCAATGGAAGACTCGATTTACCTAGAATGGCCGTCGAAGACTGGGATCCTCTACGATGTCCAGTTCTCACCGGGAATGGAACCGTCCTCCTGGCAAACCATCACAGATTCACCTCTCGCGGGCACCGGCGAAACCCTTCGTTACGAAGACTCGGGGCCGGGCCGGATCCAGGAAGGCGGCGGCCACTGGCGGGTGCGTGTGGTCACAGGAGACTGACGTCTCCCCCAATGGGAAGCTGGCGCGAGGCCATTTGCCGCGATAGGCGGGGTCCCCGCCGGCGTCGAAAGGGCTGTCTCGCGGTGGGGCCTCTATCCGGAGGCCATTCAAACGGGTTCTCCAGCTTTGGACGGCCGGGCCTCTTTGGAGTTGAATCTCAATTGGGCGCCCGCTCCTCCCGCATGCAGTCCTCCAAAGCGCTGGGCCGCCGGATTCACCCCTTCCAGGCCGCGGAGCGCGCGCCATCTCCCGGGGGTGCAGCCCCGGTAGATCGCCAGGAGAATCCCAGTTAGGCCGACAGCGGCCAACAGAATCCACACCGCCCATTGCGGCCAGGCGCCGCCCAACCGGGCCAAGCGCTCAGCCGCTTCGGACCGCGCCGCCAGCCGTCGCTCCGTCCTGTCGATTTCCCAAGCGTGCAAGCCTCGTCCCAACTCCTCCACGAAGCCCTCGATGCCTCCCACCCGGCTGCCTCGCTGCCGGGCCGCCCCGAGAGCCGCCGCGCGCAGGCCGATCAGGTCCACGGCAGCCAGACTCCCGGCGCGCGCGTTCAACAACAACAGGCGGCTAAGGCCCGGACTATCCAAGGAATAGATCGCTACGACCGAAGGGCGGGAAGCGAAGGCCGGTTTCCAGATACGCTTCCACTCCTCGGAACCGGGAAGGATCTCCCCCTGATCGAGAACCACCAGCCCCAGCCCGTGTGCTGTCCTTCCACTCCATTCTTCCAGCCTTCGTCTGAGGCCCGTTCGGACCGCCTCCTCCAAGAGACCTCGAGGATCCAGCAAACCGCCAACCCAACCGCCGCGCTGATAAAATCCGGTTTCCTCCGTTCCCAATGTCCGGAAAAACCCATCCTCATCCTCGGCGCCCCGGACCAAGCCCTCCACGACAAAAAGGCCTTCGGCATCCTGCAAAACCTCCGCAGGCAAGAGTTCACGCGCCAGCCACGGCGACGCATCCCGCAAGCGACCCGCGTCCGAAGGAGCCCAAACCGGCAGCGGCGGCTCGGGCACGGCAACCCTCTCCGGCGCGCCGGGTGAGCCGTCCTGCGTTTCTTCCTCCGGAGCAGGCGCGCCAACCCCGGGAGCACCGCCGAATGCGATGGCGAGGACGAAGGCAAGGCCCCCCGGTCTCACAGCCGCCCTGGCTCTCCGGATGCACCGGCCCGCGCACATGCCTCTCACCTACCTCAACCGTGCCGGCGGCGCAAGATCCGCTCCGCCTCAACAATGGCGGCGTTGAGGCCCGGCGCCAAACTGCCCTTGCAAAATTGCCTCGCCGCCTTCCCCATCACCTGCTCCGCCCCGCCTTGAGTGAGACAGGCCTCCGCATGATACCCGCATTGCAACGCCGCTTCTCCCGCTTTGGGATCGACAAGAAAAAGGAGGCAACTCGAGTTCTCCGCCCGCGGGCCAGCCGGAGTGTCCATACGCGTGCGGTTCAGCAACCACAGTCCGAATCGCCCTAGATCTCCAGGACCTATGGGTTCCCCGACATAGACACACATGAACAAGGGCGGAAACCGCCGCTCAAAGCGCTTCAGGCGTTTCTCCATACGGCGCAACGCTGCTTCCGTTAGAATTCCAGCCATATCCGTGACCTGATCCATGACCATCTCATCCGGACCAAAGAGCGCGTCCAGCGCTACAACGGAAAACCCGCACCCGGCACAGGCCTCCCGCGACTCTGTAACCGTTCCCACGGCGGAGCCGCAATCCGGGCAATGCATCGTCAATCAAACCGGTTCTTGACCCGGTAGAGCAACGTGTCCGATGCCGCCGGCCGCATATCCACCAAATCCCGTTCCGCTCCATTGCCCGTCACGGCGTCGCCTCGTTCCGCCCATGTTTCACCCTCTTGGCTCCGTTCGAGCTGGTAATTCTCTCCGTTCCGAGTCTGGATTCGAACGCGCACTTGCCGACCCGAAGCGGTAATCCTCACAATCTCAGCAGGCTCGGGCGTCTCGATCCGCAACAACGCGTCGCCGGCCACGACAACGAGATTGCCCACATCGATCTTGCCCGTGCCCACCCCGTTGCCCAGCATTTCGTTGATGATCACATCCGGAACGCCGTCCCCATTCACATCTCCAGCCGCCACACTGTAACCGATCGTGTCGCCCAAGTCTCCCGCCGCGTTTCCCCTGGCTCCGGAGATCTGGGCAATTCGCAGCAGTCCCGGCTCGGGCAACTCCCCTTCCTCGAGCCGGATGGTAGCCGGCCAGGCGCCCTCCTGACCAAACAACACATGCGCGCTGCCCGCCGAAAACCGGCCATGAGGATTGTCATGCGGATTGCAAATCAAGAGATCCTGCAAGCCGTCGCCGTTGAAATCCGCCTGCGCAGCCGAGTCCGAAGAGAAAGCGTTCACTCCTGGACCGAAGATCGAAGTCCATTTCAAAGTCGCCGGCGGCTGCACCAAGTTGATCAACTCTCCCCGCAAGGACTCCGCGTCGAAAAGCACAAATCCAACGCCCGACGACAGCCCATTCACGTTGGCCCGGAAGTCCCCGAAAAAAACGTCGGGGGCGCCGTCTCCGTCGTAGTCGCCACCGCCCGCCAACTCTTCACCGAAGCGGATGTTGAAACCGGTCCCGTCGATCCAAGTCAGATTCTCTTGATTGCGAGCCAGCGACACCACCAAGCCGGCGTCCCATTCCTCATCGGGGATGAGGGCATCCCATACAATATAGGCGCGCCCGCGGGGAGCGCCGCCTTGCGCCTGCTGGGTGCCCGCCGGAGCGCCTGGCAGCCTCATTGCCGCTCCTGCCCGGTCCAGGGTCGCAGCCACCAGGATCTCCGCCCGCGCGTTCCCGTCGAGATGCGCAACTTGCACGGTGGCTCCGAAATGGTGTTGTGCCGAACCCGCAGGCGGATCAATCCGCAACACATGTCCTTCCAGCGAAGTCGCTCCAAATGACGCCAAGTCGGCGTCCTCGGCATCGCGCAGGTGATCGCCGCCCCGGATCAAATACACCGCACCACGGTTCCCTTCGCTTGGGGAATCCACCTCATCCGCCCCCACCGCGATGTCCGCGATGCCGTCGCCCGTAACATCGCCAGTCCTCATCCAAATCCCCAGGCGATCGTAATTGCTCGCGCCCACGATGTGCAACATCGGAATCAATTCCGGGGGATCGGCAAGATCCAGCAACATTTCTGTAGCCGCATACTGCCGGAGATGCGCTCCCCCAAATAGGATCGTCAAGGCTCCGGCGCCAGGCCGGAATCGCGGACTGAAGTTTTGGCGGCCGATCAGCAAATCCCCGAGCCCATCCCCGTCCACATCGTCGATCCAAATCTCCGCTCCCGTGACTTCGTTGGCGGCGGCCCCTCCGATTACAAGAAAGCGCTCGTCGAATCCATCGGTGTTCAATGTGCCGCCAATCGTTCCATCGCCGAAGACCAAGGTGACCTCACCGGCCCTCGGTCGAATCGCGCCTTCAGTGGATACCGTCGCGTCCGGCGAAGCCATGGCCACATCGGCCCGTCCATCGCCGTCGCAGTCCCATCCTCCCGTCACCGGAACACCAAAACTGCCGTTCCCGGTGGCGCCGAAATACCGGGTGTAGAGACCGTCCACAGGGTCATCGCGTAAATCCACCTCCGATACCGGATCAGCCGCGGAGCCGTAGCCCACCGCAAGCGCCATCAGTGTTGCCCATCTTCCCACCATACCCATTTCGATTCCCGGGATGCAGTCTTCAGAACGCGTAGCGGTTTCTTTCCTTTGGCTGTCCGTATCAAAAGTGTTCTCGCAACAGGGTCAGGCTCTTGGCGATTCCGCTGATGGGTTCCTCCTTGCCCTCGTACTCCAGGGAAACCCATCCGCGATAGCCTGCCTCGCGCATGATCTGCGCGATCCGCGAATAATCCAAATCCAAAGTATACCAGGTTCCGCCCCCGAAATAGGTCTTGGCCTGTAACAGCACGGTGTCGCCTGCCAGTTGCGCAAGCCGCTCGTACGGATCTTCGAGAAAATTACCCGTATCCAGCGTCACCCGCAGCCACGGCGAATCCACTGCCCGGACCACCCGCAAGACCCCCTCTGGCGTCAGTCCCAATCCCCAATGGTTCTCCAGACCCAGAGTCACGCCACATTCCGCCGCCCGCGGAATGAGCTTCTGGATTGACTCCACTACCCACGCGAATCCCTCTTCATCGCTGTACCCTTCCAAGCGCGGCTCGATCCCTCGATTGGCCATGAGTTCGTCAAAGGAAGAAATCGTGCCCCAACGGCCCGTGTTGATCCGCACCGTGGCGATCCCCAGCCGGTAAGCCTGTTCAATCGTCTCCAAGGTGTGATTGACGTTTCTCTGCCGTTCCTCCGGATCGGGATCCACAAAATCCTGGTGCGTCGAATACCCCATCAGATCCAGACCCAGGCTAAAAGCCAGCTTCTTGATGCCCTGCAACTGCGCGTTCCCTA
>DATKCT010000174.1:0-11205 GCA_035513055.1 Verrucomicrobiales bacterium | reverse complement strand
TCACGGAGAGATCGGACAAGGTCTCAACGACTACGACGCCATCTTCAACCGTCTTCGCCAAGCCGGTTTCCACGGTTGGATCAGCATCGAAGATGGCGTCGATGGCATGGAGCAGCTCCGCCGGAGCGTGGAATTCCTGCGCGCCGCCATCGCCCGCCACTGGCCGGAGTAAGCGGAGAACGGGAACGATTCCAGGCGGAAACGGAAAGGCGCCCGTGAGGACACGCTGGCCTACCGGGTCGTAGACCTGCCTGTCCTCGGCCAGCGCCCAGTGTGAAGGTCCGGGTTCCCTCGCAAGAACCCTCCACCCTGCACGCCTCAATCGTTCGCGGTCGGGAGTGCGCGAGCCACAGCAGTCTTCCATCAGGGCCGGACACTCGCACATCAGACACACGCTTTGTAAAGCTATTCTCGAGAAACTCGCGGTGAAACGTCTGCTCCCACCAGTCTATTGCGGTTCGACCCGCGCCCGCTGATCCGGCGACAGTCCGGAAGCATCGAGCGCGGACTGGGCCGCCCCGGGATCCACCGATGTCCAGCGATCGAGGACACGCCGGGTTAAATGCAGGCGCCGCCCTTCCGCTTCGACGCTCAAGGCCCATTGAAAGGCAGCCGCCGGATCACTCGAAGCGATGTGATTCACCAGTCGCTCGGCGGCGACGTCGCGGATCTCTCCAGCCGGCAGGCTCCCAATCCATTCGGATGCGCCGAGGGAATCGGCCCAGACCCAGCGGTCGGCCACGGCCCCGATCGCGCGGGCTTGGGCCTCGCCTTCCGGAAGCCCCGTGGCCCAGTCGGCTGCCTCAGCCGGCAACAACTCGCTCCATCTTCCGGCGATATCCCCGGCGGCATCCACAAACAACCCCGGTTCCGAAGCCCCCCACTCGCCCAGCCCTCCCGACGTGAGCGCTTCATAAAACCCGGCTGCCGCACGGGGATCTTCGCGCGCCAGATGATTGAGGATCTCCCTGCCGCCCTCGCCCCGCACCCCAGCGGGCAACGCCTCCACCCAATCCATGGCGCCCGCCGGATCCCGCACTGCCCATTGCTCCGCTACTGCGCGCACCGCATTTCGCAATTCCGAGCTGTCTTCTAGCGAAGCGGCAAAATCCGCCGCCGAATTCAGATCCTGTTCGGCCCAAGCCGAGAGAGCCCCGTGCATGGCCCGGTCGCGCAACGCCGGATCTTCTTGAGCCAAGGCCCAAGCCATTGCGGCTTCCGGATCCGAGTTCCCCCACTGTTCTGCGAGGTGATGAGCAGCCCGGAGCGTCCGCTCCGAAACCGGAAGGTTTCCCACATAGGCCGCAGCAGCAGCAGGATCGGAACCCGTCCACTCCCGCAGCAGCGGATCCAAGGCCGCGGCGCTTTGAAATCCTGGCTGAGATTCAGCCCAGGTCAGCGCCGCCTCCAAATCCTGTCGTGCCCAAGAACTCGACACGCGCTCGATCAGATGGCGGCGGCGGTCGCCCGCCGGCAACTCGGAGACCAGCGCGGCCGCGGCGGCGGGATCCGTCCTGGCCATTTCCTCGACTAACATCTCTGCAGCCGGCCAAAAATCCGCCGTGCCTCCCAGCGACTCCACCCAGGCCGCCGCACCCTCAGCATCGCCGCTGGCCCAACCGGAAGCGACGCCCCGGATCCATTCGGAGCGCGCCGCGGCGTCCCCCACCGACAAGACAAAGCCCGCCGCCGCGGACGGATCCCGCCCCGCCCAATCTCGAAAGAAATGCCCAAAATCCCGGCCGTCCGGCAGTCCTTCTAAAAAGCGCGCAAACGCCTCCGGCGCCTGCCGGCCTCCGATATCGGACATTGCATGGATCGCTTCCCGGCGCAGATTCGGATCGGCCACTGAAGCCAGCATCCGTTGGGCCGACCCCAGGTCCCGTTCCGCCAGCGTCCGGAACAGCGTATGCACGGCCGACCTCCTCAGGCGGTCGTTAGGTTCCCGCATGGCCGCAGTGAGCGCCGCCGCCGGATCCAGCTCGGCCCAACGCCGGTACGCGCCCATCAGCCGGCCGTGTCCCTCATCGCTGCGTTCAGCCGCCCCGCGCAAGGAAGCCGCCAATTCTCCGATCGATTCGGCCGTCGCCGCCCCCAAGGCTTCTTGGAACCGGCGCCACTCCGCCCGCTCGCCGCGCTCCTCTTCCCTGTCCCCGCCGCCCGTTTCCTGGTCCTGCTCGCTCTGCTTGATCGCGACGCCCGCCCCTCCGGACTCCTGCGCAAAAGCCCCCGCTCCTCTCGAAACGTCCGGATCGAGGCTTTCGACCTGCCCTTTCCGGTGGTCGCCGCTCCCCCAAGGATGAAGGATCGCCCGGTCGACAGCCACTCCGAAAAGAAATGCCACCGCCGCAATCATGAACACCATCAGGACTTTCACGAAACGGAGTATAGCACCGCCCCGCTCTCCGTGACAAGCGCGTTGGAAGCGTCGTCTACTTCAGGATTTTCCAGACTCCCTTATCTCCCAGCCAAATGTATCGCCAGATAGGGGGCGACGTTGAACACGATGATGGTGATCTTGTAAGCGGCAATTCCGGCGTAATGAAGGACATCGAAGGTCTCAACCGAGAAAGTGAAGAGCTTGCTGTGGAGTCGATACATGAAATCGTGAGCCAACATAAAGAACAGGGCCCACAGTCCTAAAACGGCGATATTGATCACCGCGCACCAACCAAGGATGCTCTGAATCAGTTCGATTGTCATGGTGAGTTGCCCAGAGGCGCCGAGGGAGAAGTCATCTGCCCACGCTACTCGACCGCCTCATCCCGTTCGAGTTCGCGGCCGCTGAGCCGCCACCCGAGCACACCGCGGTTCAAGTGGTAGACTTCGCGAAATCCCAGCGCCCTCATTTTCCCTAGGGTCAACCGGCTCCGAAAACCGCCGGCGCAATAAATCAGACAGGGTTGTTCGCGGTCCAGCTCGGTGAGAGGCTCCCCCGAACCAGCTCCAGCCGCCGCACCAAGGCGCCGCGCTTGCGGGAGGTGTCCCCGGGCAAACTCCTGGTCGGTACGCAGATCGAGCGGCATCACCTCCTCCCGCTCCGCAAGCAACACCGCGACCTCATCGGCGCTCAAGTTCTGGTAAACCATTCCCCCTCGCTCGCGAAAAAGAATGTCGTCCCAAACCGCCTCGCCGGCGAACCAAAGGAGCGGCGCGGCCGCCCCCGCGATCAGCAGCCATCGAAGCCAACGCAGGCGGCCGGGTCGCCCCTGTTTCGTATTCCGCGTCATAGGAATTTGGGCACAGATCATTTGTCGCCCTGAATCAAAGCCAGTCCGAGCGAAACCGCAATCGTTCCCGTTTCCCGGTCTCACCGGGTCACACCGCGATAATAGCCCGAAGCCCGGGCATTCCGGACGGGATCCGGGTCCTGAAACTCTCCACTTACGCCGGTGGCGATGACAGACCATGTGTCGAGGTCTTCCGAGTACTCCACGTCGAATTCGGCGCCAGGCGGAAAACTCAAGCTGACGCCGGCGGGATCTTTGGTGATGGCGCCGATGACAGGCTCATCGCCGGGCGGAACCGGATCGATGGGCGTCTCCGGGGGATCCCATTCGTTAGGATCCGTTGCTCCCGCCAGCTCGGCCAAGTTGATGCGGCCGTCGGCATCGGGATCCTCTCCGGGCCCCGCATCCAGGCCTCCAAAGTGCGCCATTTCCCAGTCGTCGGGCAACCCGTCGAGATCGATATCTCCGGTGTTTCCCAGCAGGGTGAGCGTGCCCGTTCCAGAGATGCCCGAATCCAACTGAAACAGCGCGAGCAAATCATCAACCGTGTAAGGCCCGCCGCCGGCCAGCTCATAGAGGCTGAAAATAAAGACGCCGCTGGTGTCTGTTCCCACGAGATCGGCCATGGTCACATCGGCGTCGAAGGTCAAGCCAAAGCCGTCGCCCCGGATGATGAGGATAGCCTCAGGGCTCTCGTATTCGTAACCGAACACGATGGACGCGCCCGCCAATGTAAGAGAGCGCGTTCCGAGGGAACCGGGCGCCCGGGCTCTAAGGCTCGTGCCGCTGACGGTAATCAGCCCACCGAAGTCACTCCCCCCTCCGGTCAATTCCAGGCTGCCGGTATTCGCGTCGGCCGTGCCGCCGGTGACGTTGAGCAGAGGCGCCCCGCGCCAAGCTGCGCTCAGCACCAAGTCGGTATCGTCCACTTCAATGGCCACGTTTCCTTGGAGGTTCAAGCTGCCTCCGAGAGTATTGGATACGTCCTGGTCCACGCTGGCGTTGCGCAAGGTCAGGTTGGCGTTGGCCGCGCCAACATGACCGCTCTGTAGCGCGACTCCCGGCCCGGCCAAAGTGAGCGAGCGACCTCCGAAAGTTCCCTGCACCGTGTCGATCACCGAAGTCACTCCTCCTACGGCGACATAGCTCTCGCTTGCCCGGGGTGCCCGGTTATCCGACCAAGTCTGGGGGGCATCCCAAGGCCCATTGGCCACGGCTACGATCGAAGTGGGTTGGCTGGAGCCGTCCACGGGATCCGTGTTCAATGCCAACTCGATGTTGTCCGCGAATCCATCGCCATCCGTGTCCGCCTTGTTAGGATCCGTGCCGCCCTGCACCTCGCTCCCGTCCCATAGCGTGTCTCCATCGCTGTCCACGCTCAGAGGATCCGTGCCTGTGTCTTCGGCGCTTACCCACAGTCCCGTTCCCGTTTCCACTCCGTCTTTCAATCCATCGCCGTCCGTGTCCTCGAGACTGGCGGCGGTGCCCCGGTCATACTCGTCCTTGTTCGACAATCCGTCGCCATCGAGATCCTCATCCGCGTCGTTCCGGCCCACGTCCAGCCCATGGAGCAACTCATAGCCATCAGACATGCCGTCTCCGTCGGAGTCTGCCCGATTGGCGCCAAAGTAGACAAAGAACCGGCCCGGGATCGGTTCGAGCTGATCGGCCGGCGCCGGGTCCCCATCCATGCGCCAGGCCAGTTGGGCGCGGTCGGGCCCGTTGCTCTCCTTCCAAAGCACCTGCACCGCGTACTGTTTTCCGGCCTCCAGAAGAATCGCCTCCGAGGTCGACTGATCCACCCCGGGTTCTTGAAAGGGAATATTGCCCGTTGCCGCGGCGTCAGGCGGACGGGCGGGATCATCTAACTCCTCGAAACTCACCCCCTCGCTGATGCCGAACTCCCCGGCATCGTCAGCTCGCAGAAAAAAATGGTATTCGCCCGATTCCTCGGGAATCAGCCACGCCCGGAACCGTCCGCCGTAGGTGTTGTTCGGACCATCCGCAAACACGAGCGTCGAATCGATCGCACTGGGCGCGTAGTCCACGTCCGGTTGACCGGGAAACCGCGGGCTATTGCGCAAATCCTGCACCGCGGCGCCACCCAGCGTTTCCCAGATTTCAAGTCCCACCGTCTCCGTCGCATAGGAAAAGGTCCGGAACGGCGCTGCGACGCCCGGGTCCACGGGATTGCCGGCGAGATCCTCGAGATTGCTCACGGAAACTGCGTAATCAGCGCCTTTCGGCTGGAGACTGGTTAGCAGGCGCACGGTAAGGGCGTCCCGCACGACCACGCCTACGATGGTCAATCCGCCGTCGATCGAGTAGTTGTCCGGGTCGGCCAAAAGTGCCAACTTCATCGGCTCGGAAAAAGTGAGGTAGACGGCATTGAAGTTGATGCTGCCCTCGACCCGGGCGACGGACGGGATCTCGGCGTCCACTTCCACCATCGACACAGCGCTGAAGATCTCAAATCCCCCGCTCCGGAGCAGACAGCGGAAAGCGGCGCCATGGTCATTTGAGGTCAGCGGTTCCGTGGTGTAGACCGCGCCGGTGGCCCCATCGATGTCGAGATACACGGAACTTCCCGGCTCCGCCCGTTGCCATTGGTAGCTCACGGCCTGCGGGCTGCTCGCCTCGACCCGGAACGTCGCAGGGCTTCCAGCCGGTAGGACTTGAAGCACCGGTGGATTCTCCGTAATGCGCAGCTCTCCGGTCGACTCGACCTCCGCGAGGTAGATGGAATTGAACCCATAACCATAGGGCGCCGCCGCGGGATTTCCGAACGGGGCCGCTCCCTGATACTGTTGGGCTTCGACCGTGAACGCCCGGTCGTTTCCCGGCTCGATGTTGTCCCAGCCAACCAGCGAGCCGGCCTTGTTATCCCCTGTGTTCATCGCTACCTGATTCTCCGCCAAGGGCGCGGCGGGATAGGTCGCCTTGACGATCAGGTTCTGGTTGTTGCTGCCGTCGATGTGGGCCGCTACGTGCGCCTCGGTTCCCGTGATGGTGAATACACTCCAGCGATCGTTGTAATTCCCCCCCCGGCTGACCGTCCCTCGAAAGTGATACCGTTTGGACGGATCGAGACCCTCGAAGACCAAGGATAGCTTGGTCCCGCCCGATGTCCGCAGACCCGGCAACCCGTCGTTGCCGACATCGACGATTCCCCCGAATAAGAGATCGGCCGGACTGCCGGGATTGACCGGGGAGTTCGCCCCAAAATCATCCGGGGTGCTTCCCTCGACCACCACCCGCACCGAAACGTTCAAGTCCAAGCCCGTCGCAAAATTCTTGAGAGGGCCGCCGTCGTCGGTCACGCGCAGATCGTAGGTCGTGGCGTTCGGGTGTGTTTGGTCGCTGGGACGGTAGTCGTTGTAAGCTTCCCACAGGGGAGCCGCTTGGGCATACACTGGCCTCGCGAAGCAGAGGAACGAGAAGACTGGGACAATTGCCGCCAGCCATAAAGCCGGAGCGCAGGTTTTCATGATGCGGATTTGGGGGTGCAAGTTGGCCAGCCAGTCGTCGGCCCGTGCTGGCCAGCCTTCGCGCCATCTTGCCAAACCGTTCCGCCTCGTGTCCAGCAAGATCCGCTGCACCGTGCGTCCTCCCATGGCCTATGCGCCCCTCGGGTCCAGGCATTGGCGTTGAACCGTCTTCATGCGTTTTGAATCATCGGCCAAGGAAAGCCGGAGGCTCTTGGACTGCCGCGAGAATCGCCGCCCTTCTTCCAAGCTTTGCAGCGCCGGGCCGGGTCAGCGGCCACCCCCAAACGAAAGAGAGCAAAAGCGTGGCCCGCAGCCCTTCCGTGTCCCAGTTTTCGCCTGCGCCGGGTCGCGGGCCTCACCGGCCCAGATTCGCTCCTCCCAATACCGTATCGAGATGCGATTTGATCACGGCCGCCCAGCGGTCATAACCGGCTTGATTCTGATGAAGCGCGTCCTCCAAGAAAAGTCCTTCCCTCGGCTCATTCTCCGCGTCGAGATAGACGCTTTCGGTGGCGATGAAATACGTGTGTGGACGCGCTTCACACACACTCTGCACTTTCCGGTTCCCATTCCGGATTGCGGGCCACGCCGCCCAACGTGCCCGCGTCGGCGTGACGGCCACGTAGAACACGGGAGTGTCCGGATGCCTAGCCCGCACCAAATCGAGCACCCGCACAAAAAGCCCGGCCACCTCGTCTGGCGTCCGGTCGTTCTCGCCGCCGATGATGTCGTTACCCAGAAACAAAACCAAGGCCCGGAATGCGTGCGGATAGACAATGCGCTCCGTGAAGAAAACCAGATCGGCCAGACTGGCTCCTCCGTAACCGCGTTGCACCGGATGATAGGGAGCCATGTCTTTGGAGATGTCCGGCCACATCCTGACGCTCGAACTGCCGACAAAGAGGATGCTGTCTTCGGGGTGGGCCTCGGCACGGTCCCGCGCCTCCAATTCCCGCACCGCGTCCTCCCATTGCTCCGACGAGGCCCGGAACTTCTCAATGTCGACAGACTCCTCGGCTGATGCGCCGGGATTCACTCCTAGCGCCAGCGTCCACCCGATCCAGAATATCCGCAGGACAGCGCTGCGCTCCCAGGAAAAATCCATCATGCGAATTCCCAATACGTCGTTATCCACACGTTTCTGTTGGCAGGCTCAGATCCGTGACCTTGAGTTCTGAAGCGATCCGTCCGTCTCGCACCTTGAATTCAATCGAGTATTTTCGAGGAACCTCCCGAACCTTCGGTGGGTCTTTAGAATCATCCGGCCAGTATTCGACTTCAAAAGTACCTGTGATTGTTAACGTCTGACCCGAGAGAGACACGTCAGTCACAGTGTTTAATCGAATTTGAGTATCCCATACTTTACGTTCGTAGTCTGACGTTGCACCACGACCCACAAGCACAACCAAACCGATGGGGTTAAATGCAGGGTCGCCTGGCGCCAATTGAAATACCTTTACCACGCTGTTCGTTTCCTCATCTGCGAACATATGCATATCTATAATATCATCCAGAACGTTGTATTTGGATATACTCATTGGCATTACTTCCGTTCCAGAAGTAATGGACAAGGCAAGAGCCCATACGATCAACATTTCCGCTAAATATCGTGTCATAGTCATTTGCTCTGCCGCTAGAAGCCAAGTGAAAAATGCATTCCATCGGGCCTGCCAAAGGTTGGTTGAAGGACCTTTTTGCGATCTGGGAGCGATTGCGAGCGATACATGCGACGTAGATCGGTTAAATCTGAGGCTGGCGAGAAGGCCGGGAGCGCCGGTCCTTGGATAGGTATGTACTGGAGGAGGAGGGAGAGGAGGGAAGAGCGGCGAAACCATGTCGAAAGGGTCCTAAAATGACCAGCTCCAGTGAGAAAGCGACGTTTTCTGGAACACTAATAGATCCGGAATCGCGCATTCTGAACACTCACAAACCCATATTCCATTACGTATATATTTCGCGCTTATTCTAGGTCTAGGGCAGCGGCAGTCTGAGGGTACTTTAAGGTGAAGGCCTCTAACTCATCTAGACCCAACTTTTCAGATCCGGATGCGTACATGATACCTTCCAGAACCCGAGACTTGATTGGGAGAGGTTGTTTCTGCGCGACGATTGCAAAGAACGAGTCGCCAACCTTATCCAATGTGATCTTAGTTATTTCTGCATGGCTCATAGATTAATTGGATTCGGATCCATGAGATCGAGTGGGTCTGGGAGATCGGTAGGGGCAAGGATGTCGATTGGGCCAATATCGGCGGGGCGCGGATCGAACCATTGCGGCTGGAGGGACGGGTCGCGTGGCGCCGGATCGTAGTAGCGGAAGCCATAATAAGACAGCCCACTCTCCCGGTCCGTCCACTTCGTACTGAAACGCCAGGGGTTGTTCTCGGCTTGGCTCCCGCTCCTGCGCAACTCGTTCCCAAAGGGGTCATACTCGTAGCGCGCGGTTAGATAGGCATAGCCGGACATCTCGCTCACCAGCGCCATCACATTTCCGTTGCCGTCATACGCAGGGAAGTGCGCCCCGCTGACCGTCCCAGTCTCGCTGTTCAAATCCAGAACCGCCGCCAGACCCCCTACGCCTCCGGTACCGCCCAGACTCCCCGCGATGTCCACCCTCCATACGTAGGCCTCCGTCTGCGCCCCGTCCAGCTTCGCTGCGCACAGCCACCCGTCCCAGACGCAGCGCTCCGTGCGCACAGGCGTCCCAGCGCTCGCAGGCTGTTACACCCGCTTCCGGATCCGCCGCCCCATCCAGTCGTAATCGAAGAGCAGTTTCACGCTCCGCGCCGCAGGAATTCCAGACACCGCCTGCGGCTGGGTCTCCTTCGACACCAGCCGGTCCTCCGCGTCCCACTCATACACCCACCGGCCATCCCCGCGCAGATTTCCGTCGAAGTCGAAACTCAAAGCCTCCGTCGCCCTGGGCACGTAGACCTCGCCCGGCGCGGGACTTCCCACCGGCTGACCCAGCGCGTTGTAGCTCTGCATCGTCACCACGAGAAACCCCGGCCGGCTTGTGTGTGCAAGCTCCCGGTGAGTGCTTCCGCTCCAGATAATCAACGTAGGCTTCCCCATCGGTGTCGGCTCCCCGGATGCATCCCACCAACGAGGCAGTCACCGGCGGCAGGCCTCTCGAATCACCTCCCGCCGCCCGGATCCCGAAGGTAGGTGTGCAAATCCTGACAAAATAAGCGTTGATCTTAGCTCCGATCGCTGCTCAGACCGGCTGCGCGCCGGGGGTGTCTCAAGCTTTAGTCAAGATTTGCACTGGTACCGAGTTCCTGGCTGGTGTAGCTGAAGGTCCGGGTCCCAGTTCCTTCGGCCACCGGGCTGAGCCGTCCGTCTCTGCGGCATGACGTGATAAAGAAAGCGGACAGCCTCCCCGACTCACTCTGCACCCAGCACGATCAACTTCAGGCCGGCGATCTTGCCGAAATGACGCCTGTTGCGGCTCACGAGCGGGCGCTCATGATGGATCGCCACGGCCGCGATCCAAAGGTCGTTCTGGCCGATGGCCCGGTAGCCGGCGGCATCGTCCTCCTGCAGCCGAGCGCAAACGCTCCCGTAAACCTGGACGACCGGCTCGGGCTCGAGCAAGAATAGGCCCAACTCCAGAAAGCGCGTCACCTCATCCTCGGCGTGTCCTGCGCGGATCGCGCCGTGCCGGAATTCGCCGAGGACCACCCACGGAATGCCGATGACGCTGGACCGATGCTGTCCGGCAAAGTCCATCGCCCAGACCTGCCTCCGCCAAAGGCCGACGAGCAAAGTGGTGTCGGCTATCAGATCCACGGGTCGTGCTTGCCGGAGCTTCGTTCTTCGACGGTCGCCTCGAGGATGGCATCCTGTTCCCCCGAGGGAGTCCGCCTCATGGCGAATTGCGCCAGGGCTCCCAGAGTCCCCGCCTCCGGCACCACCCGCTTCACCACCTTCGAGAAGGAGTCGCCCTTGGCTTGTTTCCAGGCGAGGAGCCGCTGATAGGCCTCATCGTCCAGCGTGATCGTTTTCATGCACCCATTCATGCATGCACGAATCATGCCTGTCAACTGCGTCTCTCTTTTTGCACCCTTTCGCTCCCTTCCTGCGGAACCTTGAAATGCGAATTCCACAAGGCAGAAGCGCAGGGGACCGCCGGCCCGCGCAGCGCCGGGAGTTGCGGCGCCGGTTCTTTCGGATCCCGGTCATGTCCCTTCCTCGATCCGTTCCATGATCGGCTCCGGCTCCTCGACGTACTCCGATCGCGGATTGTTGACGCCCAGCCCAATTTCGCGATCCGCTAAAGCGTTCCCCACTACCGACAGTTCACTGGCCCGCGACGTGGCGTACTCGAGGACGAACGGACGGGCGGGAATCATGGGGGAAAGGGCATATTAAAACCCTCCACACGCCAGACCGCTGTTTTCTGCTAACCAACCATACGTTAGTAGCGCCTGCCTCCACCGCTGGCGGCCCATAGCCATAGCTCCCCAGCGATCCGCTGCCGCCAC
>DATKCT010000173.1:0-12592 GCA_035513055.1 Verrucomicrobiales bacterium | reverse complement strand
TCCAGGACTTGTTCCGCGTAATGCGCCGGTTTCGCCCCGTGATGCAGCACGATGTCGTCGCAGGCGCGCTCACGCTCCGCAATCATCTGGCGCGCGGCAATCCAGACCAGCGGGTTGAACCAGTACAGGGCGCAAGCGAACTGCGTGGTGAGGTTCGTGAGATAATCCCAGCGTCTGGCGTGCGCGAGTTCGTGCAGCATCACAACGCGGCGGCGGTCTTCAGTCCATTCGCGAGATTCTTCCGGCAACAAAAGTCTGGGGCGGAGAACCCCCCAAGTCATTGGCATGCGACGCTGTGCGCTTTTCAGCAACACCACGCTGCGGCGGATCCGCAGGCGATTCAATAATCGTTTCAGCAGTTCAAGCCAGGCGCTGCCCTTCTCCACCCGTGCCGTCCGTTCCAGCCGCCACAGGCCGAACGTCCCCAGGACCACCGGCAGCAATGCTAGTGCGCCCACGGAAATCCACAGGATGAGTCCAACCCGCCAGAGATCAAAAGCGCGCCCGGGGGTCCTTTCCGGGACGCGTATTGAAGGCGTCGCCGCTGATAGCGATTCGTGCCATCCAGCGGCAAACGAGGGCGCGATCGCCACCGGCCCGGGGATGTTGGCCGGCAGGGGTGTGATGGAAGCTTGTCTCGCAGGATCCGCTGCCGCCACGGCGGCCACGGCTGGCGCGGGTTCGGCCCGCGTCCAATCCATCCATCGCGGGAGCACCCTCCAGCCCGGCAAGCTGCCCGAGAGCAGCGGCAGCGCCAGCAGTCCTGCGACCGCCAAGAACCACACCAGATGCCTGGCCGCCGCCGAGGACCCCTTCATGCAGAAGACCGCACCCCAGGCGAGGGCAAGCAATAGGACGCTCTTCACCGCCACATCCACAAAGAGGGGCGCGGCATTCTGCGTCAACCACAGGTTGAAGTCGGGACTCGCGGTCATCGTTATCGTGATTGCTGCACGGCCCAGGACCGCGGGAGGGAATGGAAACGCCGCTCCGCGTTTCGTCTCTTGGCCCGGCGCTTACTCATTCATCCTTTCGTTTTGCTCTCGCGATCAGATCGGAAAGACGCTCCAATTCCTCGGACGAAATGTCTGCGCCGGGATCCGACAAATGCGCCGCCACCGCCTTCTCGAGGGAACCGCCAAAGAAGATCTGCAAAACCCGTTGAAACGCCGAATTGCCCGCGCGCTCCCGCCGGCGAACCGGCTGAAACACAAACTCCCGGCCGCGCGTTTTGTGCCGCAAATGGCCTTTCTCCTCGAGAATGCGCAGGAACGTGCGGACTGCTGTCCGCGTCGGGGCGTCCGGCATCCCATCCAACACGTCGGTCGCGGTCGCCTTTCCTTTGGCGTAGATAATCTCCATGATCTGCCGCTCGCGGCGGCTCAGTTTGGACAGTTCGCTCATAAAACGGCTTCCTTGAAGGCGGAGAGAGCGGTGGTTCTCTCGGCTAAACTTTTAGCCTTCCCGCGGGGCTGCGTCAAACACTAAATGTTAAAAATTTAGCCTTTAGTTTTTCGGGACTTCAATCCCGGGAAGCGCTTTGACCGGAGACAAGGAGCATGGGCTGCCATGGTATTTCGAGAAAATTGAAGGCGCCGGGTCCGGGCCGTGACGAAAAGAGCCCGCGAGATCAGGGCTGTGCGCCTGAGCAGGACAGGTGAGATTCCTGTTTCCATTTGCCCGGGGGCTGTGCCTAAATCCTGGGGTTCACAGCTATGAGCAGAACCAAAGTCGCAATTCTTGGCGCGGGTTTCATCGCCGACCTCCATATGGAATCGTATCACCGTTTCGTGCCTGAGGCGGAGGTCGTAGCTGTTTTCACACGCAGGCCGGAACGTGCGGAAGCCTTCGCGCGGAAGCACGGCATCCGGCAAGGGTTCAGCGACCTTGCGCGCGCCATCGTGGAATCGGGCTGCGACGTGGTGGACATTTGTCTGCCGAACTTTCTCCATCATCGCGCCGTGCTTGCCGCCGCCGGGGCCGGCAAACACGTCATCATCGAGAAACCTTTCGCGATGAATCTCGAAGAAGCCGACGAGATGATCGAGGCGTGCCGGTCCGCCGGCCGCAAACTGATGTACGCGGAGGAACTCTGTTTCGCGCCCAAGTATGAGCGGGTCCGCAAGCTGGTTGGCGAGGGGGCGATCGGCACCATCTTTCAAATGCGCCAATGCGAGAAGCACAGTGGTCCGCACAGCGATTGGTTTTACGATATTGAACAATCCGGAGGCGGCACCTTGATGGACATGGGCTGTCACGGATTCGCCTGGTTCCGCTGGATGCTAGGAGGGAATCCGAAGACGGTCAGCGTGTATGCCCACATGCAGGGCGGCTTGATTCACGAGAACCGGACGCGGGGCGAAGTGAACTCGCTGTGCATCGTCGAGTTCGAGGGGGGGGCGATCGGCGTTGCCGAGAACAGTTGGTCCAAGCACGGCGGGATGGACGACCGGGTCGAGGTGTATGGCACGGGCGGCGTGGTGTATGCGGACTTGTTCATGGGCAACTCGGCGCTGACCTACAGCGAGTCGGGCTATGGTTATGCAATGGAGAAGGCCGGATCGACGAGGGGTTGGACGTTCACCGTTTTCGAGGAGGCATTCAATCAGGGGTATCCGCAAGAGCTGAAGCATTTCATCGAGTGTGTCCGGGAAGACAAAGCGCCGGCCGTGACGGGCGAGGACGGGCGCGCTGTGTTGGAGATCCTCAATGCGGCCTACGAGTCGGCGCGGACGGGGCGGAAGGTCCTGCTCCCTTTCCATCCGAAGGTGAAGAAGCCAATCGATCTGTGGCTGCAGGGAGAGCAGGATCTTGGGTCAGCTCAACCGAATGGTTTGGGGTCGCAATGATCAAACGGCTGCCCTTGAAGATGTTTGCGGGAATTGCCTTAATAGGCGGCGTTGCCGGGATTCTGTGTGTAGCGGTTGTTCTGTGGGCAGGCCGCTCGATCGGCAGCCAAGCCAGCCGGGTTTACAGTGTTGAAAAGTGTCCGCAACGTTCGGTCGCCCTCGTTCTGGGCTGTGCGCCGACGCTCAAGGATGGGAAAGAGAACGTGTACTTTCGGAACCGCATCGCCTGTGCGGCGGAAATTTACGACGCGGGCAAGGCAGACTTCATTCTGGTGAGCGGCGACAACTCGCGCGAGGACTACGACGAGCCGGGCGCCATGAAGGCCGCGTTGGTTCAACTTGGCGTTCCGGAAGAGCGGGTCTTCGCGGATTACGCTGGGTTTAGCACATTGGACTCCGTGGTGCGCTCACAAAAGGTGTTTGGTCAGGAGCGAATTCTGATTGTCTCTCAGAGAGATCATGCGATGCGGGCGTTGTATATCGCCAAATCGCACGGGATCGACGCGCTGGGGGTCGCCGCCGACGACGTGGGATTCCGGTCCGGCGCCAAGACGAAAGCACGGGAGGCGCTTGCGAGGGTCAGGACGGTCTTGGATGTGCGCGTGTTGGGCAGGCGGCCGCGCTTTCTTGGACCGAAGATTGTGATTTCCGGCCGTTCAGAAAGTTGAAGTCCGGCACGAAGAGGGAGGAATGGGAAGGGTCTTGCGTTTTTGGGTGAACCTTTGGACCGCCCGGACGCCGAGGGCATAGGGTTCGCGCTTGAGTTTCTTGGGTGCGCCGGTCTTTTGGCGCAATGAGTTGGGAAGCGGAGGCGGGGTTGAGTTTGGCGGAGGTTTGTGAGGGCGCCAGAGCGGCGAAGAGATCGCCGCAGTCCAAGGCCGGCGGGCCCGCCTCTGTTGGAATCAGCTCTCTGGCCGTTGGATGAAAACGGAATTCGGAAGCTGAGAAAGGAGCGTGTCCACGCAAGCGCGGGCAAAGGCGGGATCGTTGATTTTCAAATCGAGCGAAAAGACGGGAATATCAGGGCGCAGTTGGGCGCGGAGATTGTCGAAAAGGGCGGCGTCGGCTTCCGGATCGTGAAAGGGTTGACCGGGAGCGCTGATGACGCTGATGGCCTGCAAGGGAAGAAGCACGGCGACGGGGCCGGTCCAAGCGTTGACTTTATTCGCCAGAATCGAACCGAGCTGGGAACACTCGGCAGCATTGGTCCGCATCAAGGTCACCTGGGGATTGTGCCGGTAAAACGTGCGGCCGGCATAGCGCTGCGGGACCGTCTCCGGAGCGTGAAAATTGACCATGTCCAGGCAACCGGGGACGACCACGGCGGGAATGCCCGCGCGGGCCGGGGGTCCGAGCCGGTCGGGCCCGGCGGTGAGGACGCCGCCGGCGAGTTCGTCGGCGAGTTCGGTTGTGGTGATGTCGAGGATCCCGGCGGCAGACATTGAGACGGCGAGGGCGTCGAGTGCGCGGCCGCCGGAGCCGACGGCGTGGAAGGTCACAGCCTCAAAGCCCTGCTCTTCCAGGAGGCGGCATGCTTCAGCCACGCAGTCGGTGGTGTTGCCGAACATGCTGGTCAACACGAGGGGACGGCTGCCGGAGCTTGCCGGAGCTGTTTCGAGCATGCCGCAGAGAGCGCCGGCGGCGCGAGCCAAGACGGAGCGGGAAATGGTGTTGAGACCGGCGATGTCGACGATCGAGGGAACCATCACGATGTCGCTGATATCGACGTAGGGGCCGACATTGCCCGAGGCCATGGTCGAGACCATGACCTTGGGTAGACCGTGGGGCAGCGCGCGCATGGCCGCCGTGGCGATTGCGGTGCCGCCGCTTCCGCCGAGGGCAAGGACTGCGTCGAGGCGACCTTCGCGGTGGAGTTGAGAGAGGAAAACGGGGGCGGCGCGAGTCATGGCCGCGACGGCTTCTCCGCGGTCGCCTTTCTCCAGGACGGCATCGAGATCGATCCCGGCGGCCTGAGCGACTTCCCGCCGGCTGAAATCAGGGAGAATCGCGGGGGGGTTCAGAGTCCCCGTATCGATGAGGAGAACGCGGTGACCCCGGTCCCGGAGGCACTGGGCGACGAAGGCGTATTCAGCGCCTTTCGTGTCCAGGGTTCCGGGCAGAGCGACGGCGGCCATGGAACGATCAGGAAGCTTTGGTCCGGGTGAGTTTACAGAAGCGGCGCACTTCCTCGGTGAGCGCGGATTCCGTGGGAAGACGTTCCATGGAACTGGCTCCGTAGAACCCGTCGACTCCCTGGCATTGTTCCAAAATGTAGGCGGCGTCTTCCGGGCGAGCGATGGGTCCTCCGTGGCAGAGTACCAGCACTTCGGAGCGCTCAGAACGGCAGGCGTCGGCGATGGCCTGCACGCCGGCGCGGGATTCCTCGAGGGTCTTTGCCGTGACCGCGCCGATCGATCCGCTGGTGGTCAGCCCCATGTGCGCGACGACGATATCGGCCCCGGCCCGGGTCATCTCGCGGGCCTCGGCGGGGTTGAAGACGTAAGGTGTGGTTAGGAGATCGAGTTCGCGGGCGGCCGCGATGCACTCGACTTCCATCCGGTAACTCATCCCGGTCTCCTCGAGGTTGGCCCGGAGAATGCCGTCGATGAGTCCGACCGTGGGGAAATTCTGAATTCCTGCGAAACCGAGTTCGCGGAGTTGCCGGAGAAACGGGTCTCGAAGGAGAAAGGGGTCGGTGGCGCAGACGCCGGCGAGGACGGGGGTGTGGCGCACCGCGGTGAGCACTTCTCTAGCCATATCCAAAACAATCTCGTTGGCGTTGCCATAAGGCAACATTCCGGCCAGGGAACCCCGGCCGGCCATGCGAAACCGGCCCGAGTTGTAGATGACGATGAGGTCTACTCCTCCGGCTTCCTCGCATTTCGCGGAGAGGCCGGTCCCGGCGCCGGCTCCGATGATGGCTTGACCCGAGGCGCTCTTGGCGCGGAGGCGATCGAGGATGGCGAGCCGGTGAGACATAGGTCAAGAGAGGGCGGGGACGAGAATGACAATTGTGGAGCAGAAAAGTAAAGCGAGAGAAAAAGGGGCAGGCCGGGCTTGTTCCGCAGGCGGCTCGCGACGCCTGCAATGAGGGATCTTGGAAAAGGCTGGTCAGCTCCGGCAGCCGGAGCGGCGGACATCATAGGATCTCCGCCACGAACCGCTGAGGGTCGAAGATTTCAAACTGATCGATTTTTTCCCCGGCTCCGATGAACCAGGGTCGAATGCCGAGCTGCTCGGTGATGGCGACGGCGACGCCTCCCTTACCGCTCCCGTCGAGTTTGGTTACGATGAGACCGTCGATGCGAGAGAGGGCGGCCTGAAACTCCTTGGCTTGGGAGAGGGCATTCCCGCCCGTGGTGGCGTCGACGACCAACAAGATGTCGTGGGGCGCGCCTGGGTCCTTTTTGGCCAAGGTGCGTTGGATCTTGGAGAGTTCCTGCATGAGGTTGTGCCGGGTGTGCAGGCGCCCGGCGGTGTCGCAGAGCAGGAACTGGATGCCTTGACGGAGCGCGGCGTCATAGGCCTTGAAGCAAACCGAGGCGGGATCGGACTGATAGGGCCCTTTGACGATGGGGACCCCGATCCGGTCCGCCCAAATCTCGAGTTGTTCGATGGCGGCGGCGCGGAAGGTATCGGCCGCGGCCAGCATGACCGAACAGCCGTAGCCTTGCAGGAAGTGAGCAAGCTTGGCGACGGAGGTGGTCTTGCCGGTTCCGTTGACCCCGGCGACGAGAACGACCCGGGGCCGGTCCGGGAACGTCTCCAATGAAGGGTAATCGGTGGGAAAAACCTTGAGGATCTCAGCCCGGCAAACGGCCACGACGTCTTCGGCGCTGAACGGGTTGGATTGAGAACGGAGGGTATCGAGAATTCGCGTGGTCAATCGCAGACCGAGATCGCCGGAGATGAGGGTTTCCTCGAGGTCGTCCCAATCGATAGGGTCTTTCCGAAAGCGGGTGAGAATGCGGTTGAAAAATCCGGCCATGCGTGAAGGAAAGTCGAAGTGGAGCCGAGGCGCTCAGCCCGCGTGTTAGGCTTCCGTCGGGCGCTGGATGCGATCCAGGACGCCGTTGACGAACCGGGGAGATTCGTCCCCCCCAAGCCGCCGCGCGATCTCGATGGCTTCGTTGATGGCCACAGCGCGCGGAATGTCGTTGCAAAAGAGGATCTCGTAGACAGCCAGCCGGAGAATGTTCCGGTCGACGGCTCCGACGCGTTCGAGACGGTAATTCTCGAGGGCATCGCGGAGCGAGGCGTCGATGGCAGGGAGGTGTTCGATGGCTCCACGGACGAGTTCTTCGGAAAACGCGCGGACCCGAGGATCGGCGGGCCGGAACTCCCAGTAGAGGTCGAACTGGGCCGGATCAGGAGCGAGACCCGCATTGAGATCGCGGCTGAAGAGAAACTGGACGGCGGCCTCGCGCGCTTCGCGGCGCTTACCCGGCTTCTTTGACATTCGGGTAGGTTTCCCTCAGCTTGATGAAGAGTTCCGTCATGGCCACGGCGGCGCGCCCGCCCTCGATGCCGCGATTGATCCGGTCTCCCGTGCAACGTTCCACGGCCTGGGCTTCGGTTTCGACCAGAAGGACCTGGTTGATGACCGGGACCAAAGACTCGATGGCGACCTGTTGGAGCTTGTCGAACACGGATTGAGCGACGAGATCGGCGTGGTCGGTTTCACCCCGGATGACGACTCCGAGGGCGACGATGACATCGGCCTGGGTGTGGGAGGCCACATAGGCGGCACAGACCGGAATCTCGAAGGCCCCGGGCACCCGGTAAAGAGGCACGGAGGCGTTGGGCATGAGGGCGAGGATCTCGTCCCGCGCGTTCTCGATGAGCGCCGTGACCAGGCGCTCGTGGAACGTACTGGCGATGATGGCCACCGTCTTGCGTGGTCCGATGAGACGGGGACGTGTTCGCAGGGTGCCAGCCATGGTCGCGATCCTGCATGGGGCCAAGCCTTCCTGCAACTCCGGATTGGGGGGTCAGGAAATTTCACGGAAACAAGGCGCCCGGCGCGAATGTGGCGTAACGCGGCGAGGACCGGTGGAAGGGAGGAGACTCCCCGGGAATCTCGCTCAGGCGTCCGGGGAGATCGATCGTGTGGCGCTGGCGCTCTTGCCCGTGAACACTTGAGGATCGAAATACGGTCAGAAGTCTCCGCCCCGCGGAGGGGAAAAACAGCATGACGCGAGTGAGGACTGGCGAGAAGAGCCGGGCCTCACGGCGATCACGGCGATCCGGCCTGGCCCTGCAACTTCGGCCTTTCCTTCAGAGTGGGAATCGGAGAGAAGAGAAGCCCGTGAAGGCCTCCAGGATTGCGTCATGACCCGGCTCACCGTTCTCTATGGACATCCCAGCGATCCCGTTGGGTTCGACCGCTATTACCGCGAGGTCCATCTTCCCCTGGCCGCAACAATGAAGGGGCTGAAGGGGTGGACCATCGGGAAGTGCGAAGCGGCCGTCTCCGGTGAGAAGCCAGCTTACTATATGATAGTGGGGCTGTATGCCGAATCGCGAGAGGCGATGGAACGGATTCTGGAATCCCCCGAGGGCCGGGCCACAGTGGCGGATGTGGCCAACTTCGCCACCGGCGGCGCGACCTTCCTGTACGATGAGGAGGAAGTGCTGGTTCCGTTCCGGCTAGGGCTAGAGAACTGAGCCAGACCACAATTCATACCTTTTCTGCTGCGGCGCGCTGCACCCCAGTGCCCATGCGCCACCTGTCCCCTTCTTCAAACCGTGGCGCGGGCACTCCTGCCCGGGAGGCCGAAGATGCGGTGATCCCGAAGGGATCAGAGCTTGTAGCCGGTGGTGGCGCGCAGCGACACCACCGGATTCGGTCGATCCATCACCAGCACCCCGGCAGGGGCGCCAGCCCGCGGCCTTCGAGAAACCCACGACGAGGAGGATTTCTTGAGTTCGCGCATGAAATCAGACAGGCAATGGGTGGGTTTCAATCCGGTCAGCAAATGGTTCCACCTGTTGACTCTGCTCGCGACCACTGCCATCCTCATGACCATGATACAGCTGGCTCTTGTGCGCCGGCTCACGTGCCGCGCTGCCTTTCTGGCCGTTCTTTGTACAGGCGGGACGTCGCAGGGGGCGCTCTACTTCACAGACTGGGATCTGCAGATCATACCCCCAGTACGCGTTGAACTCGATGGCCCGGTTGTCCACCCGAACCCTTTGGCGATCCAAACCACCGCCCGGGTTGTCTTTGACATTCTCGAGGATATCTACCGAATCGAATCCATCCAATTTGCTGAGCCTCCTGCATATTCCAATTCGTTTATGGATCTGAACGGCGACCAATGGTCCGTTAATATTCGTCTGCCTTCCCACTATGAACTTCGCCTGGGCCAGGAGTTTCCCTTTAATCAGGCACAAGTCGCTCTGTTAGGCTCACACCGGGCAGAACTCGAGATCGCTGGTCCCAACACTTTCGCAGTCGGCAGCATCGCTCTCGGCCATCAATCAGCGTTGACCCAATTCGTCCGCCCCCAGCCGGCCGGCGATGGAAGACTGTCCACGACTCACCTCTTAATGATCATGCGCTGGCACGTCACTCCGCTCCCCCCGCAGCTTCCCCCAGCCGCTGCCAGACGCTTGGACGATCTTGACTTTTTCCTCTGGGCGGATTCCATGCTCGAACTTCAGTTTACACCTCAGAACTCTGACCGGATCCTCCGGCCAATTCCCGAACCCGCTGCACTGGCTTTGCTCGCCGTGTCCCTCTTCTGCCTAGTCACGCGCCGAAGGGCGTGAGAAGCTTCACATCAACCGGGACTTCTTGCCCTGCGCAACTTCCGATTGGGTCCGGAGCCACACGTGTGTATTTTCCTCCTATGACACGGCGCTTCCCGGGACTGGATCCGTTCCTGGAGGACCCGGCTTTCTGTCGGGACCTCCACGAACCATTACTACAGTCCATGGGCGACATGAGCTGGATCGGACAAGGGTTTCTCCGGGCTTTCCTTTCAGTGGGCCTGCTAGCCTCGTTTGTCCCGCGAGCCTCCGCTGAAGAGGAGCGATCTGCCTACGTGTGGGAACGGGGCCCGAGCAGAGACGAAGCGTATTTCCCTATTGCGGTTTGGCTGCAGCAGCCCCGCAGCGCGGTCCATTTCCGCGAGGCGGGGATCAATCTCTACGTGGGGCTTTGGCAGGGACCTACCCAGGAGCAACTGGACACGCTGGCGCGCGCAGGGATGCACGTGATCTGCGCGCAGAACTCGATCGGATTGGAGAACCGCGAGAACCCGGTGATCGTTGGGTGGATGCACGGCGATGAGCCCGACAACGCCCAGTCGCTCGGGCCCGGCAAAGGCTACGGACCGCCCATTCCTCCAGCAGATATCGTGCGTGATTACCAGCGGATGCGGGAAGCCGACCCGTCGCGTCCCGTCCTTCTCAACCTCGGCCAGGGGGTGGCTTGGGATGATTATATTGGGCGCGGCGTGCGGCGGCGGCATCCGGAGGATTACCCTGAGTACATTGCCGGCAGCGACATCGTTTCGTTCGACATCTACCCGGCCGTGCACGAAGCCCCGGAAGTAGCGGGAAAACTGGAGTTCGTGCCCCGCGGCGTGGAGCGGTTGGTAGAGTGGTCAGGAGGAAAGAAGATCGTATGGAACTGCATCGAGTGCACGCGGATCGGCAACCCCGAGGTCAAACCCACGCCGGAACAAGTGCGGGCCGAGGTCTGGATGTCCCTCATCCGCGGTTCGCGGGGAATCATCTATTTCGTGCACCAGTTCGCTCCGGATTTCCGGGAAGCGGCCCTCCTCGACGATCCGGAGATGCTCGCGGCGGTGACGGCGTTGAACCGGGAAATCCGCGACCTGGCTCCTGTGCTCAACGCTCCCACGGCCCCGGACGCAATCGTGGTCCGGGCCTCTGATCCAGAGATTCCGGTGGCGGTGATGGTCAAGCGCCATGACTCGGGAATCTACTGCTTCGCCGCGAACCTGCGAAATCGCCCGGTGGAGGCTACGTTTACTCTTGGCGAGGAAGACACGGAAGGCGCGCGAACCGCCGAGGTGTTGGGGGAATCCCGTACGGTGACGCTCCAGGACGGCGCATGGACAGACGCGTTCCCGGCATACGGAATCCACCGCTACCGGTTGGGCGCCGGTGAATAGCCCAGCCGGGGATTCCGAAATGTTCACGCCCTCAAGAGGGTCGGCGGCGGCCTTGTCGCGCCGGTCGCCCCGGGCCATGACATGGTAGAGGGCGTTCTCATCAAATCGACGATAGAATCGACGGGTTTTTCGTATCTAATCCACAGGATTCGTTCTAATTCTTTGGCCAACAACCATTTGAGTTCATTGAAAATCGACGTTAGGATCATCGATCATGCCGACGGTGGATGCGATTTCTCGAAACCCCTCAAGTATGGAGCCGCTGCTGCCTGAGGGGGGAGCTGCCCATCTTGCTGACTTGAGTGTCGAGATTTGCCGGAAATCGGGCGAACTCACGGCTTCACTCCCTTCCCCAGTGGTTCGAGCCGAAGTGGCGGAGTTGGTTCGCGAGATGAACAGTTACTACTCAAACCTGATCGAGGGTCACAAAACGCTCCCTCGCGATATTCAAAGGGCACTGAGGCAGGACTGAATGGATTGCGTTTGATCCTGCAGGACGCGTCGCCAGTGGGATAGAGGATGAAAGGTCGAAGTGCGGGGCATGGGAGAGGATGATGCGCGAACCGCCTTGTGTCAAGAAATGTTGCATGACCCCTTTTCGCGCGAAATTCCATTCGAAAGGGTAGCGATGCGTTGAGCTTGGCCAGCGCATGTGCCGTAAAGGACCGGATTAGCCGGCCACGCAGCGGGACCTTTGGCTGTGTCTAATTGCAGGGATCGTTCCCGGCTCTGTTTCACGACGGATGCGTGGGACCTCAGGTTTGTCGCGCTGCGTCCGATGCATTCTTGTGTGGGCAGTCAGCAATCGCCGGGGTCGTTGGAACGGTTGTCCGGGCGATGCGTGCAGCACAGGCTCGAGGCGCGGGGCACGGGCTGGAAGACCAACTCGAGTTGGATTTCGCGCGCCGTGCGGCGGCGGCGCCACAACCGAACGAACTTTCGGGATTGGAGCATGAGCCGGACTTCGCGGAGAAGCCGCTGCAGGCGGCGGGCCGCCGTGGATTTCGGGAGAGCGAAGGACATGAGAGGCAAATGCGTTCAAATGAACAGTTTATCAAGAAGAATTTCGAGCGATGCCCCCTTACGCTTCTTGCGATCCGGAGCAGATCCACAACCAGCGCTCACATCGGAGACTGTTTGATCGCGCTTGTTCGGCCATGGCTGCAGGGGACCTGCGGGCCCCTGACCGTCAACACATTGCGCCGCCGGAAACACGACGAGATATACATTTTCGTATAAATACAATTTTGAATAAAGCCGGAGACCGGAGAGCCCTGCAGAACATCGCCCCGGAGATTCGCGCCACGGCTGAAGTCCTCTACGACGGCATCGAGCGGAGATTGCTCGCGCTGCCGGAGAGAACGCGACTGCGTCCCCCGGCCAAGGCGAAGCGGCGACGGTCGCGCCGAAACTGACGCAGGTTTTCCAACTGCTAGGAATTCGCTTCTCAAAGCTTGGCCTTCCCGCCTGCCCAGAGGCGAGGGTTGGTGGGGGTTCATTGACGCAGGGAGGTCAGGGAAACGGGCGGGACGGGTGTGGGGCGGCCAAGTTGCAGGGTGGTGAGGTAGCCGAGGGGCTTCGTTAGAATGAAACGGC
>DATKCT010000172.1:0-8739 GCA_035513055.1 Verrucomicrobiales bacterium | reverse complement strand
ACTGCTCAAGGTCGAGACTTCCAGATGCTTGCGTTTGGCTTGGCGGGCCAAGAGTGCCGCGTCGCCGGCTTCGATACGGCAAGATTGAACGACCTTGGCCTTAGGAGAGCGTCGTATACAACGTAGACGCCGTCAAGTGGGTGCACATCAACCAAGCCGATCGGAGGAGAGCAACGATACTCCAGCCGCTCCTCCAATCACTATTGACCCGAGAGTCTGGGAATCGGCGGTGTCCAATCGAGAGCGACGAGGATACTCGGAGGCGGCACGGGCTGGTTGGCAGTGTTTTTGCGGTGCGCTATAGGGCGGCGTTGATCGAGCCGGAGAACCCGCAGTCGCAGATCGACCGCGAGGTGCGGGAGGAGGTGAGTGAAGCAGAGGCGGCGCGAATGCTCGAAACGGCGTGTGCCTGTTTCCGGCAGCAAAGGGCCGGTCTGGCGCATGGGCGCAAGGGCGATGCGCGAATGGTTTCCCTGGGGTGGTGCATCCGGAATCGAGCGGGCGCGCGCCCCTCGCGTGGATTGAGCAGTAACTGCACACCGGAGCCAGGGCCGCGACCAGCCGCCTGCTCTCGCAAGCCGGATGCGAGGTGGCCGCCCGGCTGCACCGACATTCCCTCACCTCACCACCGGCCAGGCGGCGACCAGGCGGTTTTCGCCGGTCTGCTCATCCCAGAGGTCCTCGTTGGCGAGTCGAATGGCGAAGCGCGGGTCCCTGGCCAGTCGGGGGGACGGGTCGGGGAGCTGAAGATGCCATGAATAGTCGGCGGTGGGGAGGTCCTCGGGGAGAGTGACGGAGACGGCAAAACGCATGCACAGGCCCGGATCCCACCGCCGGGGATCGATTTCCTCCAAGGGAAAGCGCCAGCTCGCCTCTCCCCGGGCATCGCGGAGCACGAGCACGGCCGGGCGTTCGTTGTAAAGTGAGGCGAATCCGCGATTGGTCAGGGTGAAGACCATCGGCACCCGGCCGCCGGGAACTCCCCTGTCCGCAACCGTCAGCGACTGGAGGACGAAACGGGCGCCCATCCGTCTTTCGATCTCATCCATGGCCCCGAGATCGCGCCATCGCTGGAGGACGCCGGGATGATAAGAGGAATTCAGGTAACTGAGGTGGAGTTTCTCCATTTCGGCGATGGCCCGTTCCGGCAGGCTCCGGTCGTGTAGACCGCAGGTCTCGCCTCCGAAAAGGGTGCGCTGGGTGTCGGCCGCCAGGTAGGCGAACTCTTCGACCATGGTTAGACCGTCGCGGTTGTAGGTGCCTACGTCGTTCGCCGACGAGAGAAAACAGTCGTTGTGGTGAGCGGTCCGCGCCCGGGCGCTGCCGTCATAGGCGTCCTCATCGGCCAACGGATCAGCCGACTGAAAGAGCGACTGTTTCAGGGCCGGGTAGCGCACCGCGACCATCCGATTGCGGGGCGTGTGATTGAGGAGGTGGAGGTAGAGGTCCCGCCGCGCCTCGGGCGACCGGGCGGTCTTCGTCGTGTGCCATTCGCCCCACGGACCGATGAATCCCGCCTCGAAAAAGGCGATCCGATCGGCCTGGCGGGTGAAGAGCGGCCCGAGCTGCTCCATGTGGGAGCGGATAACGGCGATTTCGGGATCCTCGTAGGTGCGATAGTCGCCCCCGGGCCCCAGGTGACCGTAGGAGGCTCTGACGATGACCTTGACGCCAGCAGCCTGAGCGGATTCGAAACCCGCTTCAAGTTGAAGGAGGAAGTCTTCCGGGAGTTCGGCCGTTCCGGCATAGGGCTGGAGGTCGATCTTTCCCCACAGGAGGGTGAGGTTCCTTTCGCGCATCGTTTGCACCTCCTCGCCGAGGCCGGCGAGGTTTGCGTAGAGGTAGAATCCGCTCTCCGGTTTGGGAAAGAGGGTCTTGTCCTCGACGAAAGTGATCTCGGCCGCGGTGATTCCAGTCGTTGCCGTGGCGAGGATGACCATCTCGCGCCAGGCGGCAGACAGGGGATTCATCGTCACTCAGTCTCGGCCGCGATAGAACCGGCTCCCCCCCTCGGGGCGGATCAGGTAGGGGCTGGTGGCATCCGGCACCGGAACCCAGCTGTCCGGGAGCAGGGTGTCGCTCGTCTCCAGCGTCCGCTGTTCCCAGAGGACCTCGAGCTGGTTTCCGGCGGCGCGGATGGTTAGTGGCGCGCTGGTGGGAGGTTCGGGATCGACGAGGGGCGGGAGATCGGCGAGCGGGTAGGAGATCGCTTCCGCCGGCCCGGAATCGACCACCACCCAACTGGTCGAGACGAGGTTGAGGGTGATTCCCAGGGTTTCGGCGGTGAAGAGCGGAACTCCGTCGCTGCCGCTGGAGAGGGCGATGCGGCATTCGAACTCGGCCGAGGCTGTCTCGGGAGCGAGTTGAAAATCGACGTTGGAAATGCTGCCCTCATTGAAGCCGCCCCCGGTTTGCAGCCATCCGCTCCCGTTCTCGATCATCAGGGAGGATCCGATGGTTGAAACGGTGAGCCCCGTGCCCGGATCGTTGTCGCCATCAATGAAGATTTGATAGTAATAATCGACGGGAAGCCGGCCGATATTCTCGTGGAAGCTGAATCGCAGGTAGAGATAATCCTCGTCGTTGACGACCCAGAAACGATTGAAGGCGGTGCCCAGACCCTCAAGCGGGTCGGTCGCGGACGGTTCGATGCCTGTCCAGTCCGAGAAGTCACCGTCGATGAGGATGGTGGCGCGGAACAATCGAGTCACGGAGAGGCGATTCCCGAAAAGGTCCTCGACGCCGTCGATCGCCAAGGCATGGACCTGTCCGAAAGTCAGGGAATCGGTTGCCAGAGTGACGGTCCGGCCGTCGTCGCCGAGGGTGGCGCCGCTCACGGCGAGTCCAGGGATGGCGTAGTGGGCGGGGTCCGTCGCGGAGGCCTCGTTCATCGGCTCGGTGAAGGCGATGAGGACGGTGCCGGAAGCGGCGGTAATCCGCTGGACCTGGGGAGTTATCCGGTCTGGGTTCACCGTGATCGTGGCCCGGCGACTGGTCAGGCTGTTCAGCCTGTTGCTGACCGTGACGTGGTATTGGCCGGCATCCTCGAGGCGGGCCGGATCGATCGTTAGGGAGGCCGCGGTGGCGGCCTCGATGGCGACGTCATCCCGGTACCATTGATAGGACATTGGGGGGGAACCGAGGGCGTCGATCAGGAGGGTGACGGTCTCGCCCTCCGTCAGGGTCTGATCGGCGGGCCAGGCCTCGTTGGCAAAAGAGACCGGAAGGGCGGTCGTGGTGAGGATAGCCTCCCGGCTCTGGACGCTGCCTGAGGCGTTGCTCACCGTGACCGAATAGGATCCGGCATCCTCCTGCAGGACGACGGGAATCTCCAACCGGGCGCCGATAGCTCCTGGAATCGCCTCCCCATTCTTGAACCACTGGAATTCGTAGGGCTCGGTGCCGGCGATCGTGCCGAGGATGAAGACGGTGGACTCGCCCTCGACGACTTCGCGGTCGACGGGTTTGGCGGGCTCCTCTAGGCTCGGCGGCACGCTGTCGTTGGCGGTCAAGGTCAAGCCGAAGGCCAGCGAATCCCGTGAGTCGGCTGCCTGATGAATTTCCACCATGAGGAGGTTCTCTCCAGTGATGAGCGCGGCTGCGGGCAGGCTGAACATCTCAGCTTCGCCCGGGGCCGGCGCGGAGGCCAGCGCCTGGGTAGCGCCATCGATCGGGCCATCCGGCATCCGGATCCGTCGGACCTGATCTCCGTTCAAATAGATCACGGCGCCATCGGAGAAGTGAGCATCGACCAGGAGGGCCACGCCCTCGGCGGCGTGCTCCCAGAGAAATGGCGTGCGGAAGTAGTAGGTCGTCCGGCCTGGGGTGAGCGGAACCTGAACTGCCACCGGGTAGGCGCCGCCGGCGAATCCGAAACTGAAGAATCCATTGCCGCCCTTCCAGGTATCATCGCCGAAATAGTCCGGGAGCAGCCAGTCGGGCTCGGGATCACCCACCTCTTGATAGAACCAGAAGGTGTTCTCGAGATCGACGAGCGTCCGGGCTCCATGGAAGATCTCCGGCTGGTTGGCGAAGGTGTAGGGAACGCCCTCGATCGAATCAGTCAGCTGCCAAGCGAGGCTCTGGGCGAGAACTGCAACCGTGACCTCGTCGCCGTCGAAGAAAGGCAGGCCCTCCGCGTCGAGCGTCGCCCGGGAGAGGCGCATCTCGAACTGGTTCGAGGTGCCTCCGGAAGAGACTTGCCAGGCCAGGTTCGATCCCTGGCCCTCGTTGAACTGACCGTTCTTCTGCTGGTAGCTGACGCCGTCCTCGACAAACAGCTCGGCGCCCAGGCCGCCCCAGGAATAGCCGGTGAGGGAATCGGCGTCGGTGTCAACGAGGACCTGGTGGTGAAAGCCCGCGTAGTCGCCCGCGCCGTGCAAGCGGACCCGGATATAGAGGTAGTCGTCGTCGTTGGCGATTGCGACGTCCCGGAAATCGAAGGCTCCCGCCGCATCCGCATCATCCACCGCAGCGACCGGCACTCCAAGCCAATCGTCGAAGCTGCCATCGACGAGGATGCGTTTGAACTGGCCGGCCAGCAGGGCGGGAGCGAGGATCCAGGAGGAGCAGACCAGGATGGCGGGCGGAATGGTAAGGCGAGTTGTCATGAGATCTGGGGTGGGGACTGCTAGAAATTCGCTTCTTCCAGCCTTGCCTTCCCGGCTGCCCAAAGGCGAGAGTTGGTGGGGGCTCCGGGGGGAGGAAGAGACCCAACACTGTAAGAGTAGCTCATGGGAACAAGGCTCAAGAGAATTCTTCCCTCGGAGCAAGAGAAATTCTACGGGTTCTGACGCGTTCTTCAGTTGGCTCGAACCGCTCTTGCCAGAGATCACGCGCCAGTTGGAATCGGGCCAGCGCCTCGTGGAAGTGCGCCGCGAGAAACCCCCGAGCCAGTGAACAAGAAACACTAGCGTGGCGGAAAGGCAAGGTTTGAACCCCCACCAACCCATGACTCTGGTCAGCCGGCCGGGACAACGCCGGGAGGGAGTCTACGATCGGTGAAGCGGGCCTCGACAGACAAGGAAGCTCATGAAGAGTAGTAGGGTGCGATACAGTGTCCTCCTCGAGCCGGTGGAAGACAGGGAAGGGCTGCCCGGGTTCTACTACGCCCATGTGCCTTCACTGGGTCTTACGACTCACGGGAGCGGGGTGGAGGGCGCCATTGAGGCAGCACGCGATCTGATCCGATTGTGGGTGGTGGAGAAGCGCGAGGCGAGTGAACATCTGGTTGCCGCTGGCGAGTCGTTACTGACCACCGTCGAGGTGGAGTAATGCCCTACAAAGGCCGGGGGAGTTCCTCAGTAGAGGACCTGTCGCTTGGCGCTCTCTTCGTTGGCCAGACCATGGGACCCGACGATGCTCCAATAGCGGTGCTCCTTTCCAAACGACCGGTACTCGCCGATGATGCGCACCATGAACCTGGCCTGCGTAGAATGTCACCGGCAGCATTTGGGCTGGCGCCTCATTTTGAGCCTGCTCCTGCTCCAGTTTTGCGCCGGAGCGTATGGAGCCGGACTCTTGGCCGGAGCGGCTCAAGTAAGAATTACACCCCCAATCGGCGTTCCTCTCGCCGGGTACTACCACGCCCGCGGCGCCGAAGCCGTTCACGACGACTTGTATTCCCGCGCTCTCGTATTCGAACGTGACGGCGAGAAGGCGGCGCTGGTCAGTTTGGATCTCATCAGCACGCGCCGCGAATGGGTGGAACAAGCGCGCGCCTTGATCGAGGACGAGACGGGCATTCCCGCTGGGCACGTGATGATCAGCGCCACCCACGCGCACACCGGACCGGTCCTGCCCACGTCTGATCCGGGCGACGTCGAACGCGACGAGCCGGACGCTGCGGCACTTGATTTCTCCAAAGCGCTCCCCCAGTTGATCGCACAGAGCGTCCGCGAAGCGCACGCAAGGCGCCAGCCGGTCCGCGTGTCGGCCGCTGTCGGGCGTGAGGAAAACCTCGTCTTCAACCGGCGCTTCCACATGCGCGACGGGTCGGTGGGCTGGAATCCCGGCAAGGGAAATCCTGGCATCCTCAAACCAGCCGGTCCGGTCGATCCCCAAGTGCCCGTAGTGCACTTTGAGACCTCGCAGCAACGATCGCTCGCCACCTATGTGAATTACGCTGTGCATCTCGACAACGTAGGCGGCAACCAGATCTCCGCCGACCTTCCCTTCGCCTTGAGCGACAGCCTCGCGAGGGTGCTCGGCCAAGATCACGTGACGTTGTGGACCGCCGGAACCTGCGGCGACGTCAACCACGTCGATGTCCACTGGCCCATTCCGCAGAAGGGTCATGCGAACGCCGCCCGCATGGGTATTGTCTTGGCCGGAGAAGTCTTGCGCAATTGGCCGCGATTAGCGCCAGCGAGCGATGGTCCCTTACAAGTACGCCAACAGATCGTCGAATTGCCGCTCGCTCCCATCGACGCAACGGAAGTCGAGGCTGCACGGCTCACGGTCCGGGAAATGCGCGACTCCGATCCCGGCGGCTTCATAAAGCTCGTACACGCCCACAAGCTGCTCGACGTGCACTCCCGCAAGGGCAAACCGCTCAAAGGCGAAGTGCAAGTCATCACGTTAGGGGACGCTTTGGCCTGGGTGTCCTTGCCCGGGGAAATCTTTGTGCAGCTCGGCCTCGATCTCAAACTGGATTCACCGTTCCAGCAAACGATGATCACCACGCTAGCGAACGGCAGCCTGGGTTATATCCCAAACCGGCGAGCCTATCCACAGGGCAACTACGAGGTCGTGAGCGCCCGCTGCGCAGCGGGCTCCGGCGAACTGCTCGTTCAAGCCGCTGTCGAGATGCTGAAAGAATTGCACCCGCTCGCCACTTCGACTTCGAACCGGGAGTAGCCATTCTGACCGCAGCTGCTCGCCTATGACGAGAGGCGGGTTCCCCGGCTCAACCTGGCCTCCATCGAGTTGAACTGCAGGAATTCGCTTCTCGAAGCCCGGTCTTCCCGCCTGCTCAGAGGCAAGGGTTGGTGGGTGTGCAAAGAATTGTAACAAAGCGTTGAGGATTGGGAGATTCTTACAGGAGGAGGCAGAGGACGCGGAGGAAGGCAGAAGAGGATTTCAGAATCGAGATCCGGAGCGGGACACCACAGATAACATGCATCGAAGAGGAGATAACCGCGAATGGGAGGACGCGGTGAACCAGGCGCGAAGCCGGGCCGCTTTCGGGACCGTTGGCGGAAGTGTCACCGGTCGGCTGGAGGGTGCATACGTGGCTGCTGATGGGCGAGCCGGTCCCGAAGCGACGAGGGGATCGGGCCCGGGGAAGCTGTCGACGTAAATTCCCGCCGTTCCTATCATTGTTGCAGAAAAGCAGCTCACGGCGGCGAATTCCACAACGGGAGGGGACAACCTCGCGCTGGCGTACGACGACAACAGAAACCGTGCCAGCCGGACGCACAACGCCATGAGTCCTGCTCAGGATCAGGTTGCGTCGCGTCGCTTTCCTGAGTTAGTTTCTCGTCATGCGTCTGATCATCGTCTCCATCCTGGCGGCCACGGGCGTGGGATCTGCCGCCGCTCAAACGGCCTCTCCAGTCACTCCCTCGCATCCCACCCGTTTTGAGACCCGCGGTGTGGGCTCCGGCGTGGGCGCTGGCGTCAGCGTCAGCGAAGTCAAGCGCACGGAGGTGAAGAAAACTGTCTTCATTGCGGTGAGTCCGGATCGCCAATGGACGAGCACGGACGGCAGGACGATCACCGGCTCGCTGGTGGCCTTCGAAGAAGGGGAGGTGGACAACGCGCCGCGTCCATTGACCCTGATCAAGGACGGCAAGATCCGCGTCTTGAAATCGGGAACGACGAAACCACCGGTCTTTCCCATTACCCTGCTGACGGAGGAAGACCTGAGCTATGTGCAGGCGCTGGATGTCTCCAACAAGGCATCCGCTGCGCGCGCCGATGCCGAAGCTTTGAAGGATCCTTTTTGAGATAGAGACCCGGCCAGTCGGCGTGCATCGGCATTTGCGAGGCGAGGGCGATGGATTGTGCTACTCGCCTGCCGCGGCGACAATTACGGCTTCCACTTTGGGGCTAACGAAAAAACACGCCTCAGAACGCAGCCGGTGGATTTCGTTTCTGACGGAGACGATGGCACCGGACTGCTTTGCGAAGAGAAGTTCGCCGAGCAAACCGGCGAAGTTCAACCCGAGCGTCTGCGCAACAGTCCGAGCGTGGGTGACATCGAGCAGAATCTTGTCTGCCCCCGTTTGGCGCGCGAGCTGGATGACTTCGGTTTCGCCGGGATCGAGTTCTTCGGAAAGCGAAACGGCGGCAGCTTCGTCGGACAGCGGTTCGACGCTGAGCCAGCCGTCGCTGATGGCACCTTCGTTGCGGCCATTGCCGTCTGGGTGGCGAAGAGCGCGGAGTTCCTCGCGAACCGCGGCGGGATCAGGACGCGGCCATATCGTTGGCGCAGGAGATCGAGCCGATCGATGATGGCAAGGTTCGAGATCGGGGAGGTGTTACTGACGACGAGCATCCGCGATGTCATGGAGGGCGTCCTCCATGGTGTAGTTTCTCGGGATGTCACGCTCGGCGAGTTCGCAGGCGAATGCGTAATGGTCGAGCGCCGCCATGCGCGCGGCGAGGCCGAAGCTCAGCCAGCGCTTCGCATAGTAGCGGCAGGCGAGTTCGATCTGCATGTGCCGCTCGCGTTCGCCCGGCCCGAGCGGCAGGGCGGACAATGGCAGGTCGTCAACATCGAGCGTGATGGACATG
>DATKCT010000171.1:0-26434 GCA_035513055.1 Verrucomicrobiales bacterium | reverse complement strand
GCCTATGCGCAGTATCCCGTGTGCAATCCCAGCCGGACTTCCTTTCTGACCGGCCTGCGTTGCGAGCAAACCGGCGTCGTGGACAACCGCTGGTTCTTCCGGGATCTGATCCCCGCTCAGCCCACCATGCCGCAGTGGTTGCGACAGGAAGGCTGGTGGGCGGGCTCCTACGGCAAGATCCTCCACGTCGGCGAAGCCTACGGAGAATTCCGAAGCGGTTGGATGGACGAAGGCAAATCGTGGGATGATGCCAGGATGTTCAATCCGGCGCCCGCTTCGCTGAAACTCGAGGGACGCAACCTCACCGGGGAAGCCCTCGCCTGGTGCTATTGGTGGGCCATGGATGGGCCGGATGATGCCCAGCCCGACGGACAGAACGCCGCGCACGCGGTCGCGGCCATCGAAGAAAGATCTGCGGCAGGCAAGCCCTGGTTTGCCGGTGTGGGATTCCACCGGCCGCACGATCCCTTTGTCGCGCCCAAAAAATACTTCGATCTCTACCCGGCGGCCTCGATTCCACTGCACCGGGATCCTGCCGCTCTGTCCCCTCCGCCGCCGCTGGCCATCCCGTCAGGCGCGTTTCTGCGGGCTTTCCGATCCTTCAGCGATCAGGAGCGGTTCGAGTATCTTCGCGCCTATTACGCCGGGGTTTCCTTCATGGATGCTCAGGTGGGGCGTCTGCTGGATACCCTCGACCGGCTCGCTTTGTGGGAGAACACCTTGGTGATCTTCCTCGGGGACCACGGCTATCATCTGGGCGAACGCGAGTGGTGGAACAAGAACACCCTGTTCGAACGAAGCTGCCGCGCTCCCCTGATCATCGCCGCGCCCGAAGCGAAGGGCGGAGGCGTCTGCGAGACGCCGGTCGAGTTCGTCGATCTGTTTCCCACAGTCATGGATTACTGTGGTGTGACCCTTCCAACCGGACTGGCCGGTCAAAGCCTGCGCCCGCAACTGGAAGATCCCGCCGCGCCGGGCAAGGGGGCCGCATTTACTCTTGTGGTTCGCGGAGGTGATCGATTCGGACAAGCGGTCCATACGCCGCGCTGGCACTTCAATAAATGGAGTGACGGCGCCGAGGAACTTTATGATCTCGACCACGATCCGGAAGAGAATAACAACCTGGCCGGGACGCCCGGGCATGAAACGATCCTGTCCGAACTGCGCGAAAAGCTAACGGAGATCGGACCCTACACCTCCCGGAAACCGGCTGAGGCTCCTCCGGCAAACCCGGCCCCGGAGCCGGTGAAAGACCTCATCCTTCCCGGCGAATCCTTCCTCGCCGGCGATCGTCCCGCCTTCATCTTTTGGCCTGAAGCGTCGAAACGGCGCACGCCCCAGCCCTGGATCTTCTACGCGCCGGCGCTTCCAGGCTATCCTGACCAGGCGGAAAAATGGATGCACGAACAGATTCTTGCAGCCGGCGTTGCCGTCGCCGGCATCGACGTGGGAGAGGCGTATGGAAGCCCGGCCAGCCAGGAACACTTCACGCAACTCTATCAAGAACTCACCGGTAAACGGGGGTTCGCCGCAAAACCCTGTTTGCTGGGACGCAGCCGCGGCGGATTGTGGGTCTCGAGCTGGGCGGCGAAAAACTCCGATAAAGTTTCCGGCCTCGCCGGGATCTATCCGGTGTTTGACTTGCGAACCTATCCCGGACTCGAGAAGGCGGCTCCCGCTTACGGTCTGTCGGCCGGCGCCTTGGGAGCACGACTCGCCGAATTCAATCCCATCGAGCAAACCGGCCGCCTTGCTGAGGCGCGAATCCCCGTGTGCATCATCCACGGAGACGCGGACACCGTGGTTCCGCTGGAGGAAAATTCAGCCGCGCTGAAGGCGCGCTACGAAACCGAAGGCGCCGGAGATATCGTGCAACTGATTGTGGCGCCGGGGCAGGGCCACAACTTCTGGGAAGGATTCTTTCGATGCGAGGAACTCGTCCGCTTCGCCATCGCCCGCGCACGTGCCGGCGCGGAGGCGGAGAAGGCTCAAGAATGAGGCTCAATCGTATCGGAAGCTCTGATCCCTTCGGGATCACCGCATCTTCGGCCTCCCGGGCAGGCCAGAAATGTAAAAACTTCACCGGCGATCAAGAGTGTCCGCCCCACGGAGGGGCGGGCGTCCCGCGTGTCCCACTCTTCAAACCGTGGCGCGGGCACTCCTGCCCGCGAACTCTTGCGGCTCTCCGGCCCCCCTATCGGCCGCCACCGCGCTTGTCCCGGTGGGGCGATGGAGGGCCGTGCACAGGACAAAACCGCCCTCACCCCATTTTTAATGACGATTGTCATTAAAAGGTTCTTGCGCTGATGACAATCGTCATTATGATGACGCCATGCCTGCGCCCTCTGCAAAGCTTTCTCCCAGCGAATTCGAGGTCATGGAGGCACTTTGGACTTCCGATTCCGGCCTGACCATCACGGACATTCTCACCGCGGTGAACGCCGCGCGGCGGGCGCCCCTGAAGCGAGCTACGGTGCAAGTCCACGTGCGTCGCCTCGAGGAAAAGGGCTGGCTGAGGCGCCACGAAGACGAACGCAAGTTCTACTACCGGCCCACGGCCAGCCGGGAAGCCGCTTCCGCAGGCTTGGCCCGCGATCTGACGGAGCGCGTCTTCGACGGCTCGTGCGCGCAACTCGTGCGGTGCTTGTTCGAACGGGATGAAATCAGCCTGGCGGAGATCGAGCGGCTCCGCGCCCTCGTGGAAGAGGCAACCGCAAGGCATACAAAGCGCAAATAACCAACCACCGTGCAAATCGTCATGCGCTCCTTCGCCATCAGCCCGGCCTTGACCGATTCCCTGATCAACAACGCGGTGTCAGCCGCGCTACTGACCTCACTGGCGATCCTCGTGATCCAGTTCGTCCCCGTGCGCATGCCGCGGTTGCGTGCCAACGTCGTCATCGGCGTGTTCGCGGCGTTGCTCGCGCTTCCCGCACTGCGGTGGACTCTTCCGGATCATTCCGGCAAGGTGTTTTCCCTCCGGCCCGCCGCCCAACAACAACCTGTGGGCAGTTTCACTTCGACACCGGTTGTCGCGATAGCCGCGGCGCCGGTTTTTCTGAGAGAGGCGACGCCAGTTTCTCCCGGCGAGCCGGTCGCCTCGAGCTTCTCCAAAACGCCGTCCCTGCCGGAAGCCGGACGCGAGATCGACTGGCTTTTGGTAGTCGCGCTGGTCTGGGGGCTCGGTATGGGGGTCAATCTCATCCGTCTCCTGTTAGGGTGGCTCCGCCTTCACCGCCTGAGCTGTGTGCTGCCTCCTGTTGTCGATCCTTCCCTCTTCGCACTGTGGCGCCGGGTCACGCAAGGGCGTGGGGATAGCGTCAAGCTCGTGGTTTCGCCGCCCGGAGGCGGATTATTCGCGTTCGGTTGCCGCCGGCCCTGTGTGGCCGTCCCGCCGGATCTCCTTTCCAGGGCCAGCGATACGGAAGCGCTCGCGCTGCTGACCCATGAGTGGGCCCACATCGAGAATCGCGATGCCTGGCTAGGACATCTGCAGCGCGCGGTGGCGGCCATTTACTGGTGGCTGCCTTCTGTGCATTGGCTGAACAAAAGCCTCTCGCTCTCGCGGGAAACGCTCGCCGACACCGCAGCAGCGGTGCGCGTCGACAACCCCGCCCTCTATGCCAACTCCCTTCTGAATCTCGCGGCCCAGGCGTGCCGCAAGCAACAAACCGCCCTGGGCGCGATCGGGATCGCCGGCTCCCGTTCCGCCCTGGTCCAACGCCTGACAACACTCAGCAACCACTACGAACACATGAAATCGACCCTGAAGAACCCACATCCCTTCCGCGCTCCCCTGGCTGTCCTCGGCCTGTGCAGCCTCTGTCTCACCTTCGAACTGACCTACGGCCAGATCTCCGATTCCGATGTTACGGACGCGGCGACCGCCGCTCCCAGCGCCGGCGCCGCGTCGGCCCCCTCCGCTGACGATTTGCCCACAGCCGCTGCTCCCCTGGGCCTGCCTACCGCAGACAAGCCGCTTCCTCCTTCCACGACTCCCGCAGCGAAAAGCGCGGACCCGGACGATGTCTTTACGCAGTCAGGCGAGGTGCAAGCGGCGAAGGCGGACATGCGCCGCGCTCTTGCGGATATGCGGCGCGAGTTGGCCGAAACGCAGAAGGAACTTCAAAAACTCAAGAGCGAGCTGGCCAAGGCGCGCGCCGAGAACGATGTTTTCGACATCGAGTTCGACTACGAGGATAAAAACACGAAGAACAAGGACCAAGAAGTCAACGCCCTGGAGATCGCGCGCCAAGCGGAGTCGATGAAAGCGCAACGAGCGCAGATGCATAAAACGGCGAAGATCAAGGACCAAGAAGTCAAGGCCGCACTGGAGAGCGCGCGCCAAGCGCAGTTGATGAAAGCGCAACGAGCGGAGATGCAACGGCAGCTAGAGAAAGCTCGCGCCGATATCGAGGCCGCGGTTCGGGGATCCCGGAAAGGATGGAAGGATGCCGCCCCTGATCCGGAACAAGCCGCAGATTGGTTGATCCCCTCCTTCGAAGAAGGGGCACTCCGAGAGCAGCAACGTGCGCTCCAAGAGACCATCATGCAAGCCGTGACAGAAGCGCTTCGCGCCGCCACGGCCGAGATTCGGAAGGAGTTCGAACGGAACACTCCCGCTTCCGACCGAACTCACCCCTGATGCCCACCAACACTATCCGCCTCCACCGAGTCCTTCGGGCAACGCCTGAAAGGGTCTACCACGCCTTCCTCGATCCGGACGCCATGGTCAAATGGCTTCCGCCTAATGGATTCACCGGGAAAGTGCACCACCTCGACGCGAAACCCGGCGGCGCGTACAAGATGTCGTTCACGAATTTCGCGACCGGCAAGAGCCACTCCTTTGGCGGAGAGTATCTCGAACTGATTCCGCATGAATGGCTCCGTTACGCCGACCGGTTCGATGATCCCAATCTCCCCGGCGAGATGCAGGTGACGGTCTCCCTGAAAGCAGTGTCCGTCGGTACGGAGTTAACCATCGTGCAGGAAGGGGTGCCGGACATCATCCCGCCCGAGGCCTGCTATCTCGGCTGGCAGGAATCCCTCATGCTCCTCGCCAAGCTCGTCGAAGCAGAGATCCCGGATTAGCGCCCTGGCCTCTTGCTCTGGTTCTGAGGGGGTACTCCTGCGCGAAAGACGCACCCCATGAATAGAACTCCACCATCCATCACCGTCCGCAGGTCCCAGGACCGCGGTCATGCTGCCCATCGCTGGCTTCAGACCTGGCATAGCTTTAGTTTCGCCCGCTACTACGATCCTAACCACATGGGCTTCCGTTCGCTGCGCGTGATCAATCAAGACCGGATCGCACCAGGAGGTGGATTTCCCACGCATCCGCACCGGGACATGGAGATTTTCAGCTATGTGCTCGAAGGATCCCTCAAGCACCTGGACAGCATGGGCAACAGCCGGGTTCTCGAGCCCGGTCAAATCCAATTGATGAGCGCCGGCTCCGGCGTCACGCACAGCGAATTCAACCCTTCATCCACGGATTCCCTACACCTCTTGCAGATCTGGATCGAACCGGACAAGGAAGGTCTCACGCCCAGCTACACCGAATGGCTCCCGGATCCGGCGAAAGACGGCCAAGGGAAAGTGTTGGTCATCTCACCGGATGGACGGGAGAATTCCGCCTTCATTCACCAGGACTCAGAAGTCTACCGGATTCGACTCGCTCCCCAGCAAAGCATCTCCCACACGTTGACCGAGGGCCGGGGACTTTGGCTTCAGGTCATCCACGGACCAGTCCTTCTCAACGGAACCGCGTTGGCGTCCGGGGATGCGGGCAGTTCCGAAGACAGCGGGGAACTTGAAATCCGGTCAGACGATCAACCCGTCGAAGCTCTTCTTTTCGACCTCAGGTAAACCATGGAGCACAAAGCCCCGCAGTCGGCGAGGTCGCCCCAGGCGGTGACTCCGATGACGCACTAGTTCGGCTCTCTTCCCGTTCGCCAGGGGACGCCGAAAACTGCGCCGATCAGCGCCGCTGCGCTCAATGCAAGGGTGCCCAGCAAGGGCAGAGGCCGCACAGAGAGATCGTGTGACCATGGCGCCCGTGCGTGCGGTTGAGATGAGGTTACGGATACATAGTGGAGGATCCCTCCGTGCGTATAGCCCACCGTTCCACCACCGGGTTTCGGTCCTCCCTGTCCCGCAGATGAACCCCAGAGCAGGAAAGATGCCCCCGACAAAAGGATGACCACGACCGACTTTTGACGACAGTTCAACTGGCGCCATTTGCCTCTTTTCGCAAGCGCTGCCACTGCCATAATCACGATCAAGCAGGTGGCTGCCAGGCCGGCAGTTGCGATCCCGATGAATGGGGTCGAAGGACCGAAGTTAAGCATTTTTACGATGATGGCCTCCAGAATGCACAGAGGATCAACCCGCATGACCGCGTCCGACACTCCCAACCGGGAGAACTCCTTCAAAAGAAATGGTCCGAGAACCACAAGCAAAGCAGCCGCTCCGCCCGTGAGCATATGGGTGCGAAAACCAGCGGGCTTGTCGTGCGCCTCCCGCTCCAGTCCAATCAATCCCGCGAGCACCGCCGCTCCGGCGACGCGCAGGATTCCCTGAAGCGTCGCTTCGTCCATGGACGAGCCCTCCTCTTAGTAGGAAGCGTCTCTCGCTGTGGATTCAATCGCGCGACCGGCGCCCTGCACATCCTCGCCGACACCTTCCATCGTGTTGCAAGAATTCAGGGGTATGCCGCACGCGGCCACGGCGATCATCATTCCAATCACTGCCCGGCGGATTCGCTTGCCTTGCTCATTTCGGTTTTTCATTAGCGGCGTCTCTATCACGTATTTCTCAGTTTCTTTCTTAAACTTTTCTGCGCAGAGCACAATGGAAATTTCTGGCTGCCGCCCGGATTCCATCCGCCGGCGCTTCCGCTTGCCTCGGGCGTGAACAGGATGTGCTCACCCACATCCAGCCCTGCGCCCTGGGCTGAGCGCGGCGATCGCTCGTTTACGGCGAGAACGCGAGGGTGGCGGATACGGGATAATGATCCGACGGGAAGCGGCCACCGGTGTTGCTTCGGATGATGGCGGATCCGAGCACGCGGGCGAATGGGGGAGCGAGGATATAATCGATTTGTTCGCCGGTGGTTCCACCGCGCCAGCCGTTGAAGGTCCGGCGTTGGCCGGCGTCAGGGCCTTGGAGCGTGTTTCGCAAGGGCAGAGGAGAAGTTTCGAGAGGTCCGTCCGGTTCGATGATCGCGCCGTCGCCGATCAAAAAGCGAAGCGGCGCATCGTCCGGTGTCGCATTGAGATCGCCAAGGATGAGATAGGGGATTTCGTGGTGGCCACGCTTGACGATAGTTTGGGCGATGAGCCGGGCGCTCCGGGCGCGGGCAGCGGCGGCTTGGTGGTCGAAGTGGGCGTTATAGACGGCGAAGCGGCGTTGCGTCGCCTTGTCCTCCAGGAGAAGCCAAGTGCAGATCCGCACGCAGGCAGCGCCCCAGGTGTTGGATCCCGCCTCTTCCGGTGTGCCGGACAACCAGAACGTGCCGCCCTCGATGCGCTGGAAACGGTCGTTCCGGTAGAAGATGGGGGAGAACTCACCGGCCTCGAGGCCGTCGTCGCGACCCACGCCTTCGCGGGAAAGATGGGGCAGCGCGGCTTCGAGATCGCGAATTTGGGAGGCCAGGGCTTCTTGGACGCCCAGGATGTCGGGGTCGAGGCGGCGGATGAGGTCCGAGGCGATCGAACTGCGGTGTTCCCAGGCGTTGGGTCCGTCGTCAGGATTGGCGAAGCGGATGTTGAAGGTGACCGCCTCGATCACCAGATCGTCTGCGAAGACCGGTTCCCTGATAATAAGCGTGGTTAGGAACGATGCGGCGAAAGCGCAGATTCCCGTCCGCCGGAGAAGACTCCGGATGAAAGATGTCGATGGGGGGTTCATGGGCGCGTGGGTTCAGGAGTAGACTTCCGCTCCGGTTGCCCGGAACTCTTCGGCTTTGCGGCGCAGGCCTTCGTCGATCGCGTCTTCGGCCTCGAGCCCTTCGCGTTCGGCGAAGGCGCGGACTTCCTCGGTGATTTTCATGCTGCAAAAGGTGGGACCGCACATGGAACAGAAGTGAGCGGTTTTGGCGCTTTCGTGCGGAAGGGTTTCATCGTGAAAGGAGCGGGCCTTCTCCGGGTCGAGGGAAAGATTGAATTGGTCCTCCCAACGAAACTCGAAGCGGGCTTTGCTCAAGGCATTGTCGCGCAATTGGGCGGCGGGATGTCCCTTGGCCAAATCGGCGGCGTGGGCGGCGATCTTGTAGGTGACGACTCCTTCCCGGACATCCTCGCGGGCGGGGAGGCCGAGATGTTCTTTGGGGGTGACATAGCAGAGGAGGGCCGTGCCGTGCCAGCCGATGAGGGCTGCTCCAATGCCGCTGGTGATGTGGTCGTAGCCTGGAGCGATATCGGTGGTGAGAGGGCCGAGGGTGTAGAAGGGGGCCTCGTCACACCAGGCTAACTGTTTCTCCATGTTCTCGCGGATGAGATGCATGGGCACGTGACCAGGCCCTTCGCACATGACCTGGACGCCATGTTCCCAGGCTTTCCGGGTCAGATCTCCCTGCACTTGCAGTTCGCCAAACTGGGCCTCGTCGTTGGCGTCGGCGATGCATCCGGGGCGCAGTCCGTCGCCGATCGAGAAACTCACATCATAGGCGGCGCAGATTTCGCAGATCTCGTCCCAGTGCGTGTAGAGAAAGTTCTCTTGGTGATGCGAGAGGCACCATTTGGCGAGGATGGATCCGCCGCGGGAAACGATTCCGGTCATGCGCCGGGCGGTCAGCGGGATGTAGCGCAAGAGGACGCCGGCGTGAATGGTGAAATAGTCGACGCCTTGTTCGGCCTGTTCGACAAGGGTATCCCGGAAGACTTCCCAGGAAAGGTCTTCCACCCGTCCGTTGACCTTTTCCAAGGCTTGGTAGATGGGAACCGTGCCCACGGGCACAGGGCTGTTGCGGAGGATCCACTCGCGCGTGGCGTGGATGTTTTTGCCGGTCGACAGATCCATGATCGTGTCGGCTCCCCATTTGACCGCCCAACGCATTTTTTCGACCTCTTCGTCGATGGAAGAAGCCACGGCGGAATTGCCGATGTTGGCATTGATCTTCACGAGGAAGCGGCGGCCGATGATCATGGGTTCGGCCTCGGGATGATTGATGTTGGAAGGGATGATGGCGCGTCCGGCAGCGACTTCCTGGCGGACGAATTCCGCAGTGATAGAACGCGGGATCGCGGCCCCGAAAGACTCTCCTGGGTGCTGATGGTGAAGGACATTCCGGGTGCGGCCGCGGGGATCGGGCGCGGCTTCGAAGGCCTCTTCCCGCCCGAGGTTCTCGCGGATGGCGACGAATTCCATCTCGGGGGTGACGATCCCCCGCCGGGCATAGGCCAGTTGGGTGACGGCTTGACCGCGAGCGCGCAGGGGTTTTCTGACGAGTCCGGGATAGGATTTCAATTGGCGTTCCTCAGGCCGGGAGCGGTTGTAGCGCTCGGCATGTTTCTGGGAGAGATATCCATCGTCGACGGGCAACACAGTCCGGCCGTCATATTCGTGGACATCGCCGCGATCGAGAATCCAGGAGCGGCGCAGCGCCGGCAGCCCTTCGCGGACTTCGCCAGGGAAGGCGGCGTCTCCCCACGGACCGCTGGTGTCGTAGAGCCGCACGGGAGCGTTGGCTTCCCAGGTTCCATCGCTCCGGACGGTGTCGGCGAGATTGACTTCGCGCACCGGGACGCGGATCTCCGGGTGTTGGCGGCCGGCGAGGTACACGCGTTCGCTGGAGGGAAAAAGGCGATGGACCGTGCGGGAAATGGGGGAGGATCGAAGGAGAGCGCTCATGTGGGAGTTTACACGGGTGGAGTTTGGCGACAGGCGGGCCCCGGAAACTCGGAATCTCCCTGCGGCGGCATTACCCGCATCAGGTTCCAAGGGTTCCTTCCCGCAGCAGGGAAGGTCTCAGCCGGCTTGCCGACGGCGCCCCCGTCTTGAAGAGGCAGACTAGGCTTGCGAAAGACGAAGTCAAATGGTTGGGAACGAGGCGACATGGACTGGGATTGGAAACGCTGGATCGAACGGGCGGCGTGGAGCCTTTCGCGCGACTCCCCATTCCTGCGCACCGTTTTGCGGCCGGTGGGATTGCGGACCAATCTGCGACGCCGCCAACCGGCCCGGGGATCGGTCTTCCTTCCCTGCGGAACTCAGGTCCAGCTCTACGAACCCGGCAGAAACTACCTCAGTTTTGAACTGCACTGGAAAGGTTGGGAGTATTACGAGCCGGCCAGCGCCCTGCTCTTCGCCGAGTTGGCCAAACAAGCGAACTGCGTTTTGGACGTGGGCGCGAACATTGGATATTTCACATTTCTGGCCTGCGCCGCTCCGGGCCCGCGAAAGGTGTGGTCCTTTGAGCCCAATCCCCGGCTCGCGGCGATCTTGCGCCACAACCTCGAGGACAACAGGTTGAATGCGGAAGCGGTGGAAGCAGCCATTTCGAATGTGGAAGGGACAGCGGATCTGGCTCTCTCGTGGTCGGACATGAGCGCGAGTTTGGACGGATCCTTCAAGGGCGCGCCAGTGACCCGAAGCGTCGAGGTGCGCACGGTGACCTTGGACGGTTTCGCCGCGGCGAAGGCGCTTCCCTCCAGCGGGATCCTGATCAAGATCGACGTGGAAGGGCACGAACCTCAGGTGTTGGCCGGGGCCTCGGCATTGATCGAGCGCGCGCGACCGGACATCGTATTGGAGGTTTCCGATGATTACGATCCGGCAATTCTCGAGCAGTTAGCGGATTTGGGGTACCGGGCGTGGGAGATCCGGCAGGAAGGGCTTCGCGAAACAGACCGTCTCACGCTGATCCGGCAGGGAGGGCTCACGGTGCTCAACCGGCTCTTGACGGCGCGGCCGGCGGAGGCCGTGGCGGACTTGTCCGCCCGCATCGTTCCCAGGCTGCGGAAAATCGATCCGCGCCGCACTTCCCAGTTCCGCGGGAAAGGGCCAGGGGATCACCAGCCGCCGGCGATCTCGAAGGCGTAGCCGCGCAGGTACTCGCTTTCCGGGATGTTGAGCAGAATGGGATGGTCGCCCCGTTGCGTATAGATGGCACGGCGGCGCAGAGTGCGTTTCGCGTCGGAAGCGGCATCGGCGAGCATTTCCAGGAATTCAGCCGCGGAGAGATGATGCGAACAGGAAAAGGTGACAAGCATTCCCCCGGGTTCGAGCAGCTTAAGCGCGCGCAAGTGGATCTCCTTGTACCCGCGCAGGGCATCGCGCAGCGAGCGCCGGCTGCGGGTAAAAGAGGGGGGATCCAGGATAACGAGATCGCAGGTCCATCCGCTGGCTTCCCGCTCCTTAAGCAGATCGAACACATTGGCTTCGATTGCTTCGATGGAGAGGCCGTTTCGCTCGGCGTTGTCACGCAGCGCGGCGAGTGCGGAAGCGCTGCTGTCGACGGCTTCCACAGACGCGGCGCCAGCTTTGGCGCAGGCCTGGGCAAAACCGCCCTGGTGGCAGAAACAATCCAGCACCCTGCGGCCGCCGGACCAAGATCCGACCAGAGCGTAATTCTCGAACTGGTCAAGGTAGAGTCCGGTTTTCTGAGCGCCGAGGGCATCGACCGTGAAGACCAGATCTCCCCACTTGATGGGGAAAGGCTTCGGTTCCGGACCGTGCAATACGGAAACGGAGCGTTCGAGACCTTCCGCCGTCCGCATGACGGAATCGTTTCTCGCCACGATGGAACGGATCTCGGGGAGCGCTTCCTGGATGGCGGCAACCAGCGCACTCTGACGCTGATCCATGGCCAGGGTGAGAGTTTGCAGCACGGCCACCTCGCCGTAGCGGTCGATGACGACGCCGGGGAGCCCGTCGCTTTCACTCCAAACCACCCGGCAGAACAGCGGATCGATCCCGGCGAGCGACGCGCGCAAATTCATCGCCCGGCGCAGACGGCGGACGAAGAACTCGGCATCGAGATCCTGCCGTTGCCGGGAAAAGCGGCGGACCACAATTTGAGAAGCGGGATTGTACATTCCCGAACCGATGAAGCGGTCGCGAAAATCCTTGATGGAAACGACATCTCCAGGCTGGGGATCGCCGAAGAGCTTGCGCACTTCGCTGGAGTAGACCCAGTCGTGGCCTTGAAATATCCTGGACCGCGGTTTGACGATGATTCCGGCCATGGAGTGGCAGCGGAGAGAGACGGCGCTCAACGCAGCAGGGCCGCTGGCTCGAGGGTGCGGCGCCGCGGACGAACCGGCTCTGGGTATTCAAACTCACGGCCCTCGAAATTGCGGATGATCACCCGCTCCGTATCCCGGTAAATCACATAGTCGGGATTGACCGGAACCTTACCTCCTCCGCCGGGGGCATCGATGACGAACTGGGGCACAGCGTAACCGGTGGTGTGGCCGCGCAACCCTTCAATGATCTCAATACCGCGGCTCACCGGGGCCCGGAGGTGACTGGAGCCTTCGATGAGGTCGCATTGATAGAGATAATAGGGACGGACCCGGCACATCAGCAACTTGTGGACAAGCGTCTTCATGGTGTCGAGGTCGTCGTTGACCCCGCGCAATAGGACGCTCTGGTTTCCAAGCGGAATTCCGCTGTCGGCCAGCCGGCCGAGGGCGTCGCGGACTTCGGTGGTCAATTCCCGGGGATGATTCACATGCACGCTCATCCAGAGGGGGTGATGCTTCTTCAGGATGGCGCAGAGCGCCGGCGTGATGCGCTGGGGAAGAAAGACCGGAATTCGGCTGCCGATCCGGAGAAATTGAATGTGCGGGATGGAACGAAGGCGGGTCAGGATGCTCTCCAGACGGAGATCAGAAAGCAACAGAGGATCCCCGCCGGAAAGCAAGACATCGCGGATCTCGGGATGACCTTCGAGATAGCGAAACGCTTCCTCGAAATCGGTTTCGAGCTGTTGTTCCCCAGCCCCGCTGACAACGCGGCTCCGGGTGCAGTACCGGCAATAGGCGGCGCAACGGTCCGTCACGAGGAAAAGGACCCGGTCGGGATAGCGATGAACCAAGCCAGGAACGGGCATGTGCGAATCCTCTCCACAGGGGTCGCTCATTTCCCCGGGAGACTCCCACGTTTCCTCGATGCGAGGGACGACCTGGCGCCGGATCGGACAGTCTGGATCGACGGCGTCGATGAGGTTCAGAAAATGGGGAGTGATCGCCAAGGCCAGGCGGTCGCCGCTGAGAAGGACTCCGCTGCGCTCTTCGTCGCAGAGGTGGAGATGCTCTTCCAGTGCGGACAGAGAAGTAATGCGATGGCGCAGTTGCCAAACATGATTGTTCCAATCGGGCAGGTCCTGCCCCTCCCAATAGCCGGGAGCGTGACTGCGAAAGGAAGCATCGCCGAAGAATGGATCGTGTTGCATGGGCCCGAAAAAGGCGTGATATCGTATCGAAGCACAGAAGCGCGTCAAAGGAAGCGCCAGCAGTAGTTGACAGTGGCCCCAGTCCGCATATACTTCAACCTATAATAATCGAAGAATTTTGTAGTTCAACGGATTCAGCAATGATTTTATCAGAAGCACGGAAAATTGCGCGATCGAGCTGCTGGCGGATTCTTTCGTTGTTGAAGTCATCGACGGGGATGTCCGTGTCTGAGTTGGCCAAGGCCATGCGCATGAGTTACATGGGGGTCAAGCAGCATTGCTTGGAACTGGAGCGTAAGGGCTATCTCGACACGTGGAGACGGCCGAAACCGGTGGGACGCCCGGAGAAACTTTACCGGGCGTCGCCGAAGGCCAACCGGCTCTTTCCCAATCACGTCAATGATCTCTCCCTAGGATTGCTGGAGGCCATCGGAAAGACGGCGGGAGGAAACGCTCCTGAGAAGATGCTCTTTGCCTTCTACCAGAATAAGACGGAGTCCTATTTGAGGGAGTTGGAGGGCGACTCATTTGAAGAACGCGCGGAGTCTTTGGCCCGGCTCCGCACCCGGGATGGCTACATTTGCCGTTGCGAGCCTGTTCCGGACGGAGGGCTGGCCTATGTCGAGTATCACAACCCGATGCAGGAACTGCGCGATCGCTATGCCAGCGTAGACCGGATGGAGGAGGCGCTGGTGGAACGTGTTCTCGGGGAGCCTTTGAGCCGCTCGGGAGAGACGGTATCGGGAGTGACGCGCGTTGAGTATCAGCGGGGTTAGCTCCCCCTTCTCACACCATTTTCAGCCGGCGCTCGGTGGTGGAGGCTTTACCCCTCGGATTCTGCCGGAGTGTAGACCGCTTCCACGCCGTCTTGGGTATCGCGGAGCGAGATCAGGCGATACGTGAGGCTGGCGGGAAGGTAGTGATCGCTGGATCCGCTGAGGGTCAAGCCAGCGCTGGCGCAAGCCAGGCTGGGCCGGAAAGTTATCCGGAGTCTATCGATCCGGCCGGCGAGAAGCAGGGCGCACAGCTCAGTGGGCGGCGGCTCGGAGGCGAGCAGCCGTCCGTCCAAGGAGAGTTGGGCGCGGGCCTCCATGCGGGCGTCAGGACTCAACCGCGGAACACCACGAATTTGCGGCAGACGAAGTTTACGAAGACGGAGCAGACGACGTAAGAAAAGACGGCGATATGGGAATTCAGACCGAGCTGGACGATGGCGTAGCGCATGGCGAGCGTCCCTAAGACATAACTAAATCCGGAAACGGCGAAGAACAGCGACACTTCTCGCCAGCGGGGATGGCGGCCGGGAATGAAGATCCAACGGGCGTTGACGAGGTAGGCAAAGGAGTTGGCGACGAGGAAACCGGCGGTGATGTTGATGGTGGCCCTCCGGGCACGCAGGGTATCGCCCAAGGCCGGGTCGATGGCGGGAAGCACCAGGGTGGAGAGCAAGTAGAAGACCGAGAGATGGATGACCGTGGCGCCGGCGCCCGCCATGCTGTATTTGATGAACTGGATGCCGGGATGGGTGTCGGGGCGGATGAGCAGGTCCATGAGACCGCCCCGATGGTCGAGCGAGAACCGGGCTGCGAGATGGCGCAAGCGGCTTTGGAAGCTGCTTTTCACGGCTTTAGTATCCGCCGTAGCGGTGTCTCCATTCGGCGAGTCGCGCGCGGATGGTCTCGGCGCGGCGATTGGGTCCCAGTTCCCAGACGAGGTAGCGAGTGGGAGCGACGTAGGGGAGGAGGGCATCGTAGTCGATGCTTCCGGTGAGAGGAACCCGGTGATCGCGAGCCGGCCATTGCACGTCGTGGAGATGGCAGCCCAAAAGATAGGGCTGCATCGAGGCCAGCCAGTCTTGGTGATCGAGCAAGGCGAGATTGTGTTTGAGTTGGACGTGTCCGAAGTCGTGCCAATAGCCGACCCAGGGGCAATCCCGGAAATCCATCATGATTTCGCGCATTTCTCGCTCCGAAGGGATGTCCTCGTAGCGGCTGCGGCTTTCCACTCCCACGGGCACTCTGAATTCCTCGGCCCAGACGGCGATTTTTTCGAGCGCGGCCCTGGCCCTCCGGAGATAGAGCGGCGCCAGTTTCTCTCGCTGGCGGATCGTTTGAATCTTGAGCTGGACGTAGGCGGGCGAATTGAGTTCTCCGGCCTTGACCAAGGAGGTGAGGTTCGGGGTCTGCGCCGGCATGGGAACACTGCCGAGATGGAGGACGACGTAGGAAGCTTGGAATTCGGCCGCGTTCTCGAGGGTTCGGCGCGTGAGATCGAGGGCCCGCTGGCGCTCGGCGCCCCGGTGTGAGGTGAACTCGAAGCAGTCGGGGGCGTCGATCATGACGTCGACGGGGGAAGGAAAGTAATTGTGGACGCCGGACACCCTCATTTTCCCCTCCTGGAAGGCGCGCTGAAGCCCTGGTTGCTTGGAAACACTGGTTCCGTGGCTGATCTCGATGGTGTCGAACCCGAGTTCGCGGATTTCGTCGACGATCTCTTCTCCGTCTCCGGGTTTTGTGCCGTTCCAGCAGGTGGAGAAGGAGAGAGGGTGCATGACGGGCGGGGAACCGGGAAACGGAAAGGCTGCAAGAATAGGGAGAGAGGGATGCTTGTCACGCGAGGATGCAGAGGGCGGGACCGCGGTTGGATCCGGCGCGGTTCTCAGAGAGACCGGAGCGTAGTGCGATCGGGCGCGGCCTCTTCTCGCTTCCTCTCCGCTTCAACAAGATGCCGTGAGAGGGGTATATGGACTCGGATTGCTTCCGGTGCTTGCGGGCTGCTGCCCGGAGTCCTAGGATGGACGGCAGACGATCTCTCATGAAGACAACGGCCTCGATCCTCACCCTTTCCGCGGCTGCGGTGGCCTGCCTCTGCGCTCAAGAAGATCCTCACATGGGAGACTGGGTGGGGCAGGCAACGTGGAAGGACGGCTCATCGGCTCCTTTAGCGGTGCGGATGATCCCAGACGGGAACCACCGCTACCGGCTCCGGGTCTTTTCGACCTTCTCAGAGCGGGCGCCGGCGCAGCATGAATTGCTCGGGCGGATCGCGGACGGACGATTCATTTTTCTCGACGATTTGCCGTTGGAAGCTGCGCATGTCCTGCGGTCCGTGGACGACGGGCTCGTGGTGCGGGCGGCGATGTGGTCAGGGGAAGGGGCCGGCCGCATCAGCGGGAAGGTCAGCGGCCGGTTGGACGGCGAGTTCGTCCTGGAAAAGCAGCAGTGGAAGCCGTCGCCGACCTTGGGCCGCGCGGCGCCGGAGGGCGCGGTGGTGTTGTTCGATGGATCGGATTTGAAGCATTGGGTGAAAAAGGGCAATCCCTCCGAGCCGGCGGGATGGAAGCTGGTCGAGGGCGGCGCGATGGAAGTGGCCGGCGGCGACATCATGACGCGGGAGAAGTTTGGCGATCACGAGTTGCATTTGGAGTTTCGGCTGCCCTACATGCCCGGCGCGCGAGGCCAAGGCCGGGCTAACAGCGGCGTCTATCCCCAGGGACGCTATGAGGTGCAGGTGCTGGATAGTTATGGTTTGGATGGGGAAGACAACGAATGCGGCGGCATCTACACCCAGGCCAAGCCGCGCTTGAACATGTGCGCCCCTCCCTTAGTCTGGCAAACCTACGACATTACCTTGCGGGCGCCCCGATTTGGGAGCGATGGTGAGCGGATTTCCAAAGCGCGGATCACGGTGGCGCACAACGGGACCGTCATTCACGATGACCTCGAACTGGAAAAACCGACCGGCGGCGCCTTGAATGGCGAGGAGGCAGGGCCTGGGCCTTTGTTATTGCAGGATCACGGAAACCCGGTGTGGTACCGGAACATCTGGGCGCGTACCTTAGAGTGACAGCGTTAGCCCGCGCAAAAGCCGGCCGGAGCGCTCACCACTGGCGGAGGCGATAGAAGGCCTCGGGTTGCAGCGCAAGGCTGTCGGCGTCCAGAAAAGAGCGCTCGGGTCCCGGCAGACTCAGAGGCAAGTAGGGGCCCTCGAGGGCTGGCGAACGGAAGAGTTGGAAGACCTGCCCGCCGCCGGTCCATTCGAGCGCAATCGTTCCCGCCGGGCGATCGGCTTTGATGCTGAGGAACCGGCCGGACGCGGTGGGCTGCTGAACCCCATAGAGAAAGAGGGCATCGGTCTGAAAATCGGCGAGATCCTCGATGGGGCGAAAGGGAGAGACCAGATCGAGGCCGCGAACGACAATGTAACCCCGGTCGCTGAGCAAGTCTCCGGCCCAAATCGCGCCGAGCTGATTGTCCTGAAACCCGCCAGTTAACGAGAACCAGATCTCACCGTGGGGCCACTGAAAAGCGGCGTCGAGTCCATAATCCTGCGCGGGCCCAGAGGGATGGAAGCGCTCAAGCAGTTGGCTATTCGTCCGCACAATCCGGCCTTGGTCGGAAAGCAAGCTGCCGTGGCCGAGCACCGTGCCGAGTTGTTCGGAAAAGGCGTCTGTAGTGAGAGAGAAGAGGATCTCGCCGTCGGAGAGGATCTGAACGGCGTCTAGACCGTGCTCGTCCACCGAAGGTTGGAGGACGAAAGCGGCGAGGAGTTCAGAGTTTCGGCGCAACACACGCCCGTCGTCGAGAAGGAGGTCGCCATGGCGCAGCAAACCCAGGCTTTGGCTTTCGAAATCGTCATTGAGGGAAAACGCGACGATTCCGCCGGGCAGGACATCGAGCGCGTCCAGACCGGGCTCGGGGTTTTGCTGCGCTGGATCGAACGCGGCCAACAACTCCGCGTTGCTGCGGACGACAAAGCCGTTGCTGGAAAGCAGGGACCCGCCGGTGACATAGCCGTCCCCGGAGTCAGGAGTGAATCCGTTGCCAGTCGAGAACCAGAGTCCAGCGAAGGGCGCCGCATCGATGGTGAGCAGATACTGCCGGGAAATGGTTCCGTTGGTTTGTTCCAGCTTGACCCGGATCACAGGAAGCTCGCGCTCCGATAGCTTTCCGGTCTCGGCGATGATGCAGGCCGTGGAACCCTCCGGATCGACTATATCGCCTTCCAGAGCCCATTCCTGGCCGGATCCTTCCGCACGAAGGACGCGCAATGTTCCTTGGAGGGTTGCATGGTAGAGGCCATCGAGCGTTTCGAAGGTCATGTTTTCGACCGCATAGACGCTTTCACTAAGGCTTTCGGACAGGAGGCGGAGTTCAAAAGTCCCGCGCATCGTGCGGACGATGTCTACCCGGCCGCAGACGGGACAACTGTCGGTGAGAGAACTCTCACCGTAAAGGGAGTAGGATTGCGAAGGCGCGGAGTAAACCGCCCAAGGCGCAAGACCGATGGAAACAACGCATCCACGGACCAGGGTGATCGCGCGTTGGAGAAGATTTGCCGTGTTCACGATCGGGAAGAGGATGGGGGATAGGACTGTAGCACTGGTCAAGAGAGCTGTCGCAAATGGGATCCATGAGGGCGGAGCCGGCCGAGGCGAAACACCCGCAAGGGAGAAGCCGCATTTTCCCATGGCGTTTCCGTTCGATCCTTCGACGCTCGGGATCGATTCGCTTGGCAATGTGAGTCTTTCACCTCGCATCATCGCCCCTGCCGCCGGCGCCGTGATCGACGGCGACACGGCCGTTGTCGCCACCGCCGCCAGCGTTGAAGCGCTCGAGTGGTCGCTCGACTACGCCGTCGTCGACCTGGTCGATCCCTATGCGCTCGCGATGCCGGACGACGACTATGTTCTCCTTTCCGAGGGCAGCGGGTTCCTCGCCAACAAGGATCTCGGGCCTTTCCCGGGATCGTTGTTGCCGGATGGAGTTTATTTTCTGCGGCTGGCGGCGCGACTGGCCGCAGGGGGCGCGACGAGCTACACTGGGCAGGTCGTCGCCGTTGGCGTTCCTGAGGCCGAGTTTCGCCCGGTGATTACCCTGACACAACCAGAGCCGAATGTGCTCGTGCCCCTCAGCGCAGACCTCAGCGGCTCCATTTGGGCGATCCCAAGGCTGACTGCGGCGCTGAACTCGCCGGCATCCCCTGCCTCGATGAATGCTCGACTGACGATCTCTTCGGTCTCGCTTCTGGAGTCGCTCACGTCTTCCGGAAACCCGTGCCGCCCGGCGCCGGTGAAGTGATCTCCCTCAAGGAATGCCATGACGATAAGGGGAAGTAAATTGGGCTGAGCCGCCAAGATGGGGGCGCAGGCTCCCCCCCTTGACTGGGACTCAGGACCACTTGCCCCGGGGCCGCCCTGTGCTTCAATGGGCGGCCATGCAGGAACGGGTTGTCGAGGCAGAGGGATTGACGAAGGTCTTCGACGGAATCACGGCCGTGCGGGATCTCTCCTTTTTCGTGGCGCGCGGCGAGATTCTCGGGCTCCTCGGCGTCAACGGGGCCGGCAAAACCACGGCGATGAACATGCTCCTGGGCTTGACCACGCCGACCTCCGGGACGGTGAAGGTCTTCGGACTCGAACTGCGCCGTCACCGGGTGAAGATTCTGCAGCGGACGAATTTCTCGTCCGCTTACACCAGCCTGCCCAACAATCTCAAGGTCTGGCAGAATCTCTTGGTCTTCGCCAAGCTTTACCGCGTCGCAGATTGGCGCAAGAAGTCCGCGGAACTGCTGGAATTGTTCGAGATCAGCCATCTGCGAGGCCGGATCACTGGGCGCCTTTCCTCGGGCGAAACGACCCGGGTAAATTTATGCAAGGCTTTGCTCAATGATCCCGAGTTGCTCATGCTCGATGAGCCCACCGCGAGTTTGGATCCCGACATCGCCGACAAGGTGCGCAAAATCATTCGGCGGGTGCAGCGAGAACGGCGGATGGCGGTGCTCTACACCTCTCACAACATGCGCGACGTGGAAGAGGTCTGCGACCGGGTCGTGTTCATGCATCAGGGCAAGATTCTGTGCGAGGGAACTCCCGAAGAAGTGATGCGCCATTTTCACGAAAGCTCGCTCGAGAACGTCTTCATCCGGGTGGCCCGGTCCGGAGACGTGGTGGAACCGGAGAAGGCGGGGGAGGAGTGATGCGGCAATGAACATCGAAGCCATTTGGGGTCTCGTGCTCCGCTACGTGTTCCTTTACACCCGGAACTTCATCCGGATCGTCGAGCTGCTGTTCTGGCCGGTCATGGAACTCTTGGTATGGGGTTTCCTGACCGTTTACCTTCGGGAAAGCGCGACCGGCGACCTGCGGGAGTTTATCGTGTTCCTCATCGGCGCAATGATTCTCTGGGACGTGCTCTTCCGTTCGCAGCAGGGCGTGGCCATTTCTTTCTTGGAGGATGTCTGGACGCGGAACCTCCTCAATGTGTTCGTCGCTCCGGTGCGAATCACCGAATACCTGGCGGCGACATTCGTGATTGGGTTGCTGCGCATCCTGGTGACGGTGTCGGTGTTGACGCTGCTGGCCGCGGTCTTGTACCAGTTCAATCTGTTTGATCTCGGTTTCTCCCTCATTCCGTTTTTCTTCAATCTCCTGGTTTTCGGATGGTGTTTGGGAATGATCTCGACCGCGTTGATTCTGCGGTGGGGACAGGCCGCGGAAGCGCTGGCCTGGGCTGTGCCCTTTTTCATTCAACCCGTCAGCGCGGTTTTCTATCCGGTGGCGGTCCTGCCTTCCTGGTTGCAGACGGTGGCCTGGTTGATCCCGAGCACCCATGTCTTCGAAGGGATGCGCAACGTGCTCGATCCGGAACAGGCAAGCTTTTCGTGGACCAATCTGGCCTGGGCCACCGGATTGAATTTGGCATTTGCGTTGCTCACGGCACTGTTCTTCGCCTGGATCCTGCGGCTGGTCCGGGAACAAGGATTACTCACCAAATTCGCGTCGCATTGAGAAGGGAGCGAATCCGGGCAATGCCGGTGGACCGGTCTGAAGGGCTGGCGTGCCACGCTCCAATCGCAGGCCTGCGTGTCCTCACGCGGCGCCTTCGTCGCAAAGCGCCAGGACCCCGCCAGCCACCACCCACAATGCCGCGCGACGACCACCGCCGCGGTCCATCGCGGAGCGATGGCAGCACGTGGCCGCGGATGGAACCTCCGAATGCGGGGGATACCCCAGGACCGCTTCCAGGCCATCCGGGAAAAGCGCGCCATTCACCGCAGCCGATAGCTCTCCCACTCCTCGAAAAGCGGCAGATTGCACTCCGGCACGACGAGACCCAGTTGGAGCCACACCGCGGCGCCCGGATAATTGAGGCGCAAAGCGCCATAGTTCGCGCCTGCTTCCAGAGCAACGCTTTCGTAGAGCGGATCGGCGTCCTCTGGGGAAGCGCGAAAGCGCCCTATCATCTGCGCTCCGTCCGGAAGTTCGCCGTCTAGCCGCGGATCGATCATAATCCACGGCCCTTCCACATAGACGCGGGCGTGGATCTCCGGCAGGCTCTCAACAAAGCCAGCGTGTTCCTCCCGAAGCCGCTTCAGCGTTGCGTAGTACTGGGCGGCCACGGCGCTGAAGTCGTAATCGCAGGCGAGAAAAAGATCGCGCCACAAATCCAGTCCGGACAGACTGGGGGGCCGGTCCGGACGGACGGCGGCGCGGAGCAGGTTACCGGGAGCCTCGTCGCCATAGCGGATAACCAGAGCGTGAAGGAATACCTCGCCGAGCGGATAGACCAAGTTGGAATCATAGCTTCGCCGCCAGACCGGGTCCTCGACGAGCTTCTCGAGATCCGCTTGTTTGCGTTCGTAGGCAAATGCGGCGATCCGCCGAAGTTGGGCTACTTGGTCTGGAGCGCGAAAAAGGCGGTGTTCGAGGTAGGAGGCAAGGCCTTCGTGAAACCAGCGGCTCGAATCGAAGGTGCGGGAGAAGAGACCATCACTCGAAGAGTCAATGTACACGTGCACGAGTTCGTGCCCGAGAATTGCGCCGAGTTCATCGGGATCGTCAGAGATGGTGAGATCCATGTTGAGCCGCTTCCAATTCGCCGTGGCGGCGGCGTGCCGGGCATTGGAAGCGAGGTTGGCGACGATCCTTCCGGCAGACTCGCATTGGAGAAAAGCTCGCACCGCCGTATCGGCAGCCTCGGCCCGGCCCATGACGGCCTCGGCCCGGTGGCTCAAGTTGGAAGGAAAGACAAACTCGAAGGAACCCCGGAGCGCGCGGGACGTGGTCCAGGAGGGGTAGACGATGGCCTGCATGGGGTCACCGGAGGCTGCGGACAGCCCCGGATCGTCCTCGACCTGCTTCCAACTCAGGTAGGAAAGGACAATGATCCAGACTGCAACGCTGAAAACGAGGCCCGCTCCAAGCAGCGGGCCCTTCCAAGCCGAGCGTTCGAGCCGACCCCACCAATGGGAAAAACGGTCGCCTTGGAGATGAAACAACGCCCAGGCCGCGAGATACCCGAAGGCCCCAATAACGAGAGCCGCTCTGAACTGGATCCAAGGAATAACGAGCGATTGCCCGTCGAAAGCGTAATCGGTGACGGTGAAAATGTTGAGGAGGTTGACTCCGGGAAAGTCGAGCGCAGAGAGCAGAAGGTAGAAGGCGAAGGCGAGACCGAGAACGAGCCAGGCGAAACGGCGCAAAAAGGAGAGCCCGGCGCCGATGCCGAGGTAGACGGCCATCACTCCGGACTCGACGGCGAGGCTCCGCAGAATATCGCGAAGGTGAAAGCCCGGTTCCAGGGAATCGCGAGAAAGGGCCTGGAGCAAAAGGACCAGAGCGTTTCCGCTCAGCGGAAGGAGCGAAAGCACGGCGATTCCACAGAGAATTTTGGTGAAGAAGAGCCGGTTGCGACCGACCGGGAGAGCATCCAGGAACTCCAGCGTGCCCTCGTCGTGTTCGCGCACGAGAAGTCCAAGCCCGAGGGCAAACGCGACGATGAAATAGAAAAGCTCAGTGAAGATAGATTCGTCAGACTCAGAACTGTTTATCAGGCGGGCGATGCCATGGCGGTCCGGGTGTTCGGTCAGGAGAACATCGGCTGCTTCAAAGGCGAAAAGCACCAGGATTAAGGCGATAAAGGGCGCCAGAGACCTGAGTTCCTTGCGGACGAGACTGAGGGTCATGGCTGTGGCGGAACGTCGCTGCGGATCCAGCCCGTAATTGCTGAACACTCCAACTCGGGAAGCTCCGCGGAGAGGGTGTGAAAGACGCGCGATCCTTTCGAAAAAGGGCGCGCCAGAACGTGTTGCGAAAGCGATTCTTCCACGTGCGCCGTCTCTCGGATCTTCTCCGGGTGGACCTCCTCGTTCATGGGAGGAAGGGCGCAATAACGCAATGCGTAACGGACCGGTGAGGAAAGCGGCGGATCGGCCAGAAGCCGGTAGTTCAGATCATAACTATCGCCCGGAGCCGAGACGAACTCGAACTCGGCCCGCAGTCTGGGCAGAGATTCGATTGCGGCGTGATGAATGCCGCGGCATCGATCCAATTCACCATTCCATTCGGTGAGGAACGAGTCGAAGGATTGCCCGGTGAGATTCCGGTAGACGCGAGCGGGAGAATGAAGGCGGCGGTGGACGGCGGCCCGGACATCGCGGGGGAGGTGACAGCCGAGAACATGGCGAACGAAGCTGCGGGCGGTTTCATCACCCTGGCGGCTCGCGAGGACTTCGAGACCGGACCAGGCGACTCCGGCGGCGATGTCGTCGCCGAGTGTTTCCCGGAAGCGGAGCCAGGTCGAGAGGTCTCGATCCGTGATCCCTTGGGGAAGGCCGTAGAGCGCGCGGAAGATGAGGGGACGGCTGTCCTCCATCGGTTGCGGGCGCGAATGCCGCTGGGCCCAAAAATCGGGAAAACCGTCATAGACCCATCGGCAAGATTCCGCACGAACCCCGTCGTGAGATTGGGCGGCGAGAAGTTCCCCCACAAGCCAGCGACAGAAGCGCTCTTCGTTGAAGCCGGAATCGCGAAAGGCGGCACGAGCCAGAAAGCCCTCGGTTTCCTTCAGAATTCCGCGTTCGTAGAGATCGGGATCGAGATCGCCGCGCTCGACCAAGAATACGGAAGGCAACCCGGGCAGTTGGAGATAAGTGCGAAGATCGGCGAGTTCGGCGGCTAAGCGTTCCGCGAGGCCTGTGGAGAGTTCATCGGTTCCCGCCACCTTGACGGTGACTCGTCCGCTCCGCGCCATCGCGGCGTCGTCAAGATCGAAAGGTTGCTTGGGAGTGCGGGTATCGAGAAGGTAGACACCGTAGAAACCGGTGAGTATGACCAGCGCGATCACGACCTTTTCTCGTTGTGACATTCTCTCGGCGAAGAGGGCGGAAAGAGACCCTTCCCAGAGCAGCCCGAGAAAGAAGGAGCCAACGATACAAATGCCTCCGGTCAGGCAGGTGATGCGAAAGGCTTCCCAGGGAAAGACATCGCGTTCGTAAGCGAAGGTGGGGCCAAGGAGGTGAAAGGGGCCCCAGTTGTCCATTTCGAACTGTCGGAGTTGTGAGGCGGCAAAGAAGAAGAGGAAGACAAGGGCGTAGATCAAGAAGCGATAGCGCCCCAGGAAACCCATCAGAAAGAAGAAAGCGTAGACCGCGAGACAAGCGGCTCCGGCGCGCGCGAGGAGAAAGAGCGCGAAACGCAAGGACCACGATTCGTTGCGCCAGGCTAGCAGCGTGGTGAGGAGGAAGGCCGCCAGGACCAAGCCCATGAGAACGGCGGCGCCAAGAAACCATTTTACAGCGATCATGGCGATGCGCGAAACGGGAAGGGCGTCGAGGAAAAGCTGGGTGCGTTCGCGGTACTCGCTGACGACGAGGAGACGTCCCAGAGTAACCGAACCGAGGACGGCGCCGATATGAAGGAAGGATCCGAGGAGTTCGAAGGGACTCAACATGGCGTCCTGGAGGATGCTGCCGAGCGCCACCAACAGATAGATGACAAGCCACAGGAAGGCGAGGACGAGAAGCCCTGGCCAGTGTTGTCGCAATTCCTTGGCCAGGAGAGCGCGGATCATAACGAAACAGCCGGGCGGCCGGCCAAAGCCAGGAAAATGTCTTCCAGGGAGAGTTGTTCGATCTCGCAGCCTGCGAGCCTGACGGATTCCCATTGCGCCGCTTCGGCCTGGGCGGTAACGCGGCGCATTCCGTCGCTTCTTTCGTCCCGCAAGATCTCGATACCTGGGAGAGCAAAGAGGGCCATGGCTCCGGCCGATGCGGCGCTTTCCCGGGAGAGCGGTTCGGCCCCAGGCAAAGGCGGCGGCTCGACGGGCTGAGGCCAGGAGATGCGTCGCACGGAGGCCTTGAGTTCCGTGATTCCGCCTTGGTAACGCAGAGTCCCGTCTTGAATGATGCCGACGCGATCCGCGGCCTGTTCCACCTCCTCGATCCGGTGCGAGGAAAAGAAGGTGGTGCGCCGGTGCGATCGGGCCTGGGAACGCACCATGTCGAGAAACTCCCGGCGCGCGACAGGGTCCAGGCTGGCGGTGGGTTCATCGAGGATCAGCAGACGCGGGCGATGGGCCAATGCCAGAGCAAGGGCAAGCTTGACCCGCATCCCTCCCGAAAGCCGGGAAAAGCGCCGTTGCGGCGGCAACTCCAAGGCCTGGAGCAGACGAAGGTATTCCGCCGGGTCCCAGGTGGGATAGAACCCGCCGGCAAACCGGCCCAAGCCCGCACAAGTCATCCACGGATAAAAATGCTGGTCCTGCGAGACATAACCAATGCTGCGTTTCATCGAAAGACCGGCGCGACGCACTCTTTTGCCCATCCATTCGAGGCGCCCACGATCGGGCTTCAAAATGCCCATCAGCATCCGGATCGTCGTCGTTTTCCCCGCGCCGTTGCGGCCCAGAAATCCGTATATTTCTCCCTCCCGGACAGCCAGACTCAGATCGCGGACGGCCCGCACCTTTCCGAAGCTCTTGGCCAGGCCTTCGGTGCGGAGCACGATGGTCTCGGGCGCGACTTGAGCTTGCGGGGAGGTTGGGGAGAGCTGGGGCGACGCGGAAGGAGTGGAGAGCACGGGAAGATGATGGGTTTCCTCAGCAGGGAATCAAGCCGCCGCTTCGATGAAGCGCGTGCCTTTCCTCGATCTCGCCCACGGCCCAGCGGGCATGCTCGGCCAACCACTCCGGCTCCTGCGCCGCGAAGGCTTCCAGGGCGGGAAGATCTTCGGGCGTGCCGCTGTTGCCGAGCGCG
>DATKCT010000170.1:0-35245 GCA_035513055.1 Verrucomicrobiales bacterium | reverse complement strand
AGCCGATGGGCGCTGGGTGGGGCTGCTGGCTTTCAGCGGGGCGGCTCCGCATCTCAAGGGGCGGGAGAAGTGGATCGGTTGGAGTCCGCGCCAGCGGGCCCGGCGCCTGGCCTTGGTGGTCAACAACAGCCGCTTCCTGCTGTTGGTTGAAAGGGAACGCCACCCCAAACTTGGCCTCCAAGGTGCTGGCGCTGGCCTTACGCAGGCTTTTCCGTATAATGTGTCAGACACAAAATAAATAAATTGCCGTGGAGGGCGCGGAGAGTCCAGGGTGGCGGCAAACGCACTTCCCGGTTCAACTCAGATGAAACGGCCCTGGAGAATTGCCGGCTCGCAGGTCATTCGCACTTGTCATTCGGAAAACACGCTCTTAGCTGAACCGGGTCAGAGGCTGCGGAGTTCCGGCTTGCGAACCCCGCCAGGCCTTAACGGGAGCAACGGCAGCATGACCGGGGCGGTCGCAGTCCTCTGACCCTTAATCCCCTTTTACTTCTCCGTCTCGACCTTCACGGGCGGCGCCGATTGCGTCTCCGCTTCCACGATCCCCGGCGCAGGCAACCACCCGCTCAGTCCCGGTGCATGGCGTTGCAGAAACGCGACCGGATCTTCCCTTCCTTTCGGATCTTCCCCGTAACCCGTCCCTTCATCAAGCCAGACGCCCCGCCGCACCTCGAAATGCAAATGCGGGAGCCAGGACTTATCGCCGTCTCCAACCGAACCCAAACCCTCGCCTCGCCCCACGACCTGGCCCGGGCTTACATCGATCCGGTCCAGGTGCCCGTAAAGCGTCTGCACCATGACCCCGTCCGCCAACCGGTGCGCCAGTATGACCAGACCGCCCCACTTTCCACCGGCGTTGCCGGCGCGGACCACCAAACCGTCTCCAGCCGCGAAAACGGTGTCGCCGCGGTCCGAATCCCAGCCCCCAATGCCGTTGAGGTCCGCTCCTAAATGTCCACCGCTTCCAAAGGATTGCGCATCGTAGACCAATGCCCCCCGGGCGTTGCCCAAGGGCCAGCCAAATGCCGCTGCAACAGGGACCTGCACTTGCGTGAGCACCCCCAAACGCTGCCGCCGGGGATCGAAATCGGCGGCGTTGTCCTCACTCCTTCGCAACGCGCTAGCGTGCCGAGGTTCCAGCCAGCCCCACCATTGAACCACCAGGGTCGCCGTCAGCACCACAAAGATCAGGGCTGCCGCCAGCCGGTAACTTCGCGTCCGCGACAGACGGGCGCGCGAATTGGCAGGATCCCGCACCGTCTGCATCTCCGCCACCGTTTCGCCGGATTCTCCACTTCGCAAGAGGTTCTCCCAGCCTCACTTCTGCCGCACTGCCTATGCACTGATCCAGACAAGGCATTGGCGTTGAACATTTTCATGAGTTTGGCATCAACGGCCAAGGGAAGCCGGAGGCTCTTGGACTGCAACGAGAATGGCCGCTCTCTCTCGAGGCGAGGCGCGGAGCGCCGTGATGGCCGGCGCCTCCCGCCTCCGCTCCCCTCTCGGCCGGCGCATCCGCCGCCGGTGATTGACCTGCCATCCCTTTCGTCCTAAGCTTTCGATACAATGGAGGTTTCGGAAGTCCAGCGCCGCTTCGAGGCATTCATCGCGGCCAAGGGACTCCGCCGCACTCCGCAACGTGATGCCATCGTCCGCGCCGCCTTCGAAGCCACCGATCATTTCACCGCCGAAGATCTCTGGGAACGCACCCGGCGCATCGACGGCAACGCTTCTCGCGCCACCGTCTACCGCACCCTCGCCCTTCTGGTGGAAAGCGGATTGCTGCGCGAGATCGATCTCGGGCGCGACAACCGCCACTACGATCCCAATTTCCTCGAACACCCCGACCACAACCACTTGATCTGCGTGGACTGCGACCGGGTCGTCGAGTTCGAAGACGATCACATCACCCTGCTCGAAGACTGCATCAGCAAGCGGCTCGGATTCACTCCTTCGAGAAAATCCATCCGCATCGAAGCCAATTGTGAGGAGTTCCAACGCCTCGGCGCCTGTAGCCGCGCCCGAAACGAAGAGGAACCCTGACCCGAATCCCTTGGTCTCAGCGCAGCCGGTCCAGATGGTAGACCTTCCGGAAGGCGCGCATGGCTCGCGCCAGACGCATCTTCACCGCGCTCAGCCCAATCTCAAAGACCGCAGCAATTTCCATCAGACTCAACTCTTCATCGAAACGCAGTATCAGAATCTTCCGCTCCCTCTCCCGCAACTGGCTCAGGCAACTCCCATACACCTCTCGAAAGCCAGACCGGGTCACCCTCTCGCCCGGCTCCGGCCCGTCCCATCCAGATCGCAGCGCCAGTTCGCGCTCGATCTCCCGGTCCCGCTGCCGTCTCCCACAGATCTCTCGAATACGGTCGGAACTCTTGTTCCGGGCGATGCTGAAGAGCCAGGTCTTGAACTCGGAGCGCCCGGCAAACTGGTCGATTCTCTTGTGAACCGCGACGAAGGTATCCTGAACGACCTCCTCCGTGTCCTCCCAATTCCCGATCTTCGGGTGGATAAAAATGGAGAGCCGCTCCCGGTAACGTTCCATCAACCCGCGGAAGGCAAGCTCACCACCCTGCCGGGTTTCCTGGATGCACCTCTGGACCAATTCGTGGTCAGACCATTCTTGCGCTGTTGAGTCCCACCGCCCCTGACGTTCTCTCACTGTCCTTCTCTCGCCTCATCTTAGGATTGCCGTGTCCCTTACCCGCCTCCCGGCGGCCTGCCTCCTGTCCCTCTCTCCAATCAGCCTTCTAACAGATCTCGAGTCCTGGCCGCAATGAAAAAATTTGCGTCAGGCAAAAAATTCACTGGCTATGCGCCAACGGGACTTGGGAAGGCATGTTTTGAAGGGGAGCGAAGGCGGGAGGCGCCGGCTTTCCTTGGCAGTTGATTCCAACCACACCAAAATCTTTCACGCCAATCCCTTGTCCCCATGAGTGTATGGGCAGCGCAAAAATTTGCGCCGCCTCGCCCCCCGGTGGCTTTTCCTGGTTGCGCCCCAACCATTCGCGCACTTCTTAGGCTCTCCATGTGGAAGGGACGCTTTGCTTCCGAAACGGCCGAACTCGTCCGCCGTTTTGGTGAATCCGTGTCCTTCGACCACCGGCTCTTCCGCCAAGACATCCGGGCCTCAATCGCCCATGCCCGGGCGCTGCGCGCCGCCGGGCTTCTTTCGCTCGAGGAATTGGAATCCATCGAAACCGGCCTCCGCGAGATCGAAACGGAGATCGCCGAGGGGCGGTTTCCCTTCCAGACCTCGCTCGAGGATCTGCACATGAATATCGAAAGCGCCCTCACCGCACGGATCGGTGAGGCCGGGGCGCGCCTACACAGCGCCCGCAGTCGAAACGATCAAATCAGCGTCGATACCCGCCTCTATTGCCGGGACGAAATCGATCGTCTGTCCGGTCGAATCCGGAACTTCCAGCAGGTGCTCGTCGACATCGCCCGTCGCGAAATCGACACGATGCTCCCCGGCTACACGCACCTGCAACGGGGCCAACCTGTGCTGCTCTCTCACCACCTCCTCGCCTACGTCGAAATGCTCGACCGGGACCGCGACAGGCTCGCCGGTTGCCGGACCCGCCTCAACGTCCTTCCGCTCGGATCGGGCGCCCTCGCCGGCTCGACTATCCTGCTCGACCGCGACGCTATCGCCCGCGAACTCGGCTTCGACGCGATCAGCTCCAACAGCATGGATGCCGTCAGCGACAGGGATTTCGTCGCCGAGATCCTCTTCTCTCTCGCCCTCCTCGGAACCCACCTCTCCAGGCTCAGTGAAGACGTCATTCTCTGGAACAGCGCGGAATTCGGATTCATCCACCTGAGCGATGCCTACACCACCGGTTCCAGCCTGATGCCCCAGAAAAAGAATCCCGATGTCGCCGAACTCACCCGGGGGAAAACGGGCCGCCTCTATGGCAATCTCGTGGCGGTCTTGACCATGCTCAAGGGTCTCCCCATGACCTACAATCGCGATCTCCAGGAAGACAAGGCGCCGCTCTTCGACTCCTTCGACACCGCCAACCTCATTCTCGAAGTATTCGCCGCTATGCTCACCGAAGCCGCCTTTGACCGCGAACGCATGCACGCCGCCGCAGCCGATCCGTTGCTCCTGGCCACCGATCTCGCCGAGGCGTTAGTTCAGCGCGGCTTGCCTTTCCGCCAAGCCCATGAAGTCGTGGGCCGGCTGACCGCCCATGCCCTGGACCAAGGAAGGAGCTTTCGCGAGATGCAGCCCGCAGAGTTCCAAGAGTTCTCCAGTCTCTTCGGCGATGATGTCCTGAACATCCTCGACCCCCGTAATGCCCTCGCCGCCCGGGACAATCCCGGGTGCCCAGCCCCGCAACGCGTCCGCGCAGAAATCGCCCGCTGGGAACAGATCTTCTCGGTGGAAACCCAGGCATGAGAAGCCCCAGCCCCTGACGCTAGCCCACATTTCTCATACCCTTCCTGCTGTGGCGCGCTGCACCCCATCGTGAACCTCATTCTCCAGAAGATCTTCGGTCTGCGGAACAAAATCGCCGCCAAACGGGGCAACCCGCAGCGGGAGATGCCCTTCCTCGACCACTTGGAAGAACTGCGGCAGACCCTCTTCCGCATCCTCGTCACCCTCCTCGTCACCGTCGTCGTCGCTTTCGGAGTCCATAAGTGGCTCTTCGATGTCATGCGCGCTCCGATCGAGTTGGCCGGTTTGGGAATCGTCGAGGAAAACCACCTCCCCAGCGGCTTGACCGAAACACGCTGGAAGGAAGTCAACCGGATCTCCCGGACCGTCTCGAGGCTTCCCGCCGCCTATCTCGACGCCTACCTCGATGCCGCCTGCAAGGACGACCCCGACCTCCGCCACTGGGTTTCCGCCATCTCCCTCTTTCGCGCCGCCGTCAACCTGCCGCAGGAGCAGGGACCTTCCTTTATCGAGGCCGCCGCCGGAACCAATGAGGAGGTCCGCCGCCGCGCTTTCGCCTTCTTCGACAAAATGCCTCACGTCGACGCCGATACGCGGGGCAATCTCATCCTCATGACCGCCCTCGGTCCCACCGAGGGCTTCATGCTCTCCATCAAGCTCTCCTTCTTCGCCGGATTGGCCCTGGCCTTCCCCCTCCTCTTTTACTTCTCCGCCCAATTCGTCTTCCCCGGCCTCACCCCAAAGGAAAAACGCATCATCCTTCCTTATCTCGGAGTCGGCATCTTCCTCTTCGTGCTCGGCGTCCTGTTTTGTTACTACGAAGTCACTCCTCGCGCCCTCAAATTCTTTCATCACTACAACGTGAACATGGGTGTCGAATCCGAATGGCGGATCGGCTATTACATCAGCTTTGTCACCAAGCTCACCCTCGGGTTCGGCATCAGCTTTCAATTGCCCGTCGTCGTCATGATCCTTGTCGCCCTGGATCTGCTCTCGGTCGAACTCATGCAGCGCACCCGCGCCTACGCCGTCATCATCATCGTCACCATCGCCGCCCTGATCACCCCGACACCCGACGTGATCACCCTCTCGTTCCTGGCGGGTCCCATGCTCATCCTTTACGAAATCACGATCTGGATCGCCTGGTTTGTCAGCCGCCGGCGCCGCCTCCGCGATGCCGCCGAAGAAGCCGAACGCGCCCTCTGGAGGCAGAAGAAACACGCCAAGGCTCTCGCCACAGCCCCTTCCGAACCGGAAAAGCCTGCGCATCCTGACCTGTTCCTCATCGAGGAAAACGCTTACCGGCCCGAACCCAGCCGATCCGAAGATGCTTCCGCACGGGCGCCGGACCAGCCGCCGCCTGAAGGCGCCGCCTCCAGCCCGGAAGACCCCGCATCCGATGAGGTCTACGAAGAAGGCTTCGGACCCAGCTCGCCCCCAACGCCGCGTCCCGCTCAGGCTATTCCTTATGGCGGCCTTGATGACTTCCGTCCCGATACCCTCGCAGGAGAAGGGAAAGGGAGATCCGAGGAACCCAGTCCCGGTTCCTCGCCCGAACCGGACTCGCCAGAGACAGAATCCAAGACGAAAGATTCCGTCGACGAATCCTCTGCTCCAGAGCAAGATAGCCATGCTGGGGAGGACCCTTCGCCGAAACCTGACCATGGCCCAGCCACCTGAAGCGCCTACAGCATCACACCTCACCCTTCGCGCCAAGCTCGTCGACCAATGGCTCGTCTTCGCCTGCCCCGGTTGCGACCAGGCCGTGAAGATCCCCGCCAACGACATTGTCCACCTCGTCGAGTGCCCCAGTTGCCACCAACAGGTGGAATCCTTGCTCGACACACCGCCGGTCCTCTCGCCGGACGACGCCTCCGCGATTGTTTTCATTCCCGCTCGCCGCCGCCGCGCCTCCACCCTGCCCGGCCGCCGTCCGAGCACACCGGGAAAAAAATTCGTTCAAGACCTCGCCAAACCGCGCGATCACCAGGAATTCATCGCCTCCCATCGCACCGAAGAACACGCCACCCTCCCCGTTCGCTCCCCCGAAGAATTGGAGGCCCGGCAAGTCCAAGCTTCACGAAAACACCGGCTTCACGAAGACGACCCCCTCGCCCGCTTCGAACTCGTCGACGACCGCCAGCACCAGAAAAAATACAAGCGAGTCAAAACCCGCACCCGTCGAAAGCGCATCACCGAAAAGAAGCGCGCCCAGCGCTTTTACACCGCCATTCTCGCCTCGGCCCTGCTGGCGACCTTCCTGATCTTTCACACCGTCCGTTTCCTCCAAGCTCGCGATTTCGAGGGGCTTCAAACAGGAGGGCCCTCCTTTGATCCGAACGCAGAATTCATCGACGATCCCAAACGCGCCGTGGCCCGGTTTCTCCAATCCGACAGTCCGGAGCAAATGACCCGCTACGTGCGCAAACCCGGCGTCCTCATCGACCTGATGCGGGCCTACTACGAGGAGGAGGGCATTCCTTCTCCCATCATTCGCGATGTCATCATGCACCGCCAGGAAACCGGTCTGCCCCGTGGGTTTGAAACCGGCCGGGTCGTCTATTCCGATCGGCCCGCCGCCGTGTTCTTCGTCGAAAAAACCGACATCGGAGGCTATCGTCTCGATTGGCCCAGCTTCGTTGGACACGGCACCATCTCCTGGAAAATGCTCCGGCAGACCATGCCGCGCAACCCTCATAGACTGCGCGTGTATGCCTCGCCCGCAGATTATTACGCCGGCCCCTTCGCCGACGCCGGCCGCTACTTCTGTCTCCGCCTCGAAGACATCGATCGCACCCATTCCATCTACGGCTACGCCCGCGCCGATCGCACTGACAACCAACCGCTCCGCAATTTGTTGCTCCAAACCAGCGAGGAAGAGAACCAAGACGTCTCCTTGCCCCTCACGCTCGAAGTCCAATATCCGCCAGGGGACTGCCCCGACAATCAAATCGAAGTGCTCCGCCTCGTGCGGGATAGCTGGCTCATCCCTTGAATCGTGCTTCCTCCCTTCCCGTTTCGCACCCTCCTCGATCTGGTCTTTCCACCCGTCTGCGTGAGCTGCAACCGGGTCCGGCTTCTCCCCGCCCCAGCGCCGCAGGCACTCCCCGGTCTCTGCCCCAACTGCCGCCGCACTGTCTTCTTGAACGAAGAACCTTGCTGCGCCCGCTGCGGAGAGGCTTTTGCCGCACCCGGCTCCCATCCCTATACTTGCTCGACCTGCCGCGGCCGCAGCTTCGCTTTCGACTTCGCCCTCGCCCGCTGCCGCAGCGCCGCCGCAGCTCGAGACAGCGTCCATCGCTTGAAATACGGACACGACCTGCCGCTCGCCCGGATCCTTGCCGCTTGGATGGCGCCGCTGCTCGACCACCCCCGCCTCGCCACACGCCAGGATTGGTTGCTCGTCCCCGTCCCGCTTCACCCGCGCAAACAACGCGAACGGGGCTTTAATCAAGCCGCCGAACTCACCCGTTGGCTTTCCAAACTCCGTGGCCTCCCTCAAGCCCCAGTCCTCCAGCGAATCCGCTATACGGCCTCGCAAACCGGATTTCACAGAACTCAAAGGGCCCTCAACCTCGAAGGCGCCTTCGCCATCCGCCCGCGGCCAGCCCTGCAGGCCGGACTCTCCGGACGCGGCGTTCTCCTCGTCGACGACGTCTTCACCACCGGTTCGACCGCTCACGAATGCGCCCGCGTTCTTCGCGAAACCGGCGGAGCCGAGAAGGTGGTTGTCCTCACCGTGGCCAGGGGCTAACCTTCCTCAATTCCCCCAGGAAGATGGCGATCTTTTCCAAACCCCCGATCCGGCACACCGGCGACAAGAAAAAGGATATGCCCCAGGGGCTCTGGCACAAGTGCCCCTCCTGCGGTGAAGTCGTCCATGACCTGGAAATGCGCAAAAACCTCATGGTTTGTCCGCGCTGCGATCACCATTCCCTCCTGCCCTCCGCCGATCGCATTGAATCCGTCGTGGACCCCGGCTCCTTCCGGGAAACAGACGCCAGCTTGCGTCCCGTCAATCCGCTGGCCTTTCCCGGATACGATGAGAAAACGCAGCAGTACCAGGAGGCCACAGGCCTCTCCGAAGCCATCGTCACCGGCATCGCGACCCTCGGCGGACATCCCGTCTCCCTCGGAGTCATGGATTTCCGCTTTCTCGGCGCCAGCATGGGGTCGGTCGTGGGAGAGAAAATCACTCGTTCCATCGAACGCGCCAGCAAGGAACGCCGCGCCTCCATTCTCTTCTCCTCCTCCGGCGGCGCCCGCATGCACGAAGGCATCCTCAGCCTCATGCAAATGGCCAAGACCAGCGGCGCCCTCGCCCGCCATTCCAGAGAGTCCTTGCCCTATCTCTCGGTGCTCACTCACCCGACGACCGGCGGCGTGACCGCCAGCTTCGCCACGCTCGGCGACATCATACTAGCCGAACCAAAATGCATGATCGGTTTCGCCGGCCCGAGGGTCGTCCGGGAAACCACTCATCAGGATCTCCCGCCGGGATTCCAAACTGCGGAATTCATGATGAATCACGGCCTCATCGACCGCATCGTCCATCGCAGAGACATGCGCGAATGCTTGCGCCGTCTGCTCGACTACATGATGTCGGCCATGCCGGCCATGCCGGCCCGGGCTTGAGGTTCCGGTCAGGATTCTTTCGCATGGGGTCGCTCGATTGGCTCTACGGAGCCCAGGTCTTCGGCATCAAGCTCGGTCTCGAAACCAGCGCCCGGCTGCTCTCCCACCTGCCCGTCGCCCCTCCCGCCACGATCATCCATGTCGCCGGGACCAACGGCAAAGGCTCCGTCTGCGCTTTTGCCGATGCCATCGCCCGGGCTCACGGATTTCGCACCGGGCTTTTCACCTCGCCCCACCTCCTGCGCTTCGAGGAACGTATCCGCATCGACGGAGTCCCCATCCCCGGCGCCAGCCTCGACCGCATTCTCAATCACCTCCGGGACCTCGTCCATGATTGGGACCCGCACCCCACCTTCTTCGAACTCGCCCTCTCGGCAGCCATGTTCTGGTTCTGCGAACAACAAACCACCTGCATCATTCTGGAAACAGGGATGGGCGGCCGGCTCGACGCCACCAACGCCGTCACTCCCATCGCCGCCTCAGTCTTGACCCCGGTGGATCTTGACCACTCAGCCTGGCTTGGAACCACCCTCGCGGAAATCGCTGCGGAAAAAGCCGGCATCATCCGGCCCGGCATCCCCGTCGTCAGCTCGGTCCAGCATCCCGAAGTGTGGCGCGTCATCGAGCGCGTCGCCCGCGAACGCGCGGCGCCCCTCCGATTGGTGGATCTGCCCCTCCAACTCCCCCTCGCGCTCGCCGGTTCCCATCAGAAAAGCAACGCCGCCCTGGCCCGCGCCGCCTTGCAAGCAGCCGGCGTCCCCTTGGACCCCGGCGCCCTCTCCGCCGCAGTCCGCTCCGTCTCGTGGCCCGGCCGTTTTCAACTCTTCGAAACTCAGCCTGCCGTCGTCGTCGATGGCGCCCACAACCCCGCCGCCGCCGCCGTCCTGGCCCGCGCCTGGAGGGAAACGTTCCCTGCCCAAAAGGCCACGCTTCTCTTCGGCGCTCTCCGGGACAAAGACGTCCCCAGTATGCTCACCCAGCTTCAGCCCCTCGCCGAACGCATCTTTCTCGTCCCCATTCGCGACACAGACCGCGGCCTCGATGCTGCGGCCCTCCACGAGCACGCCCCCCAAGCGCGCGCCTTCGCCGACTGCGCCTCCGCACTCGCCGCCGCGCGACTTCATCGCGAGCCGGTCCTCGTCACCGGCTCGCTCTACCTCGCCGGCGAGGCTCTTCGCGTTCTGAATGCCCCTTCCGAAGTCCCCACCCAACCCCAGTGAACCGCCGGTCATCCGGAGCCTGGACCTTTCGACGCCCCCAGCCTATCTTCTACCCGGGCCGTCCGTTCCCGGACCGTGTATGCGCGGATCTCGTCGGCGCCGTCTCCTCCCCATGTCTCCACTCTACCTCGATAACAACGCCACCACACAAATCCTCCCGGAAGTGCTCGAGGCCATGATGCCTTTCCTCACCGGGTACTACGCCAATGCCTCCAGCGGATACCGTTTCGCGCGCACCCCTCGCCGGGCCGTCGACACTGCTCGTGAACAAGTCGCGGCGCTGTTAGGGGCCGATCCCACCGAGATCGTCTTCACCAGCGGCGGCACCGAGGCCGATAACACCGCTCTCGCCTCCGCCGCTCTCGCTAGACCCGGTCGCCGCGGCATCGTCCACAGCAGCGTCGAACATCCCGCCGTCGAATCTTTCTCCAAACACCTCACCGAGCATCACGGTTGCTCGCGCACAATCATCCCCGTTTCGCATGAGGGAGTCCTGGACCTCGACCAGCTCGACGCCGCTCTCGATCCCGCCCATACCGCCGTTCTCTCCCTCATGTGGGCAAACAACGAAACGGGCGTGCTTCTCCCCGTTCCGGAAGCGGCTCGCTTCGCTGCCTCCCGCGGCGTCTACTTCCACACCGATGCCGTTCAGGCCATCGGAAAAACCCCAGTCAGCGTCCGGGACTCCGGCATCCATTTCCTAGCCCTCTCCGCTCACAAGTTCCATGGACCCAAAGGCGCCGGAGCCCTCTACGCCAGTTCTCAGGTCCGTCTCCGGCCCCGCATCACCGGCGGCGCCCAGGAAAACGGCCGGCGCGGCGGCACCGAAAACGTTCCCGGCATCGTCGGCCTCGGCAAAGCCGCCGAACTGGCCCGACTTCGCCTCGAAGCCGGTGAGTCTCAGCGTTTGAGAAATCTCCGCGACCGTTTCGAAGGCCAGTTGATGCGGGAACTCGATGGCGTCGCGGTGAACGGCCATCCCGGGTTGCGCCTGCCCAACACCGCCAATCTCGCCTTTTCCGGCGTCGACGCCGCCGCCTTGCTCATGGTTCTCGACGATGCCGGCATCTGCGCCTCCGGAGGTTCAGCCTGCCACACCGGATCGGTCCACCCTTCTCCCGTTCTCACCGCCATGGGCATCTCCACCGAACGCGCGCTCTCGTCCGTCCGCTTCTCCCTGTCCTGCCTGACGACAGAATCCGAGATCGATCAGGCTTCGATCGCCGTGGTGAAAGCCGTCTCCCGCTTGCGAAGTCTCCGCGACCAAAGCTCTCCCGTCATCCGGGCCTCCCCAAGCCCTCGCTGATCCTCCGCCCGGCCGCGCCCCTGGCCTGTAGGGCCGGGTTCATGGTCAGGATCTTCCCCGGCGAGACCGGACCGCCCCGGGCTCACCGATGTGCGCCAAAGCCGATCCTCCTTGCCCGGCGCCCTGTCCCGTGCGAAGACAGCGCCCGTTATGATCCTATCCGACCAGGCTATCCGGGACGCCCTCGCCGACGGATCCATCGTCATCGATCCCTTCCGCGACGACTGTCTCGGGACCAACAGTTACGATGTGCACTTGGGAAGGACTCTCGCCGTCTACATCGACGACGTTCTCGACGCCCGGGTTCATAACCACACCCGTTTTCTCGAAATCCCCGACGAAGGCTGCGTCCTCGTGCCGGGCCGCACCTACCTCGGCGTCACCGAAGAATACACCGAGACCCATCGTCACGTCCCCTTTCTGGAAGGAAAATCCAGCGTGGGCCGGCTCGGCATCGACATCCACGCCACGGCTGGAAAGGGAGACGTGGGCTTCTGCAACCATTGGACTCTCGAGATCTCCGTGGGTCAGCCGGTCCGGATCTATCCCCGGATGCCAATCGGCCAACTCATCTACTTCGAGGTGCGCGGCGACGTCTCCACCCTTTACCATCGCAAGTCCTCCGCAAAATACACCGAACGCTCCCCGCTTCCGGTCGAATCCATGATGTGGAAGAACGAATTCTGAGGCGTCAGCCGCAGGCGGAACCTCTCCGAGTTCCGGTTGGCGAACCGGCCATTTCGAGCCATCCTTCCGTCAGCACACCCATGCCCTTTCCCAATTACGATCCCATCTACTTGCTCATCATCGGCGTCGCCATGATCGCGAGCCGCTTGGCCGGAGCGCAACTGCAACGTAAGTTCGCCCTCTATTCCCAAGTGCCCATGCCCGTGAGCGGTCGCCAAGTAGCCCAGCAAATGCTCGCGGAAAACGGCATCCGCGATGTCGAGGTCACCAGCACCCGCGGTCAATTGACCGACCACTACAATCCGCGAGGCAGGACCGTGAATCTGAGCGAGCCGGTCTACGCCGCCCACAGCGTGGCTGCCGCCGCCGTCGCCGCCCACGAGTGTGGTCACGCCGTCCAGCACGCCAGAAACTACCCCATGCTCGGCCTCCGTTCCAACTTGGTCCCGGTCGTCCAACTCGGAAGTCAGCTCGCCCCCTGGGTCCTCATTGCCGGACTCGGTCTCGCCGTCGCCGGAAACAACCTCACTGTCCTGCTCATCGGCATCATTCTCTTCGCTTCCACGACTCTTTTTGCCCTCATCACCCTCCCCGTCGAATTCGACGCCAGCCGCCGCGCCCTGGCCTGGCTGGAAAAGAGCGGCGTGGCCACCGGGCTTTCTCACAAACAGGCCAAAGACGCCCTGTTCTGGGCCGCCATGACCTATACCATCGCTGCGTTGGCTTCCCTCGGACAGCTCTTTTACTACATCATGCTGTTTCTCCAGGTTCGAAACCGCCGCTAACCCGCATTTCTCACACCCTGTCGCCAAGCTTCGGGACGCAACGGCGCCAGATCCTCGCTGGGCGCCCAGCCCCGCGTATCATCGCGCACCTCGACATACGACCAGCCGGCGCGCCGGTCCAACACCCGCACTTCGCTGCCCGGAGGCAGCAAAATCACCGAGCCCGCGGATGTCGCCGGAGCCGAACGGATCTGGCTGTCGTCGGCCACCACGATGAAATAGAGTTCCCGCTCGCTCTCGACCTGCCGGGCCACCCGGTGCGCCAGCACACCCGCCGCCGCCAAGGTCACGCCCAGACTGACCAGCAAGATCCCAGGGGCAGTGATCCATGCCCGCGGACGAAAAATCACCAGCGCCGTCAAAACGATCGCCGTTATCCAGGCCGCCAGCACAGCGCCGGCTCGAAGATCTTCCGAATGAAACCGGCTCAGAAACTTCACGGCCGGCGGCCGGTAAAATTCGACGAAACCCAGCTTCCCTTCCGCATGACGCAGGTTCTGCCGGCTCTCCGCATGCGAGGGATCCAGCAGCAGCGCCCGCCGGTAATGCAACACTGCTTTCCCAAATTCATCGAGCCGGAAATAGATATTGCCCAAGTTGTATTGCAGGACCGGCGATCGTCCCTCCCAACTTTCCGCTACGGTGAGGTACAGCTTTCGAGCCTCCTCGTAGTCCCCGATGCGGCCCGCGTTCGTCGCCTCGGCAAAAACCTCCCCTGCATCGGCCGCCGCCCCTGCGCGCGGCAACCCCGCGGTCAGGATGGCTATCAAAATCCAAACGCGCTTCATTCCCGTCATGGCCATCAGATCCGGCGAAGCGCCGCCAGCGATCGCAGCAAGGCCATGCGTCGCCCGTCCTCCATGGCTGGACGCCCTGCTGCTCCAGCATAGTTAAGCTCTTCCCGCCGTTCCGCGATCTGTCTCAATTGTTCGCGCACCGCCGGCGGCAGCGCGGCTTGGCCCTGCTCGCGTCTCCACGCTTCGCAAGCGCGATAGTATCCGTTGTAAAACTCCTTCTCGCTCAGGCCCGGACGTCTCAAGTCCCGGAGCAACTCTCGATAGGCAGGCCCCTCGCGGACCTGACGCAACTCCAAAAGCCGCGGGCCGAACAATCGAAAGAGACCGAAGGCCGCTAAACCCGCCCAGCTCAAAATGGCCAGTGCTTCCAGGGCCCGGAACACCGAACCTTCCGACCAGGGCCGCAGCGTCGCCGGCCCCTCCAACGGGCCGGGCAACAGCGCCAAAATGTCCTCGAGCTGCTCCCGCGGCATCAGGGCCCCCGTGCTGGAGGCGAAGCTTTGAATCATCGCCTCTCCCTCCAGATCCGGCAACACTTCCAGGGCGATCGGCGCCGTCGTCACCGTCCGGTAGGCGCGTTCCTCCGGATCGAAATAACTGAGGATCAACGATGGGATTTCCTCCGTCACCCGGGTGGGAGAGATGACTCGCCGGAACACGGCCACCCCTTCCAGGGACGCCGCCTCGCGCTTGCGGATCTCCGACGTCTCTTGAAACACCTTCCAGAGGCCGTCCCCATCTCCTTCCAGGCGCGGACCCTCGAGGGCGTCCAAATTGCCTCTGCCGCGCACCTCAATCTCCAGCTCGATGGGATCGCCCACCGCCACCCGCGTCGGAGTCGCCCGGCAGGTGATCGCATAACTTCCCACCGCGCCCGCGAACCCCTCGGGCCGCCCTTCTTCGGGCAGCGGCAGCACCCGCATCGGAACACGGGGCCCCTCGACGTAGAGATCACGGGCCGGACCCAGGGTCTGGACCGGTCCCTGCGGCAACGTGCGCGCCTCGCTGATCTTGCACGTGAACGTGACCGGACCCAACTCGAGATCTCCCGCCGCCAAAGGACTGACAAATGTACTGTGAGCCAGCGCGTAAAACCGCCGTCCCAACAGAAAAACATCGGTGGGATAGCGGCGCTCGAAACGCTTGGTGATGAAGGTATCCCGTTCCATATCGGGATAACCCCAGTCCCGCACCCGCAAATCCTGGTCCATGTAAAGCGTCACTTCCAAAGGCACCACTTCACCCACATAACACTCCTCCCTCTCCACATACATCAAAGCAAAACTCCCTCTCGCAACAGCATCGGGATCCAAGCCGAGTTCCTCGAATTCCCGGACCCGCAGCTTGCACTCCGGTGTGGTCAGCAGTTCGCCGTTCACCCGCAACGATAAACTGGGAATGGTGTAGACTCCCGCCTTCCAGGGCGTCACCGCGTAGGTATACTCGTTCAACACCTGCCGGCCTGACAAAGTCATTTCGGATCGCGGCAAGTTGCGCAGAAATGTGATCTCGACGCCGTCCACCTTGATCGTCCGCGGTGGGGGAATGTCCGGCGTGCCATTCGTCACCACCACCGAAAACTGGGACTGTTGCCCGGCCACGACGTTGGCCGGAGAGAAATAGGCCGTGGCGTCGACCGATCCGGCCATGCCCCGGTTCACAACCTGCGCCCGCGCGCAATCCATCCCGAGCGCGGCCAAAACCAGCCATGCCGCCCGCAGGAGGTGTCCGCCCTTCACCGCGCGGCGCATGTGTCCGCCCACTGCGTTTTGATCTCCGGTTCCCACTCTACCAGTTCTTGGAGTTCTCTCTGAGATTCCCTCGCTCTAGCAAGCGCACTCCCAAGTCCTCGTCCGAGAAATTGCGCAGCATCTGCCGCGCCTGCGAACGGCTGAATCCCGTTTCAGGATCCCGCTCGTCCCCTTGCCCAGCCCCTTGCCTGTCTCCTTCCTCGTCCCCGTCCGCTCCTTCACGCGCATCTCTCTCGTCCTCCTCCGCCCGCAATCGGCCCTCACGCTCCTCGCCATCGTCGCCGAACCCCTCGTCTTCCATGGGATCGTTGGGACGGCCTTCGCCTTCGCCCTCCTGATCGCCGCCGCTGGCCCGCTGCTGCTCTCCAGGCTGTCCCTCTCCGTCTTGCTCGGACCCGTCCGATCCCTGCGGCTGCGGCTCATCTCCTTCCGCTCCTGGCGCCGGTTGCCGCATTTGTTGCATTTGTCGCATCATCTGCGCCAGACGCTCGAGTTCCTCGAGGCGCTTGCGAACGAAATCACGATTGAACTGCGCGTTCGCATGCGTCGCATCCAGAGCCAACGCGCCCTCGAAATGACTTACGGCATCCCGCCAGTCGTCCAAGACCGCCACCAAATCCGGTTCCTCCTGCCGCAAAGCAAACTCACCTCTTCGATAAAGGCTGTTGCCCAAATTGTAATGGGATTCTTTCTGCACCGCCCTTTCCTTGCCCAACAAGGCCTGCCCAAACTGCTCGACCGCCAAATCGTATTCCTCACTGCGATAGGCCGCCGATCCCATTCCGAAGTGCAACTGGAATCGTTCCTCGGGCAAGGGACGCCCGGCCGCCCGCCGCCACAGACGTTCCACGATTCCCATCCGCTCTCGGTAACGCACTTCTCCCACCGCGGAATCATCCTGCAGCGTCTCGAGCGCCGCCCCATAACGTTCCATCGCCCCGGCATAATTCCCAGCCCGGTAATCGCGTTCCCCGAAATCGGCGCCCTCGACCGGAGCGCCAAGTCCCACAGTCAGCAGCAAGACCGCCGCTGCTGAGGCTGGGCCCATGGAAGCTCCGGCCGGCCGCAAACACAGCCCAGCCAACAGACTAAACAACCCCGCCGCCAAGGGCCAGCGGTAACGTTCCACCGGCCGCCGCCGGCTCCTCTGATCAAGATTCGATTGGTCCATTTGCAGCAACGCCCGCCTGGCCACCTCACTGGTGGCGCCGGTATTGGTGAGCGGACTGTAAATGCCCGCCGTCTGATTCGCAATCATCTGCAACCCCTCCGCCCGCAGCCGGCTCCGCACCATTTCGCCCGATCGGTCCAGCAACATGCGCGACGGATCCGCCGGATCCGGCACAAAGCCGCCCTGAATCGTCCCTACCCCAAGCGCCACGACCATGATGCCCTCGCTTCGCAGCTCACGGGCCGCCGCCTCCGGTTTCCCGTCGTGTTCCTCGCCGTCGCTGATGAGGATCAGGGCGTTGCTCTCGCTTTCCGCTTCGCGAAAGGTCTCCAAAGCCAAGCTCAGCGCCGCGGCAATATCGGTGCCGCCCAAGGGAATGATTTCGGTGTCGAGCTGCGCAACTGTCTCCACCGCCGCCTCGTGATCCAACGTCAAGGGGACCTGCAGGAACGCGCTCCCAGCGAAAGGAATCAACCCGATCCGGTCATCCGGAAACTGCCGGATCAACTCCTCGGCCGCCGCCTTGGCCAGGGTCATGCGGTCCGGTCGAAGGTCGCGCGCCAGCATCGAATGGGAAGTGTCCACGGCTATGAGAATATTCCGGCCCCGGCCCGCGGTCTCCCGCTCGGTGTAGCCGAGGAGCGGCCTGGCCATCGCCAGCACGAAGCAGATGAATCCCAGCCACAAGAGGAGAAAACGCGTCCACCGCGCCGCCGGACTGTAGCCCACCAGCAAACGCGCGGTCAGCTCGCGCGAACTGATCCCGGCCAGACGCCGCTTCTGTGCGGCGTCCCGCCACAATCGCAAGCCGAAGAAAACGGGCGCCAACGCCAGCATCAAGAGCCACCAGGGTTGCGCAAAGGTCATTGGCTCAAGGGATCGTCAGAGGAAGACATTCGTGCACCAACAACCCGCCCGCGGCAAAGAGCAAGCCCGCCAAGACGAACCACGGAAACAGCTCGTGTAGCTCGACGACCCGGCGGCTGCGCAGATCGGATTTCTCCATCTGGTTGATCTCCGAAAAGATGCTCTCGAGCGCCTGCGTATCCTGAGCGCGAAAATACTTCCCTTGCCCGATCTGGGCGACCTCCTGCAACGTCTCCACATCAAACTCTTCCCGGTGAATCACCACCCCCTGCGGCATCGGAATGGCGTGTTCTCCAGGCGTCCCCACCGCGATGGCGTAAATCTTGATTCCCAGCGTGCGCGCCAAGCGCGCGGCATCCCTCGGCGAAAGATTTCCGGAGTTGTTCGACCCGTCGGTCAACAGCACCATGATCTTGCTTTTGGCGTCCCGCTTGTCCAACCGCTTGGCAGTCATGGCGATGGCCGAACCGATGGCCGTGCCGTCTTCGACCAGCCCGATCCGGATCCGGTTGATGCTGTCGAGCAACCATCCGTGATCGAGGGTCAACGGACTGGCCAAATACGGCCGGCCCGCGAAGGCCACCACCCCGATGCGGTCGCTGGGCCGCTCCCGGATGAACTCCCGCGTCACCTGCTTGGCCGCCGTGAGCCGCGTCACCTTCTCCCCGCCGATAAAGAAGTCCGTGCTCGCCATCGAGCGCGAGACGTCCAACGCAATGATCAGCTCGATGCCGTTGCTCGACGTCTTCTCGTAAGTCGACACCAATTGCGGCCGGGCCAAGGCCAAGACCGCCAGCACCACCGCCCCGAAAAACAAGGATAAGGTCAATCCGAACACCCGCTCCCGTACCGGCGCCCCGATTCGTTCCAACAAGTACAAAGACGAAAATGTCAGGGCCGGCGCATCTCCACTGCGCCCCGCCAACAAAAGCAGACCCGGGACCGGAATCAGCAGCAGCAGAAACCAGGGCGCCGCAAACTGAAACCCGTTGCGAAAAATCGCGGGGAGAAGCTCAAACACGGGATTCCAAGTCGGGTGGTTCGTCTCTCAGAATAGCCAAGGCCTCCTCGACATACAGGGGCCGCCGCTCCGGAGGCAACACGACGCCTCCAAATTGGACATCGTTGCAGCGCTCGAACAGACGTTCTAACCGCGCTTTGCGCTCCCCCTCCATGGGCCCTTCAGCAGCCGCCCTGCGGGCAAACTCCGGGCCGGTTTCGAACAGCACGCGGTCTCCATAACGGCCGTGATAATACTCCCGCAACACGCGCAAAAGCTGGGTGGCGAACTGATTCGGCGCCATGTCCCTGGCCTCGCTGCGCAGCCCTTCCAAGCGCCGCAGGGCCTCCTGCCGGCGCCGCGCCGGCTTGGGCCGCAGCGCCAACCAGAGCAACCAAAGCGAAGCCAAGACGAGCGCCAAGGCCGCCAGACACACCGCGGCCAAACCGAACCACGGCGTCCAGTCCGCCTCCAACAGGGGAAAGGACTCCGGTCCGGTCAAGTCCCGTATGTCTTCCGCCGCGTTCTCGTTCATCCTGCCTGTATCCCAGATCGTCCGGCTCGCCGGTTAACGCCCTTGCCGGGCGCGCCCTTTAAAAAAAGCATGCAGTTTGGGCAGGAAATCTTCTCCCGTAGGCAGCAACAGCTTGTCCACGGCTAACCGCCGGAACTTCGCGTCCAACTCCTCCTGCCATTGCGCTCGCTCGCGCCGGTAAGCCGCCTGCAAGTCCGCGCGGGAAGTCGCCACGAGCCGCTGTCTGCCCGTCTCCGGGTCGTGCATCCGCACCCGCCCCACCGCCGGCAAGTTCTCCTCCACCGGGTCCAACACCTGAACGGCGATGAGATCGTGTCTCTGGCTCACCGTCCGCAACGCGCGCGTGAAGTCTTCGCTGATAAAGTCCGAAAGAAGAAAAACCAACGATCGCTTCTTTACCCAATGCGCCAGAGGATGCAGCGCGGCATCCACCCGCGTCGGCCCCGGTTTCGGCCGGCGCGCCAGCATCTCCCGAAGCAGCCGGGCCAAATGATTCCCTCCTTTGCGCGGCGGCACGAACAGATCCAATCCATTCGAGAACAGCAACAGCCCTACCTTGTCCTGATTGCGCGCCGCGCTGAAAGCCACCAGCGCGGCCACTTCCGTCATCCATTCGCGCTTGCTCTCCTGCCCGCTGCCGAAGTCGCCCGAAGCGCTGATGTCCATCGCCAGGTAGACCGCCAATTCCCGCTCTTCGATGAACTGCTTCACATAGGGTTCCCCCTGACGCGCAGTGACATTCCAGTCGATCGACCGGATCTCGTCGCCAGGTTCGTAGATTCGGAAATCGTCAAAATCCATGCCCTGTCCGCGAAAACAACTGGAATAGGAGCCGCCGAACAGTTCCCGCACCCGTCCCCGTGTCTTCAACCGAAGCCGATGCATCTTCTTCAACAGATCCGCGACGCTAGATTCGCGGGCGACCGTCGCTTTTCGTTTCACGGCACCGGAACCCTTACTAACAAATCATTCACTATGGAATCGGTGCTGACCTGTTCCGCCTCGGCCTCGTAGGTCAGCAGGATCCGGTGCCGCAACACTTCCGGAGCCACATCCTTGACGTCTTGCGGCGTGACATAACCACGGCCCTCCAGAAAGGCTCTCGCCCGAGCCGCCAGCGCCAGGTAAATGGTTCCCCGCGGCGACGCCCCACAGCGGATCAAATGGGTATGTTCCTGGGAAATGGCCGCCGCGTCCCGCGACAAATGCACCAGATCGACAATATAATCCTTCACCACATCATCGATGAAGATTTCGTTGACCAGCTTCCGGCTCTCCCGGATCCGTTCTGTCGCCACCACCGGCCGGGTGTCGAGATCCGGCATCGACGTCGACATCAGCTCGAGGATTCTCCGTTCCTCTTCTCGCGCCGGATAATCCACCACCACCTTCAGCAAAAAGCGGTCCAGTTGCGCTTCGGGCAGTTGATAGGTTCCCTCCTGTTCGATCGGGTTCTGAGTGGCCATCACCAAAAAGGGATCAGGCAATGGATGCGCCACCTCCCCGATCGTGACCTGACGCTCCTGCATCGCTTCCAACAACGCGCTCTGCACCTTCGCCGGCGAGCGGTTGATCTCGTCGGCCAACACCAGATTGGCGAAAACCGGACCCAGCCTCGGGGCGAAGCTGCCGTCGCGCTGGTTGTAAATCAAGGTTCCCACCAAGTCGGAGGGCAGCAGGTCCGGCGTAAACTGAATCCGGGAAAACGAGGCGTCCAAGCAACCCGCCAACGCCTTGATCGCCAACGTCTTGGCCAGACCAGGGACACCCTCCAACAACACGTGCCCGTTGGTCAGCAAGCCCAGCAACAAGCCGTCGATCAGATGTTCCTGCCCCACCAAGACCCGGTGCATTTCTTCCCTCACACGCGGGGCCCACTCGCCGTACCGGCGCACACGTTCCGTCAATTCTGTTGTGTCCATGCCAAAAAAATCCAACCTGCTCCCTGCCCGCCCCAGATCCCGCGCTCCTTCAGCCGCGCGCCGCCCGCGTCCGCGCCGCATTGGGCTTCGGAGGCGGCAAGGGACGCCCCACCAAAATGCCCGCATGCTTGTCGTAGCGCTTCAAGTAAATGTGGACCGGCGAATCCACGATGACCCGCTTGGCGTCCGAGGAAGCGTGCATCAACCGGGTCGTGCCGTCCGGGGCCCGGTAAGCCAGCCCCACATGCGAGCAAAAACCGCCCTGATACTTGCTGGCGATCCCGATCACATCCCCATTGCGCAACTTTCCCTCGATCCCTTTGACCTGGCTCGTGGGAACGTACTCCATCGGCAGTTTGGAGATGCGTGCTTCCAACCGCGCCATCGGTTCCCGCAGAGAGGGGTTGTTGCGCAAATACCGGTAACTGCGCCACAGCGTCGTCATCTCCGTACAACGCCGGTTGACAAACCGGATCCCGCCCAAGTCGTGGGTCAAGTCCTTGAGGTTTCCCCGGCGCTCATTGTCCACATACCACTCCGCCAAGTAATGAATCCGGTCGAGGTAATTTCCATGACAAACCCCGTCCCGGTAGCGCGTCTGTTCCACCTCCCGCAGCAAGTCCTCCGGCCCATAATCGGAACGAGGATGCTCCAGCATCCGGGCAAAGCCCAACGCCGTCTCGAAAAACGTCCAGCAATCCATCCCCTCCAGATTCACCGACGGCGACTCGATGCGGTCGTGGATTTCGAGCGTGAATCCCTTGTAGGGCGTCCCCTCCAACTCGCGACCGGCCCGCACCACACGGTCTCCAAGCGCCAGGCGGTCCCACCTTTCGCTCCGCGCTTTCTCCTCCATACGTTCGAACTTGGCCCGGCCCCGGAACGTCGTCTCCAGCGGCAAGTGCTGTCCGGCCGCCGCCTGACCCAAAGTCAGCGCCCCCAACGACAGAGCGGACCACAACCAAATGCGAAGCATCGCCCAGCATACCCGGACCTCCATCGATGCCAAGGCGCGATTTGGGCGCGATTCCATTCCTTGAACCCCCGTCCTTTCCCCGTTGCGCCGGGTCCAGCCCACCGAGAACTTACCGGTCATTGTGCTCCAGTCCCGACGCTCCTTTTCCTTCCTGCTGCGCCTCCCCCGGATCGGTCTCGCTGCCGTTTTCCTCGTCTCCGGCGCCATCAAAGTTTTGGATCCCACCGCTTTTCTCCTCCAAGTCCGCGCTTACGACCTTCTCCCCGATCCCGGCCCCGGCATTCTTTCTCTGCTGCTGCCCTGGCTGGAGGTCTTTGCCGGAGCAAGCCTCTTCCTCCGGCCGCTTCAGGGCGGAGCCTGCCTCCTGCTCGGCGCCCTGCTCCTCCTCTTTTCCGCAGCCCTCGCTTCCGCGTGGTCTCGCGGCCTCGAAATCGCCTGCGGTTGCTTCGGCGCCGTCCCCGTCGCCAGCTTCCCCCTCCACATTCTCCTCAACGCCATCCTTTTCGCCTGCTCCCTCTTCGCCTTCCGCCAATGGAGGCTTCGACCCCGTCGCCAGGTTCAGAACTCCTGATCATCTTCTCTGAGGGCAGGTGTGCCCGCGCCACGATGTGTTTACAGCAGCCCTCCCCATCCCTTAGGAAGACGGATATGCACAAAACGTGGCGGGTCGCCGGCATCAGCTTCGAGCACTTCCACATGGGCGATCTCCTGCTGGAAGTCCAACAACATCCCCACGCCGAAATCGCCGGCGTCTGCGATGCCGACCCGGAACGGATGCGCGAGACCATCCTTCGCCTGGGCATCCCGCAGGAGCGCGTCTTCACCGATTACCGCGCCTGTCTGGAACAGACGCAGCCGGATCTCGTCCTCCTTTGTCCTTCGACCGCCGGCCACGCGCTCTGGACGGATAGGGTCGCCGCCTACCGCGTTCCGGTCCTCATCGAAAAACCCTTCGCCGCCTCGCTCCAGGACGCCCGCCGCATGATCACCGCCATGGAGAACGCCAGCCGGCCCCTTGCCATCAACTGGCCTCTCCGCTGGTACCCCAGCCATGCCACCGCCTATCGCCTCCTCTCCGAACACCGCATCGGAGAAGCCCTCGAAGTCCACTACTACGACGGCAACCGCGGCCCCCTGTGGCACGGAGCGGAGAAGATCGAAAGAGAACCCACCCCGGAAAGCAAGGCCGCGAGCTGGTTCTACAAACGCGAGAGCGGCGGAGGTTCCCTGCTCGACTATCTCGGCTACGGAGTCACGCTCGGGGCCTGGTTTCTCGGCGGTCGCAAGCCCCTCGAAGTCACCGCCGTCGCCGGACAGTCCGAAGCGCTCGAGGTCGATGAACACAGCATCACGATCGCTCGCTACCCATTCGGACTTTCCAAATTCGAAACCCGCTGGGGCACTTTCACCGATCCTTGGACTCATCAACCCCAGCCCAAATGCGGCTTCGTCATCCGCGGCGCCGAAGGAACCCTCTCCTCCTACGACTTCGAATCCACCGTCCGCATCCAAACCCGCGAACGGCCCGAGGGCGTCGACATCCCGGTCGACCGTCTCTGTCCTCCGCACGACGGAGCCGTCAACTACGTCCTCCACTGCCTCGAAACCGGCCGGCCCATCGAAGGCCCGCTTTCCCCCTCCGTCTCATGGATCGGACAACAAATCGTCGACACCGCGCTCGAAAGCATCCGGACTGGCCGGACTGTTCCGTTGAAGGTTAGCTAGCCCCCGCCGAATCGCATGACCGACGAAACCGAATACGGCCTCAGCGCTCAACGCCCGGCGCTCGAGATCCCTGCTCCCGAACTCGACTACCGCCCTCCCCGGCCACACCGCTACCGGCCCCAGATCGGCCTCATCGGCGCCGGAGGAATATCCGAGTTCCACCTCAAAGCCTGCCTGGCCCTCGGACTCGAAGTCGCCATCATCTGCAATCGCACCCTCGAAAAAGCCCGGCAACGCCGCGACGCCTTCTACCCCGGCGCCGAGATCTGCTCCGATTACCGCCGCGTCCTCGACCGCAGCGATATCGAAATCGTCGATATCACCACCCATCCTGAGGAACGCTTCGACCTCATCGCCAATGCCCTCCGCGCCGGCAAACACGTCCTCAGCCAAAAACCCTTCGTCACCGACCTCGACCGCGGCGCGGAACTGGTTGCCCTGGCAGACTCTCAGAAACGACTCCTCGCCGTCAATCAGAACGGTCGCTGGGCTCCCCACTTCGCCTGGCTCGCCGCCGCTATGCGCGCAGGCGTCCTCGGCGAACCCGGGACTGTCGATTTTATCCTCCATTTCGATCACACCTGGACGGCCGGAACTCGCTTCGACCGGATACATCAGCTCATCCTCTACGACTTCGGCATTCACTGGTTCGACATGGCCCTCCAACTCGTTCCCGGCCGGAACCCCGAACGGGTCTATGCCTCCGCCGTTCGCGCCCCCTGGCAAACAACAAAGCCGCCGTTCCTGGCTCACGCCGTCATCGATTTCCCGGGGGCGCAAGTGCGCTTCCTTTGCAACGCCCACACGCGTTACGGGCAAGAAGACCGCACAGTCGTCGCCGGGAGCCTCGGAACGGCTCAGGCCAGCGGTCCCAGCGTCAACGAGCAACGCGTCGCGCTCTGGACCAAAGCCGGCCTGGCTCGGCCGGCCCTTGAAGGGGATTGGTTCTCCAGCGGATTTCAGGGCGCCATGGGAGAACTCCTCCTCGCCATCGAAGAGAACCGCCAACCCTCCCATAGCGCCGCCGCCAACCTCGCAAGCCTCGCCCTCTGCTTCGCGGCAGTGCAAAGCGCGGGCGCAGGAGTCCCCGTGGCGCCGGGCAGCCAGCGCCGGCTCCCCGCCGGCGCCGGCTAAGCACCGATCGGCACAAGGCATCGGCGTTGACCGTTTTCCTTCGTTCCCATCTGGAACGCTGCTTCGACCCGGATCCTCGCGAGACCCCGCGAAGCCGAACCTGACCTCAGCCCATCCGGCCCCATCCCACCCGCCGCCGGATACCCTCGCCGGTCCTTCCTATCGTTCTCAAGATCCCGCCCGCACACCCACGGCCCACACTCAATCTCTCTGCCACCCGCCGCTTGCAGAGGCAATTCATGAACGCTATCTCTTGCGACCGGTGAGCAAACGGAAGGACAGGGACGGACCGGGGCGGAATATCGAAGGGGCGCGCCCACTGAAGAAATCTCCACTCGACCAGCCCAAGACCCTCACCGGGGACGATGTAGAGTCGCTCGATCTCGGCCCGGAGTGGGAAGATCCCTCTCAGTGGATCCTCGCGCTGCGCCAACTCAAAGAATCCTCTGCTGGACCACCCGGCCCATCCCCGGGGGCGTCGCCGTCCGGCCTCCCAGCCTCTGAAACATCGCTGCCGCCTCCACGGAAAGCCTCGGGAACGCCGGGTCCAGCAGACAAGCTTGCTCGGACCATCGCCCACAAGATCGGTGAGAAAACGGCGTCGTCCCGGGATTCCCAACATCTCACGATTCAACAGGGGCTGGAACGGATGCCTGAAGAGACCCTGGTTACGCTCGCTTCGGACTTGGCTCGCCTCATCGCCTCTCAATGGACGGCCGTAGAACCAGCGAACGAACCGGACAACGCCGCTCCCTCGCGGGCCGCAGCCGCACACCGGACTCCCGCAACAGCGGCGTCCCAACAATCTCTGACCTCGCTCGCTCAGGCCAGGACCCGTTCGAAAACCGGCGCCTTCGTGTCCATGGATGAGGTCCTGTCGCGCATCCAGAACGTTTACGATCAGGACTGGGCAGTTGCCGGATCAAACCCGGAAAGGAATCGAGGCGCGGCCGGATCGGGATTCCGGCGTTATCTGCATGAAGTGCCCGGCGGCTCCACCTTCGTCGATTCCGCGGGCAGATGGAAAACTCCGGCGATTCTCCGCGCCGTCGCCTTGCTCACAGCCGGTCTCGCATTCGCCATCGGCATTCTCGCCGTTTCTTCTTACTTGGTTTCCGAGCACAACGCCGCTCAAGCGCGCGCCCGGTCGGCCGAGACGAAGCCGCTCGAAATCGTGCAGCGCAACGCGGTCAACTCGGTCTTGCAAGGCTATTTCAACGCAACCGGCTGGGAGGAAAGGCTCCGCTGGGTCCGTTCCCCGGAACTCGTGCAACCCAAGATGCGGGCCTGGTACTCCCGGCATACGGATCCCGGCCCCCTCGAGATTCAGAAAGTCGGAACGCTCGTCACCGCGAACTATGGAGGGATTCGCTGCGTCGTGGCCGGCGTTCTCCTGAAGGGACAGATCCAGGAAACTCCCGTCATCCTCGAATGGCGTCATGACCGCTTTTATTGGATCGATTGGGAGACGCTTGCGGCTTACCAGGATCGACCCCCAGAAGAACTCTTCGCCGCTCCGGAACCCGTCGAGAGCGATCTGCGCTGCGTTCTCACTCCCTCGGACTACTACAACGGCGAATTCAGCGATCCTGCACGTTGGAAGTGCTACTCCTTGGATTACCCCGGCAACGACGAAGGCTTTTTCGGCTACGTCGCCCGCGGTTCCGGCGTGGAGGGCGACTTGGACCACGCCATCCAACGCCGGAAGAACCTGGGCGCACTGCTGCGGGTGAGGACTCTCCCCGCCGCCTCCGGTTTCCGGCAGCTCGAAATCGTCGAACTGCGGGAAAACTCGTGGATTCCCCAATACGAGTCCGAGGCGGACTCATGAATTGCGCGGATCTCCGCGGAAGCAGGGAATCTCCTCAAATTTTTCTTCGAATTCGGACCACTTTTTCTTGCGTCCGCCCGCAATATGTGGGATCGATGACGCGGTTTAGGGACCAGAACGACCTATTTATGATGAGAACCCATTCGGTTTGCAAAAGCGGCATGCTCGCCCTTGTGGCGAGCGCCATTCTGGCCTTCGGGCCTTCGGCAGGGGCAGTGACAGTACTCGTTCCAAACGCAACTCTGGACGCGATTTCCATTTCTCGCTCCGTGCTCGCGTTGGCAGACAACACCCTGGCCACCGACACGGCAGACTTCGAGGACAATGGTTCCCCCGCCGTCCTGGACGTCACTGCAGGACCCGACGAGACCGTGCTGGTCCAGACTCGGCTCACCTCCCGGATCGAACAAGTCAATGATGATGTCCTTTTCGTTCTCGACCTCGCCGCGATCGATTACTCGAGCGATTCGAGCAACCAGCCCTGGGACGCCAGTCTCAGCCTGAGCTTCGAGTTCACAGTCGACAGCGGCACGCCGACGTTCACTTTCAGCAGTCCTTTCCAATGGAACGAAAATGATCCAAATGAGGACGGCAACTTCTCCTTCTCCCTCACGCGTCTGGATCCCGATCCGGACACAGTGGTGTTGAGCGGTGGTTTCGACACGAATGCTGATGGCGGCGGCGGCTCTGATTCCGGGACCGTCTCGGACTCGGCCGTTCTGGAATCCGGTGCGACTTATCTCTTTGAATTGTCCATGCAAGGACCTGAAACCTCCCCGGGGAGCACCCAAGGGGGAGAGAGAAACATGAATATGCTCGTTCCCGAGCCTTCCGCGGCCCTGTCGCTTCTGCTCGGAGTTGGTCTGCTGGGCTTGCGCCGGCGGCGTAATGCTTGATAGCGAATTCCAGAATCGAGAACCGTTTTCCAACGAAGAGGAGAGAGCCAACGCTCTCTCCTCTTCTTCTGTACGCGAAGAGCCGGCTTTAGCGCAAATTGATCTATTGGCGTGGAGAGGCGTGAGAGGGGGAAGCGCTGGGCCAGCGGTTCGTGGTTGAGCGTTGCGGAGCGGTTTCGCTGCATACCCGGACCCAGTTGGCGCCCTCCCTGCGCCGGCGCCGGAGGCGTCGCAGCCTGTAGCCGGTGGTGAGCGCAGCGACAACACCGGATCACCGGTCACCCTCGCGACAGGACCCCGGCAGGGGTCCCAGCGCAGCCGCGTCGCCTCGGATGCGGCGTCAGCTTCGGCCGTTTTACTCGGCGCCCTCCGCGCCCTCCGCGCGCCGGCGCCGGAGGCGTCGCAGCCTGTAGCCGGTGGTGAGCGCAGCGACCGCATCGCCTCGCGTTGGGTGTCAGCTTCAACCCCTATTCTTGCGACAGGGGCGCGCGAAACGGGAAGGCGCGGCGGCGCCGGGCGGGCACGTGAGAGAGGGAGGCGCTGGGCCAGCGGTTCATGGTTGAGCGTTACGCAGCGGATTTCGCTGCATACCCGGGCCCACTTGGCCCCTCCCTGCGCTGACGCCGGAGGCGCCGCAGCCTGTAGCCGGTGGTGAGCGCAGCGACACCACCGGACCACCGCTCACCCTCGCCACAGGACCCCGGCAGGGGTCCCAGCGCATCCGCGTCGCCTCGGATGCGGCAATCGGATCAGCCTCCGGTTGCCGCCGCGACCGGTTTCAGCACCAGACAATCCAATCCGAACATATACCCCGGCGCAGACTTCGGATTCCGTCCCGCCAATGTCGCCTTCAGCCGGTGTTCGCCGGCCCCCAAATCGAATATCCCCACACTCACCATCCCCGACGTCAGCACCCGGCCGGGCTCGAACATATCGAGTGGTTCCCCCGGTTCCGCATCATCGACACTTAACTGCACGATCCCATAATCAACCGCCTTGGTGAGCACCGCCAAAACCTCATAGCGTCCGCTCCCTTCCACGGGAAACCCGAGTTCCAAACTCTGTCCCGGTTTCCCCCCGGTCCACCACAACTGCGCATTTCCGCTCCAGCGATCATCGGGAAACCCACCCATCACTTGAGGCGCGGCTGATCCGCCCTCGATCCGGGCCACCCGAAGGTCCTCTCCCTCGATGGCGCCCTCAATCCTGCCCGAAGCAAGATTCATCGCGCCTGCTTCACCCGGCAGCGGCACTTGACCCGGGCTGCCCAGATAGGCAACGAGGTTCCGGACATCGTCTCCAGACAGGGACGCCAGCAAGCCTGCGGGCATCATCGACACCTCCAAGCTCTGCCGCTCGACGATGTCTTGCTTCGCCACCACCTCTTCATTTTCCAGCAGCCGGACCGTGAACGCGCTATCGCTTTCCGCCCTGACCATCCCCGAAACCACTCTTCCGTCCCGCAGGGTGAACACCTGCAACTGATAATCTTTGCCCACCACCGCGTTTGGATTGAGAACGTTCTCCAAGAGATAGTCGAGATCGGCCCGGTTTGATCCGGTGAGATCCGGACCAATCTCCTGTCCCTCTCCGAACAAAACATGACAAGACCCGCAAACCTGCCCATACACGATCCGCCCCTGTGCGGCATCCGCCTTCTCCAGCGCCCCTGAACTCAATTGAGCGCGGTAACGCGCCATCTCCGCCTCAACCTCCTCCGGATTGCCGGAAACCTTGCCCCATACCTCAGCCACTCTCGCGGTAACCAGGTCATCATCGAGACTCAGCATTTGCCGCGCGGCAAAAGCGGGCACGTCCGCACGCGGGACTGTTCCCTGCTCGACGGCAGCCAACAAAGCCAAAGCTTCCTCCCGCCTGCCCGTCAGTGCGTTAACCGCGGCCGCTTTCTCCTCGGCGTCCAGCGCTTGGTAACGCTCGAGCAAGCGTTCCGCCTTACCGGGGTCCCCATACTTCCCAAGAGCGCGGATGGCATCCAGCCGCCATGCTTCGTCCTCGAGCAGTCGATAAAGCAGGGGAACCAATTCGGCGTCCCGTCCCCGCAGCAGGATATCCAAGGCTTGCTTTCTCCGCTCCGGCGATGCGGTCCGGTCCGTCAGCACGGTTCGCAAGCGGGGAAAAACGCGCGCGTCTCCAAAGGCGACGGCGATGCCTTCCAATAGGGCGGCTGTGCCAGGATCTCCGATCCTTTCCAATTCCCTATAGGCCTGTTCCCAAATCGCCGGCGGCGCCACTCCGGCGCGGCCTCGCAATCCATTGCTGAGTTCCTCCAACAATACTCTCTGGAACTCCGCGTCGCTCGCCGCCAAGGCCGTTTCCAAGACCGCCGCGATCCCGCTGTCCAACTCCGTGGCCCGGCGGGTAATGAGGCGCGCCACCAGGGGAATCCGGGCTTCCGCTGCGATCCGCAAGGCCCGCACCGGATCCGCCGCCACCAGGGGTTCTGTCCCATACCAGATCATCTGGGGCAGATTGTGATCGCTGGCATCCTCCCCGCGTCCGGCGAGGCGCGCCGCGAGATCCCAACGCTCCTCGACAGGAAGACGTTGCAACGCGGAAGCGAGATACAGGCGGACCACCGGGGAAGGATCCTCGCTCAGCGCCGCCAACCGGGCCGGCAGCTCGCGCTCCCGAGACCCCGGCCTCTCCAAGAGAAGTTGTATGGCCCAGGCCCGCACATACTCCTCCCGGTGTTCTAACAACACTTCGAGCATGCGCCGGTCCGCTTTTTCCGCTCCGTGCAATGCCCACAACGCTGAGAGCGTCGCAGCCGCCTCATTCCCCTCCTGCACCCCCTTTTTCAACCGCCGCACCGCTTCCTCCCCAAGCCGTCCCTCCGCCGCCCGCTCCTGCAAGAGCCTCCGCGCTGTGCGCGCTTCCCAACCATTCCGGGCGGATGCCGATTCCGCCAGTTCCAGGTCCGTGCGCGCCGCCAAATCGAGCCGGCCGCCCTTCCAATCTCCGTAACGCAAGCGATAGAGTCTCCCATTCGTCCGGTCCCACACCTCCGGCTGGGGACGGTGGCAAGTCTGTTCATCATGCCAGTCGATAAAATAGACGTTGCCGTCCGGTCCACCCTTCAACGCCACACCCATGAACCAGTCGTCGTGCGTGTTCACCAGATCGGGCAAGTGCCGCGCCACGAAACCGGATCCCGAGCGCACGGTCTCCTCCTGATTGATGCGATGCCCGTGCACGTTGAAAAAGAGGGCCCGGCCCCGGTGCTCCTCGGGAAAAGCGTCTCCGTAATAGAGCATGAGACCGCAATGGGCGTGCCCGCCGCCGGCGGCATCCGACACGTCGTTGCCCGCGTGCGGCGTTTCCCCGATGTAATGCACGTGATCGGCGATGGTCTCGATGTTTTGATAGACGTAGCGATTGAAATGCCCCAGCGGGTTGCTCTGGCGCAAGTAATAAGCCCCTTGAATGACGTGCCAAAAGTGCGGAATCACGCAGGCCGTGGCGAATGCCTGTCCGTGCTCGTCGAAATCGAGCCCCCAGGGGTTCGAGGTGCCGTGGGCAAACACTTCGAATTCGCGCCGGACCGGATGAAACCGCCAGTAGGCGCAGTTGAGCGGAACCCGGTCCGCGTCGGGCGTGCCCGGCGAACCCACCCGCGAATGGGTGAAGATGCCGTGGCAACCATAAAGCCAGCCGTCCGGCCCCCAAATGAACGAGTTCAGGGTTTCGTGCGTATCCTCATAGCCCCAGCCGTCCAGCAGCGCTTCCGCCGGTCCGTCCGGCTGGGCGTCCCCGTCCCGGTCCGGAACGAAGAGCAAGTAGGGCGCCGCACCTAACCAAACGCCTCCAAATCCGACTTCGATCCCGCTGACCAGATTGAGGTTCTCGAGAAAAACCCGGCGTGTCTCGAAGGTCCCGTCACCGTCGCCGTCCTCGAAGACGAGGACCCGGTCCCGGCCCCGGCCCTCGGGAGCCCGCCGGGGATATGTGTTTCCTTCCACCACCCAAATCCGGCCGCGCTCGTCGAAAGTGAAAGCGATAGGTTGCCGCAGCCCGGGTTCCGCCGCCAAGAGATCAATGGCAAATCCGTCAGGAACACTCATCGCCCTCGTTGCCGCGGCCGGCGAGAGTCCGGCATGCGCCGGTTCGTCCCCGCCCTGCTGCGCTGTTCTTTCGAGCGTGGACACGTCGATCCGGTGGGTTCCCCCCGGCAACTGTTTGAGGCGAATGTCCTTGTACTGCGCCTTCTCCGGCGCCATGCGGTGCAGTTGAAAACCAAGCATTCCGTAGAGGTCCCGCTCTCCCGTCTGGCGGTCGACCAGTTCGCTCATGACCTTTCCGTTGACCCGCAAGGTGATGTTTTCTCCGGACGCAATGATTTCGCAGGTATTCCAATCCCCTGCGCGCACGTGTCGCATCAACTCCGCCGGCGCGGCGAAAGTCTCCGTGGACGTGTTTCCGTCCTCCGCGATCAGAGCCCGGGTTCCGCGCTCGGCGAGCAGGGCCCGGCCATGCTCGTCGAAAATCCGGCCTAGCGAAGCCGGACCACTCGCCAAGCCGGCCTGATACCCCTTCATCGTGAAGTTCCCCTGGTCTTGGGAGCGAAACTGGATGCCCGAGTTCCCATTCGGAGCCCCCGAGATTCGATAGGTCGCTTTAAGATGAAAATCCGCGACCTTGCCGCCCCGCCACAACAGAAAGGTGTTGCCCTCCGGAGCGTTGCTTTCGTCCCACTCCCCCGTGAGGGCGCCATCTTCGACTTTCCAAAAGCGCGGATCGCCGTCCCAACCCGTGAGCGTCTTGCCGTCGAAGAGGCTCACAAATCCCTCCTCATCCGTCGCCGGCCGCTGCTGCAAGTGAAGCGTGGTGCCTTTTTTGTTTCCCACCACGATATCCAGCAATCCATCGCCATTGACGTCTTCCGCCAAGACCTGGGTGCCCACGCCGGAGTCGTCATCGATGAAATGCGGTATGAAATCCACTTTCCCCGGCTCTCCCTGGCGCTCGGTGCGGAACCAGTACAAGACCGCCGGATCGTTGCCGCCGGGGTCGTTCCCATTGTGGGCCCAGAAACGCTTCCCGGTCACGATGTCCTTCACTCCGTCGCCATCGATGTCCTTCAGATCGATGCTGTGCATCTGGGTGTAGACGACTTCGTAAGGACTCTCCTGCGCAGTCCGTCCCACGATCACATGTTGCCGGAACTCGGGCGCGCCCTCGGGACCGGGCCTCTGCTCGTGCCATACCAAGCCGTAGCCGTGAGCTTCCAGGCTGGTTAGGACATCGTTATCACCGTCGCCGTCGAAGTCGTAGGCATACATCTGGGCGCCTCCCTGTGCCGGGGCGAACGGAAACTCGTGCCACTTCCAAAGGGGATCTCCTTCGAGCGATTCCGGCTGTTCGAGCCAGCCGTCCTTGGACAGCACATCCATCCGTCCGTCGCCATTGACGTCGCCCACTCCCAACCCGTGCTGAAAGCGTCCGCCGGCAATCGCTTCCGAGATCGGATGAAAGATCCACTTGGCGCGGGGATCAGCCGGATCGGGAGTCGCATACCCGTAGCGGCCGCCCGTGTGAAAGACCAATTCCGGCGCTTCATCGCCTACCAAATCAGTCAACGTGGGCGATTCGTTATCCACCAGATCAAAGACGACGTGCCTTTCCCAGAGCCCGTCGCCGCCTCGCGGATTGGCGAACCAGGAGGCCTCCGCTCCGGGAAAGCCCACCACAAAGACGTCGGTCCATCCGTCTCCATCCACATCGTGGGTGAATGTTAGAAAGTTCTGCGAGTAAGACTTGGGATCGAAGGGCGCCGGTTTGTAGATGGCCCGGCGGCGCTCAAAGTCCGGCCCCTCATACCAGTAAGGACCGGAGACCACGTCCATCGCGCCGTCCCGGTTGAAATCCCCGGCGTGGGCGCCTTCGCAGAAAAAGCCCCTCTCGAGCGCCAGTTTGCGAAAGCGAATCTGCGTCCCGTCATCCGGAGCGTCTCCGGGGGCGGTAAGCAGCACCATACCTGCGCCGGCTCCCGCCATTCCCATGGCGGCGCACAACGCAGGCTTCCGAATGAACCATGCCGGCAGTTTCATCATCCTTGTTCTCCAAAGGTTTGTCGCTGACTTCAGGCGCCCGCAAACACGTCCTCGAGCGCCTTTCTCATGACCGCCGGGCTGGGACTGCGTCCGGTCCAGTGCTCGATTCCAATAACGCCTTGCCCGGCCAACATCTCCAGCCCATCCAGCACCGGGCATCCGCGGGCGCGGGCTTCCCGAATCAGATGGGTTTCAGGGGGATTGAAGATCACGTCAGCCACGAGGGTTTCCGCGGTCAGCGCGCTCAGGTCGAGGGGCAACCGCGCGTCGACATCGGGAAACAAACCCACCGAGGTCGCGTTGACCAGCAGATTTGCCTCCGCCGGCGCCGTGTAGTCCCCTTCCCACAGCTCGAAATCCACCTCGAGTTGCGGCAGAGCGCGCCTCAAGAGCATTCTCACGCCCTCTCCCCGTTCCAGCGAACGGTTCACCAAGGTCAATCGCCGCAGACCCGCCAATCCCAATTCGACCGCGATGGCCCGGGCTGCGCCCCCAGCGCCCAACAGCACCGCGCGCCCCCCAGCCGGGTCCGCCCGCTTTTTCAGCGCCTCGACAAACCCCTTTCCATCGGTGTTCTCGCCGATGAACTGATCCCCGCGGCGCACGACACAATTGACGGCCTGCATCAATTCCGCCGACCGGCCCAATCCGTCCAGGTGGTCGATCACCGCCACTTTATGGGGGATGGTGCAGTTAAACCCGCGAAACCCCATGGCCCGGGCGCCCTGGACGGCATCGGCGAGCTGGCCGGGAGCGACCTCGAGCGTGATGTAGCGCCAGTCCAAACCCATGGCTCGAAACCCGGCTTCGATCATCACTTGGGTCGGGTTCTCTGCGACCGGCTGACCGAAGCAACAACAGATGGGTTTGAGAAAATTCTGAGCCATCCCGCGACTCTGCCACGAAATACCCGAGGGATGGAGGGGAAAAACCGTGCTTGTCGCATCCCTCCCAGGGCCGTTTCATCTGAGTTGAACCGGGAACTGCGAATCTGCTTGGGACGGGCAGAAGTTCGAACTCTGGCCCGAGGGGCGGGCGCGCCGCCTTGACTGTGGGTCCCCAGTCCGCTCCCCTCATCTTTCGCGCCGCCGATTATTTTATTTTGTGTCAGACACTTTATGTTAAGAACTTGTGTTTGAACTCCTTCATGAAGCGCGAGAGCTCAAAGAGGCGTTCCCGCACCGATTCAGCGATTTCGGCCAAGCGGCCGGCCGCGCCTGTCCGTCAACTTTTTTTATTTGGTGTCTGACACAATCCGCGGGTCAGCGGCTCTCCCGGCCCCCGCCGCTCTCTCGAAGAAACTCCAGCAACCGCCTTTCGACGTTGGCCTGCATCTCCTCGAGTTCCTCGCGGCTTTCCTCCGATCCCGGCGCGGTCATCAAGCCGATGCGATCCTCGAGCAATCCCGCCGCTTCGTCCAGCAACTGCCGGTAGGAAGCAGCCCCTTCGCCCCGGGCCTCCTCGAGGAGGAGATCGAGCGCCTCTCCTGCGCGGGAAAACGCTTCCCGCTGGTCCGCCGCGT
>DATKCT010000169.1:0-9992 GCA_035513055.1 Verrucomicrobiales bacterium | reverse complement strand
TCGGCGCAACCCTCCGGGCGGAGGTCCTTCTCGGCTCCGGCGGCGTTCCTCGCTCCTTACAGATCCACTGGCGGGATATGCTCGTCGCTCGCGCCTTGCCGGCGCCGAAAAGTCCTCGCCGCAAACCCCACCGTATTTACGCCCTGGACCACTTAGCCCGGGCGCGGCTGCGAAGGTCCGGCCAGGGCCGGGCGAGGAGCGAGGGTTGTCACTCGAAGAACGGGAACAAGGTCTTCAGGTCATCCAGGCCGGCCCGGCGGCCGTACTCGCAAAGTTCGAAGGCTTCGGCATGGACGACGCGGGCGCCTTTCTCCTGGCCATACAGCTCGATCAGTTTATCGCGGTATCTGTCGGCAATGGCCGCATAACGGGCTTTCATCGTTTCGGCCAGGCTCGCTTTACGGGCCTCCCTGGCTTCGCCTTCTTTCGGCACGGGGACAATCTTTTCGAAGTCTCCAGTGGCCCAGAGGCTTTCGATCTGAGATTCCAGGCACCACAGGGCGTCGACCTTTTGGTCGATGACGTCATCGATGCTCACGACGAGGCTGGGCTCGAAGGGCTGAGGTTTCTGAAAGCGGTCCTCCGTATACAAAAAGACCGGATTGCGGGACAAGGAAGGGATGGTCGGGAGGAAGGATTTCACGATCACCATGAAGGCGGCGTCTTGGACGAGAACTCCGGTATAGCGATGGTCGGGATGATAATCATTGGGACGGTGAGCAATAACGACGTCGGCCTTCCATTCGCGGATGGAGCGGACGATGCGTTGGCGGTTCTCCAGGGTAGGCATCAGCTCGCCATCATGAATGTCGTAGATCTCGGTTTCTTCAACGCCGAGCACGCGGCCGGCCTCGAGAACCTCGGCGGCCCGGCGACGGGCCAGTTCTCCCCCGGCCTGTTGGGCGTGACCGACGTCTCCGTTGGTGGTGGAGACGAACTTCACATGATGCCCCTGTTTGGACCATAGGGCCGCCACGCCGCCGGCGTCGAGTTCTGCATCGTCGGGATGGGCGCCGAAAACAATGATCCGGAGTTTTCCATCGGGCGCAGCCTCCGCGGATTCTTCCGCTGCCGCCGCAGTACTTCGTGAGCCGGGCGCTATGGCCAGGATTGCGAGCATGAGGAGCGCAATCCGGTTCCGGCGGCGGAGGTCTGACCGTTCTGTTGGGCGGCGGATCAGAAATGGGGCTCTCGTCTCCTGGGCGTTGGCAGGAGTTTCAGGACTGGAGGAGAATGCATTCATGAGCTGAGCCTGGGCAACCGGCGAATGGAAGTCAAGCCTCCTGCTTTCCAAGGGTATCCGGCTTTCCTTGGCGTTGACCCAGCACGGCGCTGCGCGCCTCGAAAAGAGCGGCGATTCTCTCCGCAGTCCAAGGGCCTCCGGCATTTCCGTTTGGCGATTGGAAGTCTCGTTAACTGAACAGCGTCAGGTTGCCCGGTTTCCGATGGAGGCGGAGGGGGAGCGGCGCCAGCGCGGAAAAGATCCTTGGTGTCGGCGATCTCTGGAATAGGTTAAGGACGATGATCTTGAATCGGCCAGCGGTTTTGGCGTGGCTCCTGGCGATGGGGCCGGGTTCGGGCCCGGCGCTGGCGGCCGGGGACGAGAACGCGGAGCCCCTGCGATTCAACCGGGATATCCGCCCGATTTTATCCGACCGCTGTTTCGCGTGTCATGGGCCAGACGATGGGGCCAGGAAGGCGGGGCTCCGGCTCGATTTGGCGGAGGAGGCGACGCGGGAGGTCGAAGGCGACGCCACCGGCCGCCGCTACATTTTTCCGGGCGCCCCCGAACGGTCCGAGATTTTGCGCCGGATCAGCAGCCATGATCCGGAGGAGCGGATGCCGCCGCCCGAAGCGAAACTGGAGGTGTCGGGCGAGGAGACGGAACGTTTGCGGCGTTGGATCGCGGAAGGGGCTTCGTTCGAATCGCATTGGGCCTTTATTCCGCTGCCGGAGTCGACGCCGGAGCCGGGGATCGAAGATCCATGGATTCGCAATCCCATAGACCGATTCATCCTGCGCCGTCTGCGGGAGGAAGGATGGACGCCGGCGCCGGAGGCTGCGCCGGAGATTCTGTTGCGGCGCGTCAGTTATGATCTCACCGGTTTGCCTCCGGCTCCCGCGGCGCTGGACGCCTATCTGAAGGAGGATCCGGCGGAGCGATACACCCGGGCGTTGCGGCGTTTGCTGGCTTCCCGGCAGTACGGGGAGCGGATGGCCGTGGATTGGCTCGATGCCGCCCGTTACGCCGACACCTACGGCTACCAAGCCGACGTTTACCGCCCGGTTTGGCCTTGGCGGGATTGGGTGGCGCGGGCCTTCAACGAGAATTTGCCTTACGACGCGTTTTTGACATTTCAGTTAGCGGGCGATCTCTTGCCGGGCGCCACGCGGGACCAGCGTTTGGCCACGGCCTTCAACCGCCATCACCGGCAGACGAACGAGGGGGGCAGTGTGGAGGAGGAGTTTCGCATCGAGTATGTCGCCGACCGGACGCACACTTTCGGGACCGTCTTCGCGGGGCTCACTCTAGAGTGTGCGCGTTGTCACGATCACAAGTACGATCCCGTAACGCAAGAAGACTACTATCGCTTGTCGGCCTTCTTCAACAGCATCGACGAATCCGGATTGTACTCGCATTTCACGTCGGCGACCCCAACGCCGGCGCTGGCTTTGACGACTCCCGAGGAGGATCGGAGATTGGCGGAAGCGGAGCAGCGGGTGCGGGAGAAGGAGGGAACCTTGCAAGAGCAGGGCGGGCTGAGAGGAGCGGCGTTTGCGGACTGGTTAGCGGAAGCCTCGGGACCGCCCTCGATGCCGGGCTTGACTGGAGCGTGGGATTTCGAGGAGGCGCCGGCGGAGGGAGGATACGCCAACCACGCCGATCCTAGCAAGCCCGCGAAGGCGACGGACGGACCTGCTGAAGTGGAGGGCCGGCGGGGTCGCGGATTGCTTCTCAGCGGCGAGAACAATGTCGAGTTCCGCGGCGCCGGCGAATTCGATCGCTGTGATCCCTTTACCTTGGCGTTGTGGATGCGGGCGCCGGAGCGAATGGAGCGGGCGGTGGTTTTGCACCGGTCGCGTTCGTGGACAGACGCGGGCAGTCAAGGCTATCAGTTGCTTCTCGAGGAGGGCCGGTTGAGCTGGTCCTTGGTGCATTTTTGGCCGGGCAACGCGATCTCAGTGCAAACGGAGGAGGACTTCCCCGTGGATCGTTGGACCCAGGTGACGGTGAGTTACGACGGGTCTTCGCGGGCGGAGGGGCTGTGCATCTTTATCGACGGCGCGCCGGCGCGGGTGGAGACGCTGCGCGACGGCTTGACCCGGAGCATTACCGGCGGCGGAGGACTGGTGCTGACGGCGGGCCAACGTTTTCGGGATCGCGGTTTCAAGGGGGGCGCCATCGACGAGGTGCGGGTGTTCGATCGCGCGGTCAGCCGGCTGGAAGCGGCGGCTTTGGCTGCGGGGGGAGAGTGGGACGCGGGTCCGGCGGATACGGAGTTGTGGCGGGAGTTCTACCTTGCGGCGGTGGATCCGGAAGCGGCGCGGTTGCGGGCGGAACTGGAGACAGCGCGCCGGGAGCTGGCGCGCCTCCGGGATTCGACGGCGGAGATCATGACCATGGAAGAGTTGCCGGTTCCGCGTCCCGCCTATGTCCTGCGGCGCGGTTCTTACGAGGCGCCCGGGGAGTTAGTCGAGCGGGGAGTTCCCGAGGCGATCTTTGGCTGGCCGGCTGATCTTCCGCGAGACCGTCTGGGTTTGGCGCGCTGGATGTTGGACCCGCGGCATCCCTTGACGGCGCGGGTGGCGGTGAACCGGCTTTGGCAGACCTGTTTTGGGCAGGGTTTGGTGGAGACGCCGGACAATTTCGGGATCCAGGGAGCATCTCCGAGTCACCCGGATTTGTTGGATTGGCTGGCGCGGCGTTTTGTGGATTCCGGTTGGGACGTCAAGGGTATGCTTGAGCTGATGATGAGTTCGGCGACCTACCGGCAGCGTTCTTCAGCGTCGCCCGAGCTTCGGGAGAAGGACCCTGGCAATGTGTTGTTGGCGCGAGGGCCCAGTTCCCGGTTGCCAGCGGAGATGCTGCGGGATGGCGCATTGTTTGTGGGCGGGATTTTGGTAGACCGGCCCGGAGGCCCGCCCGTGCATCCCTATCAACCGGCGGGGTTGTGGGAGGAGAAATCGGGAGCGGCCTATCCTCAGGATCAAGGTGAAGGACTATTCCGTCGCAGTCTGTATACGATCTGGAAAAGGACCTCTCCTCCTCCGTCTATGCTGACTTTCGATGCGGCCAAGCGGGAGGTTTGTGTGGTGCGGAGGGAGCGAACCGGGAGTCCCTTGCAGGCGTTGGTGTTGTTGAACGACCCGCAATTCGTTGAAGCGGCGCGGGGATTGGGCGAGCGGATTCTGCGAGAAGGGGGGCCGACATTGGAAAGCCGGCTGATCTATGGATTCCGGCTGGCCACGAGCCGGCATCCGGATGAACGGGAGCGCAGGATTCTGGCGGAGATCTACGAGGATCAACGGGCGCGGTTTTCAACGGACGAGGAAGGGGCCCGCGCTTACTTGAGCGTGGGAACCCGGCCGGTTGACTTGAATTTTGAAGCGGAGGACCTGGCGGCGGCGGCGGCGGTGGGACAGGCTCTTCTGAATCTGGACGCCGCCGTGGTCAAGAGGTAGAATACGGCTCGCAATGAAGGGCGACTCCAAGATGAATCAGGCTCCCGGGCGGGATTCCGCGATGCCGGGCTGCGCTGGGCTGCATCCTTTGGCGGTGACGCGCAGGCATTTTTTTGCGCGGACCGGCGCGGGAGTAGGCGTCGCCGCGCTGGGAACGCTCTTGGCGCGGGACGCAGCGGCGTTGGCTCCGGCGCCGGGGATCGGCGCGATTCTGCCCGCGTTTCACCACCTGCCCCGAGCGCTCCGGGTGATTTATCTGTTCATGAGCGGCGGCCCGTCGCAGTTGGATCTTTTTGATTACAAACCGCTGCTCAATGAGCGCAACGGCGAGGATCTGCCGGCGTCGGTCCGGATGGGGCAGCGCTTGACCGGGATGTCGGGGAATCAGGCTTCGCTGCCTTTGGCGGGCAGCATCTTCCGCTTTGCCCGGCATGGGCGAGCCGGAACGTGGGTAAGCGACGCACTGCCGCACACGGCGCGAGTGGCCGATGACTTGTGCCTGGTGCGGTCTCTTTACACGGAGGCGATCAATCACGATCCGGCGATCACTTTTTTCACGACGGGATCGCAGATGGCCGGCCGGCCGTCGATGGGTTCGTGGCTGAGTTATGGCCTGGGCAGCGCCAACGACAACCTGCCTGTGTTTTGCGTGTTGATCACGAAGAACAAGGGCGGGCAACCGCTTTACTCGCGCTTGTGGGGCAATGGGTTCCTGGGATCCGAGCATCAGGGCGTTCAGTTTCGGGCGGGGACCGATCCCGTTTTGTATTTGTCGAATCCGGATGGGGTTTGCGGATCCGGGCGAAGGGCATTGTTAGACAGAATCAACGCCTTGAACCGGATCCAGTTTGAACGCGAGCTGGATCCGGAGATCGAAGCCCGCATTGCCCAGTATGAAATGGCTTACCGGATGCAAACTTCGGCTCCCGAGGCGACGGACGTGGCGGGAGAGCCGGATTCTGTGTTTCAGCTTTACGGGGAGGAAGCGCGTGACCCGGGCTCGTTTGCCGCGAATTGCTTGCTGGCGCGGCGGCTGGCCGAGCGGGGTGTGCGTTTCATCCAGTTGTTTCACCAGGGTTGGGACCACCACGGGGGCTTGCCTTCGGGCTTAGAGACGCAGTGCCGCGAGACGGACCGGGCTTCGGCGGCGCTCATCACGGATCTCCGGCAACGGGGCATGTTGGATGACACCTTAGTGGTATGGGGAGGAGAGTTTGGCCGGACGAATTACTCCCAAGGCAAACTCACTGCGACCGATTATGGACGGGATCATCATCCGCGATGTTTCACCATGTGGATGGCGGGGGGAGGGACGCGCGCCGGACAGGTGTATGGGGAAACGGACGAATTCGGATACAACATTGTTCGCGATCCCGTGCACGCGCATGATTTCCACGCCACTATGTTGCATCTGTTAGGCATCGATCATGAACGCCTGACCTTCAAGCATCAGGGCAGGCGGTTCCGGCTGACCGATGTGCACGGAACGGTGATGCGCGGTCTCTTGGCCTGATCCTGGCCGCGGCCGTGGAGCAGTCTGCCGGAGGCCGCCGGGAGGGGAGGAAACAGGAGCGTTTAGGGCGGCGAGTCACCGGCCTCAGAAGTCGAGAGTTCCTGGATTCTGATTCAATCGTAACCGGCCTGAGTTATTGATTATCGGCGAGAGGAAATGCTCGGATCCGGTAGAAGCCGTGAGCGCTGACGCGCCCGGGCTCTTCGTCGGCAAAGGAAGTCGAGCCGGCCTGACCGTCGAGGCGGGTCACTTCGAGCCAATTCAGGGGGAGCGTCGCCGCCGCATGAAAAACTGCGTAGCGGCGATCGGAGCGGCTGGTCCAGCGCAAGAGAATGCCGGAGGGTTGGCGGTGGATCTCGAGGATGCGGAAGAAGTCGGCAGGATCGAAGGGATCGGTGCCTGCGACGGCTTCGGAAGCGTCGCTGATGCCGTCTCCATCGGAATCCGAAGAGGACGGTTGACCGGGAATGCGTCCGGGATTGCCGCCGGGCTCGGGACTGGCGGTCCAGAGCGAAGGATCATTCCAGTCTTGACGGGGCGCCAGCCGGGCCAGCTCGAGGCTGTAGCCCTCGCCGTCGGCCCCTTGGGGCCATGGCGCCGCGTCGCTGTAGATGAAATCGACGATCGGTGTGTCTGCGCCGTAGGATAGGGTGATCCGTTCGCCGGAGTTGGCGAGGTGGCGGGGAGCATAACTGCCGGCGACGGGCAGAGCGGCTCCATAACGGAAGGCGAAGGCCTCAGGATTGCTGACCAGGAGGATCGAAGAAGCTGGAGCCAGCTCGAGAATTGCGCCTGCGGAGAAATCGAACTGAATGCCCCGGGTAAAGCGCAAAGGCTCCAGTGATAGGGGTTGCGGACCGAGATTCGAGATCTCGAGGAACTCGAAGTCCTCGTCGATCCATCCGTGTTCCGCTTCAATTTGGGTAGGCGGCGAGGGATGATAGAGGAATTCTGAGACAACGATGGCATCGAGCCAGGGACCGGCCGCAGGAGGTCCGGCGACGAACTCAACTGGAGCCGACCAATGGCTCCAGCGGCCCAGATGGTTGAGATGGCGGACCCGGACGCGGTAGACGCTGCCCGGGCGGACGGAATCCAGCGGGATGGTCGCGGGGGAATCGAATTCCGGCAGGATATCGCTTTGCCAGACCGGAGTGACCTCATAGGCCCAAGGATCGAGGGCGCCCGCGCCCGGCGTCGAGCCGTTGGCGATCTCCGCGAGGCGCCAGCGGAGGCCAGCAAAATCCTGGGGAACGAAGATGCTGCCTCCGGCGAAGGGCCCGCTCTCGAAGTGGAGCGCGTCGGCCGGATAGTCCTCGGGGCCGGTGTATTGGAGTGTGGGCGTTTCAGGAATGTTCGGATCAGCGGCTTCGAATTCGAGATAATTGTAACCATAGCCGCGCTGATCTCCATCGCCGATGGTCCAGGAGTTGGGGCCGGTGTCGGTGGTGAAATCCTTGAGGTACTGGACGAAGCCGCCGAAGTCGGGACTGACGAGGGTCCGCGTGAGCGCGCCTCCCCTGAAGCTTTGCTGAGCGGGATTGATATAGAAAGTGCCTTGCCGTCCGGCGGCTGCGGTGCGGGGATGATAGTTCCACATGGCCTCATCGATGGAAGCCCAGGCGGATCCAGTGTCTGATTGGAGGGCGACCTCGATGTTGCCTTCCACTTGAGTGGAAGCGAAGATGGAGACTTCGTAAGAGAAGGCGAGGTCGCCTTCCACGGTGACAACGTGATCGCCGTTGTAAGCGGGTACGCTGGCTCCGGCGACGCGGACGATGTCGCCGGTGGCGAATCCGTGCGGCAGCGCCGTGGTGAGGGTGGCACGGCCGGTGGTTTTTTGGATGCCGACGACGTCGATCCAATCGAGTTGCGGCCCGAGGAGCCGGGCCAGATCATCGATGACCTGACCTACCTGACCGCCGTCAGCGCGGGAGTCGGAGTAGAGCAGGTCGAGCAGTTCACGGCAGCGGTTGTGGAAGGCGACTTCAATGGCTTCGTGCTGGAGGCAACGGCGCTGGTCGATGGTTCCGCTCCAGTGGGTTTGGGGCATGAACATCATGTCGAGATCCCAGGGGATGGGAACCCAGCGTCCATCGGGGTGATGATAGAAATAGTGATTCCAACCTTCCCGGATATCGATGTTGGATACCGCGCGGTTGGTGGCGCGGAAACTGAAATAGGCGTCGAGGTTGAGATTCTCGTTCCACCATTCCGCAGATTGATTGGCGCGTTGGGAGTTGCTGAGGAACGAGGTCCAGTCGGAGGAATCGAGCGGGTGACTGGGTCCCTGGTTCTTTTTGTCTCCGGTGCCGCCTTCGATCTTGTAGACATTGCCATCGGGCAGGCCGAGACGGTCGAGGAAGCGGCCATCGGGATGTTCCTGAAACATGTAAAGGCCCCAGAGATCGCCCTCGTATTGGGTCTGCGGATCGGATTCGATCTCCGCATCGACGATGCGGAGATGAAAAAAGTGGATCTTCGGCGAGGGCACTCCGGCGAGGTCGTAGAGGCGGAAGGCCAGAGCTTCTTCCAGACCGGCCATGCCGCGGTTGGCGGGAACCCAAGGAGCGGCGCAGGCGCCCCAGTTCATGATGCGGATCGGCGGAGTATAGGGACGGTCCAGATTGTCGCGGGCTTGAAAATCATGGCCCCGGTTGAAATAGAGACGCCATTTGTTCTTGCCGGAGACATAGGTGGAGAACTCGCCGCGATTGCGGAAGGAGATGTGATCATAGACGACGCCGTTGTAGACGAGTGTTCCGGGGAAGCGTTGCCCATTGAAGGACTGGTTGTACTGGCTGTTGATGACGTCGGCGCCGTTGGCCACCAAGTGATAAATGGGCAAGGAAGAGAGTTCCTCGGTGGTGTAGGCGCGCGGTCCGGTTGTTCCCGGGCGGCTGGCTCCTCGCCAGGAGGGAACGCCATCGTAGACGAAGAGGGCGAAATTGGGCGAGGGATCATCTGGGTAGGGAACATTCACGGTGTCGCCCAGGGCTCCGGTCGCGGATATCCGGTAACGCACAAGGCGACGGTGACCGATAATGGCGGCTGGAAGTGCGGCGTGGTAGACGCCGTCTCCGGCGACGCCGTCCGGGGCGACGCCGTCATCTGCCATCGGAATGGCTTCCCAAGCCGCGGCATAGGCGGGGTCGGTGAGGCGGATATAGGAGCCGGGCGCCAGATCTTGATAGTGGAGCAGAACCTCGGCGACGCCGTCGGTGCTGGTGATCTTGGCCGAGACGGTCACGGCGTCGTTGGAGCGGGGCGCTTGCGGAGAATGACTGAGCTGGCGGATGGCGGGCGGAACATTTTCGGAGAAAACGCTGTTGGGTTTGCCGGGAGTGGGTCGTTGGAGGGAGGCTCGCCAGTGGCCGGAGAGGTCGTTGTCAGCCGAGGGATGGATAAGTTCCATGCTGGAGCCGCCGCCTCCGGCCATGATCGGCCAGGGGAACTCATCCTGCCAGGAGACTTCATCAACCGGCGCGCGATCCCGGTCGATCAGGGCGAGCCGTTCGCCGTCGTTCGACAGGGCGCCGGAGTCCCACTGGGCGTCCGCCGCGACGCCACCTAGAAAGATCGAGCCGAATTTCCGGTCATAGGCAGCCTTGTCTTGGGCGAGGATGTAGAATTGACCGGGCTCGATGACGACGCCTTCGGGAAAGACGTGGGCGATGCCGTCGGAGAACATCCAACCGGAGAGGTCGACTGTTTCGGCGCCGGCATTGAGCAACTCGATGAATTCAACCGCTTCGGTATCGACATCCGGATGGTAGTGGATTTCGTTGAGGACGAT
>DATKCT010000168.1:0-27657 GCA_035513055.1 Verrucomicrobiales bacterium | reverse complement strand
GCCAGGAGTTGCACAGCCGGGTGAAGATCCGGCTCATGGAAGAGAGCGAGCGGGAGCAGTTCGATGAGTTGCTCGAGGAGAGGCACTATCTTCGGAGCAGCCGGATCGGGGGGCGGCACCTTGCGCTACGTGGCCGAAGCCCATGGGCGCTGGGTGGCGCTGCTGAGTTTCAGCGGGGCGGCTCCACCCCTCATAGGGCCGGGAGAAGTGGATTGGTTGGAGTCCTCGCCAGCGTGCCCGGCGCCTGGCCTTGGTGGTCAACAACAGCCGCTTCCTGCTGTTGGTTGAAAGGCAACGCCACCCCAACTTGGTCTCCAAGGTGCTGGTATGCCATAATGTGTCAGACACAAAATAAATAAGTTGACGGACGGGCGCGAGGGGTCCAGGGTGGCGGCATGAGAAAGCTGCGCCGCTTCCTGCTCGGTCCCAAGGGGCAGACCCATTGCTAAAAACCGGCGCTCCATCTTTGCCTTCCTGGCAACGCTCCATGAGCAATCCCCCAGGCGCTGCGCCATGAGCTCGGCTAAAGACTCAGAGCGCCTCTTTTGCACCCCTTGTCCTGTCTATCGCGCCGGACCCCTCCAGCTCCACCGCAATTCCTGAAATCCTGCCTATGAACTGAGCCCAATTTGCCCGAGAGCCTCCCGCCCGCGCCGTGCCGCGGGCGCCGCTTGCACCCACGGGCAAGGCGGCGCGCCCGCCCCTGGGGCCGGAGTTCGAACTTCTGCCCGTCCCAAGCAGAAACGCACTCCCCGGTTCCACTCAGATGAAACGGCCCTGGACTGGCGTCTTTCGTCTTCTTTTCTTGCCAGCGGCGCGTGTCCGGAATAGGTAAAAGGACGTGATTCACAGCGGGATCAGGATTTGGATTGCGCTCCTCGCGGCCCTTCCGCCGCTGCGCACCGTCCCTGCCCAGACGCAATTCTTTCCACTGGGCTACCTCGACGGCTCTGGACCCGCCAGCGAGGCCAATGCCGTCACCCCGGATGGATCCAGGATCGCCGGCTACAGCACGACCAGTCTCACCGAGAACCTGGCCTGCTGGTGGACGGCCTCGGGCATCGAAGTTGTTCCAGGGACGCAAAACTGGCTAGCCAACGCTGCCTACGGGATTTCCGCGGACGGCAATGTCATTGTCGGGGACCGCAGCTTCGGCGGAACCGAAGAGGCTTGGTATTGGACGCCGTCCGGCCAGACCCAGTTGATTCCGTTCCCGGCGCCTCAGCGCGCCGCGACGGCTCGCGGGGTGAGTGGCGATGGACAGGTCATCGTCGGAACCGCCACTTCTCCGAATACGCTTCAATGGAAGGCGTTTCGACGTTTCGATGGGATCGCCGCCAAGCGGCCGCGCGTTTTCTGCCGCCCTATGCTCCGAGTACGGTTCCCAATGGCGGGGCCAACGCCGTCAGCGACGACGGCCGGCGTGTGGTAGGGGCAGTGCAGACCTCGCTCAACACCTACGCCGCGGCGCGCTGGGACGACGAGGGACAACCGGAACTTCTGAGCCGGGCCGCGGACACGATCGCAGCGGTGAACGCGCAGGCGATCTCCGCGAACGGGTCCGTCGTCGCAGGTGGAGCGGTGAACACCACAAACGGGAAAAGCGTCGCTTTCAGATGGACCTCGAGGGGAGGGGTCACGGCGCTGCCGAATCCGACCACCGGCTTTTTCGCCATAGACGGCGCAACCGCCTCGGGCATCAGCGGCGATGGACGGGTGATAGTGGGCTATGGTCAGAACGTGGCCGGAGAGGAAGAAGCGATCTTCTGGGTGGAAGGGCAACCCTATCGGGTCTCCGATGTCGCCCATACCGCGGGTGTCCTGCCTCCGTCGTGGGAACCGTTTCGCGCCCACGCCACGGATTATTTTGGGAACACGATTTGCGGTTACGGCCGCGCGACCAGCGGCAAACTGGAGGCCTTCGTGCTGATCCTCGACGCAACACCTCCCGCCCCTCCCGTGGTCGCTCCCGCCGTGCGACCGTTCTACACGCGATCCAACGGCACATTCGCCATTCGTTACCCGGCTCTTCCGGGATTACGCTATCGCGTGCGAGGTGAAAGTGATCTCGGCTCATTGGCTCCGTTAACTCCTTGGAGCGTTGGGCTCGGGATCGAGCACGAGTTTTTGGCTACCCCCGCCGTTACCGGGGGCGCCAGCGCCTTTTTCCTCCAGGTGGAAGCCGCGGCGCCGTGAGCGAGACCAGCCGCCGCCGTCTCACCCGCAAGTCTCACACCATTTTTGCTGTGGCGCGCTGCGCTCCATCCTGCCTACGTTCCGTTCGCCTCGGGCTTAAACAGAGTGGGCTTCTTCGGTCAGGGCTTTCCCGGTCCTTGACAATCGCAGCCCCATCCCATCTCTTGAATCCCACTTGATACGGAACTTTGGTGCGTTTCCGGGAAAGGCCGGCTCCGTACGGTCTTCGACTTCGTAGAGGGATGCATGGCATGTGCGCTGCGGGACAGGAATCCAGCTCGACAACGCGAGATCGCTCGACGTTCCGCACGCCGGTTCCGGAGAATTTTCCGGCGCAGCGGGATCGCGCCCACTTTGCAACGACGCACATTTCGTTTCTGCTCAAGGCCAAGGACTCCAGTGAGACGGCCCGGCTGGAGATGGTGGACCGCATCTGCCGGGTCTACTGGCACCCGGTCTACACCTACATCCGCAGAACCGGGCGCAGCGTCCACGATGCTCAGGACTACACCCAGGAGTTCTTTGGGCAGATCATTCAGCGTGGTCATCACTACGATCCCGAGAAGGGACGCTTCCGCAGCTACTTGCTCGGCGCCGTCAAACATTTCCTCCTCAACCGTCACAAGTACGAACGTGCCTCGAAGCGTGCGCCGGCGCAGCCGGTTCTTTCGATCGATGAAGAGGATGCCGAGCGTCGCATGCCGCCGGACGCCGCCAGCCAGTCTCCGGATCAGCTTTACGACCGCAGTTATGCCTTGGCTCTCCTAGGTTCCGTCCATGCCCAGCTTGCCGCCGAATACGCCCGGGCGGGGAAGGCGGGCCTTTTTGAGACCCTCCAACCCTACCTTGCTCGCAACGCGGGTTCCGAGTCTTACCGGACCCTCGCGGGACGGTTGGGGAAAACAGAGGACGCCATCAAACAGCAGATCAAGCGGCTCCGCCTGAAATATCGAGTCCTCCTCGAACTGGAGATCGGCCGGAACGTCGCCCACCCCGACGACCTCGAAGCGGAGAAGCGTTGGCTGGAATCCGTCCTCTGTGGGTAAAGCATGGAAGAAAGCACACGGCGACGCGGCCCGTCCTTCGCTTTCGGGTTGAATGCTGCGGGATTCCAGCCGCGGCTGGAGAATTTCCGGCGCGAGCGTCACTTTCCCATGAGAACGGCGCAGAACTGTTGAATGGCGGCCTCGCCATCTTCCCGATTTCATGGCCGAGATGAACGAACCGAGCCAGCGGCAGGCGGCATCTGCTTCCGCGCCACTTTTAGCGATCCGGGCCGGATTTCCGGCTTGTCCCGGCTACGTGCTCTTGGAGGTTCTCGGTCAGGGAGGTTTTGGAACGGTGTACCGGGCCCGGCGTGAGTCGGCGCCGCGCCAAGCCGTGGCCCTCAAGTTGCTCAAACCGGGACTGCGGTCCGCGGAGATCCTGGCGCGTTTCGATTCCGAACGCCAAGCCCTCGCGCTGATGGAGCACCCCGGAATCGCCCGCTTTCTCGACGCAGGCTCGACCAGAGACGGGCGACCCTTCTTCGTGATGGAACTGGTCGAGGGGAAAACGATCACCCGCTGCTGCCGGGAGGCCAGGATGCCGCTGGCGGGACGTCTCCGGCTTTTCGCTCAAGTCTGTCTCGCCGTTCATCATGCGCACCAGAAAGGCGTTCTCCATCGAGATCTCAAGCCTTCCAATATATTGGTTTGTGAGACGGAGGGAGAGTTCTATCCAAAGGTCATCGATTTTGGAATCGCCCGCGCGGTGTTTACAGATTCGGAACTTCTGCCGCCCTTGACGCGGTCGCGGCAGCTCATCGGCACCTTGTCTTCCATGAGCCCGGAGCAAGCCTGCGGCAAGTCAGATCTCGATACACGGACTGACATCTACTCCCTCGGAGTCGTGCTTTACGAACTGCTGACCGGATCACCGCCTTTTGCCGCCGCGGACAAGTCCGGCCGGACCCCGGCCGGCTTTCTGCGTCTGCTCGAGGAAACCGTTCCGCCGCGTCCATCCGAGCAGCTTCGCTCATCGAGCGCAAGTTTCCGCGATAGCGGATCAAGCAATGCCACCGCGGGATCCCTGCCTTTCGGTTGCGGGCGCCTGCGAGGCGATCTCGATTGGATCGCGATGAAGGCCTTGGAGAAAGACCGGGAACTCCGCTACGCATCAGCCGCGGCTTTCGCAGAGGACATCCAGCGCCACCTCGACTCGCTGCCTGTCCGGGCCGGCCCTCCTCATCCCGCCTACCTTGTCTGCAAGTTTTTCCGTCGTCACCGTCCTTAGGTCGCCGCAGCGGGTCTCGTTCTCGTCTTGTTGGCGGCGACGGGTCTCGGCTCGGGTTGGATGTGGTCTCGGGCCGCAGATGCGGCTGGAGCCGAACGAACGATGCAGGAATCCCTTCGGAGGAGCACCCGGGAGGCGGAGGCCGCACGCGTTGATCTGGAGGAAACACTGCGATTCAGTTTTCAGGATTTGCAGGGGCGTCTCACCGAACCCGGTGAGATCGCCGCGCTCCGCGACCTTGCCGCGGAAGCCTGGGAGCACTTTCGCAAAGGTCCCGCGCCGGTCGCTCCGGCCGGCCGGGTCGATCTAGCGCGCACCTATCTGGCTCTGGCCCGCGTCTTTTCTGCCAGCCAGGAGCCGGAGCAATCCATAGATCTCTGTGGCCGGGCGCTGGACCTCCTCGGGTCCGGAGATACTGACACAACGGCGAAAAACGATACAGCGAAAGTGTTGCGCGTCGAGATCGGCCTGGAATCCGCGGCTGCGGCCTTCGCGCTCGATCGTTCCGGACGAAGCGCTCCGGCGCTCGCTCCGGCAGTTGCAGCGTTGGCCGGGCTGGTTCCTTCGGAGGACGGGGACAGGAAAGCGGCGGCGAGTTTCGCCGCCCTGTGCCGTCACGCTGCAGAATTGGCCCTGCAATCCGGCGATCCGGCCACAGCCGAAGCTGCGGCGTCGCTGGAAGCGGAGGTCTGGAACCGCATCCGCGACCGCTCGGCGGTTCTCACCGGGATCCCCGATTTTTCAGTGGAATATCACGCTCGAGCGCTCGCCTTCCTCGGTTCCATTCGTGAACAACGCGGCGATGCTCGCGCGGCGGAGACCTGCCTGCGCGCGATCATTCTTCTGGAGCGCTCCCTTCTCACTGCCGCGCCGGCTGCGGACGCGGCTCCTTTCCCCGCTGCCTGGGCCGAGATACTTTGCGACGCGCGGGCGACACTGGCAAAGACCTTAGAACTGTCGCAGCCGCGTGCGGCCGCGGCCGCCTGGCGCGAGGCCGCCGCTGCCGCCGGAACGCAGCCCCTGCCTTTCCCAGATCTTCGTGGGAAACAGGCGCGAGCCCTCGGGGAGGCGGGACGTCTCCTCGCTTCGCTGGGCGAATCCGGCGAAGCGCGCGCCGCTTACCTCGAAGCGAGCCGGATTCTGCTGGCTGCACAACGTCTTGGCCATGCGCCGCCCGGCCAACGGGAATTCCTGCAGGAGATCGAGGCCCGCCTCCGATCCCTGCCGGAATCCGGAGACGAAACGGAATCCTGACATGCTCGCGGAATCCGACGCTCCCGATCGCTGTCCGGTTTGCGAAGCCCCGCTGCCCCGCATTACGCCGGGGGGCTTGTGTCCGGCTTGCCTCGTCCGCGGGCTCTTCGGCGAATCCCAGGATATCGAGGAGGATTCCGCAGACCGGGAAGAGGCTCGGATAGGATCCTATCATCTCATCAGAATTGCGGGCGAGGGCGGATTTGGGGTCGTTTACCGGGCGGAGCGGGGGGACGCGGTCCGCCATCCCGTGGCTTTGAAGATTCTCAAGCCGGCCCGGGACGACGCGCCGGCCCGGCGTCGTTTTGAGCGCGAGGCGCAATTGCTCTGCGCTCTCCAGCATCCCAACATCGCCACGTTCTATGAAAGCGGGAATCTTCCCGATGGCCGCAGTTATATCGCCCTGGAGTGGATCGAAGGCCAGCCCATCACCGGCTACTGTGACGCGCGGACGCTGCGACCGTCGCAGCGGCTCCGTTTGTTCGCCGAGGTCTGCCGGGCCATCCACCACGCGCACCAGAGAGGCGTTGTCCATCGGGATCTCAAACCGGGCAACATTCTGGTCGCCGAAAGGGATGGGATGCCGGTCCCCAAGATCATCGACTTCGGGATCGCGCGGCTCCTCACGGGCCGGCCTGGCGCCGAAGCCGCGGAAACGGCTCAAGGGCACGGTACTCCTCAGTACATGAGCCCCGAGCAATCCGGTGATTGTCCCGAGGATGTCGACATCCGCAGCGATGTCTATTCTCTCGGCGTTCTCCTTTACGAACTACTGACCGGCACGACGCCGTTGCGCACCGAGGAGATCGCGACCGCCAGCCCAATTGAAGTCCGGCGTCAGATTCGCGAGACGGATCCCCCCCTGCCGTCCACCCGGGTGAGCAGCCTCGGAGCGGCTCTTCCGGCCGTTGCCGGGCAACGCGGCGCCAGTCCGTCGACTCTCCGGAGAAGTCTCCGCGGCGATCTCGATTGGATCGTCATGAAGGCGCTCGAGAAGGACCGAAACCGGCGGTATCACTGCGCGGATTCTCTCGCCGAAGACATCGATCACTATTTGCGAGACGAACCGGTGGCAGCCGGTCCGCCAACAGCCTGGTATGTCGCTCGGAAATTCATCCGGCGTCACTGGGCCGGGGCCTGGGCCGCAGCCGCATGCGTGGTCTTGCTTGGAGCCGGGGCGATTCTCGGCGCAGCCGCTTGGTTGCACACCAAATCCGTCCACGAACGGCTCGCGCTGCTGACTCCAGAAATGCAGAGCCGCCGCGCGGAGTCCGAAGCCCGGCGTGACGCGGCGGAACGTCTCAACCGGGCCCTCGTGGCCACTTTGGACGGGCGACTGCGACGCGCCGGCCGCTCGAGCGTATTGAAAGCGGTGATCGGCCGCTACACCGCTCGCGGGGCGGCTTGGGAAGTTTCGAGTGGTGATCGACTTTCCGATGCGGTGGGGTTGGCAGGCTCCGCAGTCGCCCTGCAAGACGGGGACCTTGACGCGGCCCGGACCCAGATTGAAGCGGTCCACCGCTTTCGAAAAGCGGCCTTCTCCCGGCATCCGTCTCCGGCCGGCGCCGCCGCCCTCGCCGAGGCCCTCTATTTCCGCGGACTTATCCTCGATGATCAGGGGGAAACTCGCGCCGCCCGGCGTTGCCTCGAGGAAGCGGAGGCTGTTTTGGCAAAACACTGGCCGGAACCGAAGGCGGCTCCCATCGCGATCGACCGCGCCCTGGCGCTTGCCGAAGGCGCCCGCGTCGCGCTGGACGATGGCGACATCGCCGGCGCAGAAAGGCTGATCGAGACCGGGGAGAGGCTTTTGGAATCTTCGGCCGAGGAGCATCCGGACCATGGCCAAGCCCGCGCCGCACTGTTGCAACGCGGTGCTGTTGTGGCGCTTCTGCAAGGTGACGCGGCCGCTGGATTCTCCGCCGCCTCGGAAGCCGTCCGGCTCCTTTCCGCGCCGGGTTCACCTGACATGCCTTCAGCCGGCCGGCTCCATGAACTGGCGCTTGCTCTCGCATTACGGGCTCGCGCCACAGCGGAATCCGCCGTGCTGTCCTACGATCTTGAACCCGCCCTTGAAGATCTTCTTCAAGCCGAGGGAATCCTGAACGAGCTGACAGAGCGGCCGGCTTCTCCGCTTTCCTGGCGAGCCGAACTCATTGAGCTTCGCCGGCTCCTCAGCGGTTTGCTAGGGCAAGCCGGCCGTTTGCCGGAAGCGGCTGCTGTGGTTGAGCGTGGCCTTCGCGCTCTGGAACCATATCCTTCCCATCCTATCTGGTTGGGAAGATGGCGAATTCTGAATGCCGAACTCCTCGGCTGCCGCGCCCGGATCGCGGATGCCGTAGGCGAGCCGGAAGCCGGGCAGAACGATGCCCGGAACGGGCTTGCAGAGCTGTCCGTTTCCGTCGGCCGGCCCCGCGAGCGCCGCCGGGCGTTGGGCGTCGCAGCTTCCCTGCATGCCTACCTCGGAGAAACGCAGCTTCGAGCGGGCGCCTCCGGAGAGGCTCTGGACTCTTACCGCTCCGCCCTTGCGGCGATCCAGGACGGGAAACGCGAATTCGCGACTGGGCCGGTTGAATCGGGGCCGGAGGCGCGCATCCGTCTCGGCTTCGCCGCCGCCGCGGAAGCATGCGACCGGATCGACGAGGCTTTTGTCGAAGCGGAAGAGGTGTTACGCCTCACCGCACCCGGCCTCTGTGGGCCGCCGCACACCACTTTTTGGCTCGCCTCGGCGAGCAGCGCCGGCCGTGGGGGTTGAGGACTCGAACGGCCCATCTCGAACGTGCCGAAAGCATTCTCCTGTCCCTCGAAAACCGCCGTCTTTTGAATGCGGACAGCGCCGCCTTGCTCTTCGCGATGCGCCGCAGTTCCGGCGCCCCGTTGGCCGCCTCCGCCAGTGAATCCGGCGCGCAGGCGGAGCAGACGATTGCGGAGTTCCAGCGCGCCCTGGAGCTGGCGCAGACCGGCGGAAACCTCCTCGGCCGCGGAACCTTGGAAGAAGCCCGCCGCCATTTAGACCGGGCCGCGGATATTATTGTTGAGCTAGTCGCATCGGCTCCGGCGCCGGTTCCGGCAGAGTGGCTCATGACCCTGGCGGATATCCACACCGACACGGCCGCGATCTGCCGCCATCTTGGACGGCTGACCACAGCGCGGGACCATCACCGGGAAGCACTCCGCCTGCGCAACTCTTTGCGAAGCCAACTGCCTGCAGTTGAGACCATCACCGGGCTTGCGTTCGACCGGATGGAGCTGGCCGAAACTCTTTCCTTGGAAGGTAAGTGGAATCAGGCCGAGGCGCAGTATCACGAGGCTCGTCTCGACCTCCAGTCGCTTCGCGCGGCGGATGGTCCTCTGCCTGGCGGCGTAGCGGTCGAGCTGTTGGGCGTCGTCACCTACAAACTCGCGGAACTGGCGCGCAAGACCCTAATTCCGTTTGAGGCCAGCCGCTGGGCTAATCAATCAGCTCTCATCCGTCGTGAACAAGCGCGACTCGAACCCAGCAAGGAGCGTTGGAACCGTTATTACGCGGATTCGCTTACGCTGTTAGGAGAGGTTTACCTCGATCAGACCCGGTGGGAGGAAGCCCGGCACTGTTTCGAGACCAGCGCCCGGATCTGGCACAACCTCGCAAACTGGAAAAAGTCCGCCGCCTACCGTGAACAGGTCGTCCGGGTTCAGATTCTGCGAGCCGCGACGCTTCACGCTCTGGGACGGACCGGAGAGGCTCTCGATGCGCTGGAGGTTGCGGAGCCGCATGCCCGGGCCTTGACAGCCTTCGCCCGAAGCGCCGCATCGTCTGATCCTGCAGACACCGCTCGCATCGCCGCGCTGCGTAAGGAAGCCGCCTGGAACCGGTTGCTGGCCGATCTCCGATATCAGGAAGGCGTCTGTTTGTTCCAGTTGCAGCCATCAGAAGCGGAAACCTGCCTCCGCGAAGCGCTGGCGCTCTACGAAACTTACAGAAACCGGAGGGGCCTTGCTAGGGTAAACACTGCGCTGGGGGACGCCGCCATGGCCCGATCCGATTTCCTCGCGGCGCGTGCTTGCTATCGCCGGTCGGTGGACATTTTGCGGGAAGGCGGCGGGCAGCCTGCGATTCAGATTGCCCTGGCCGAGGCGTTGCGCAAGTTGGCGGCTTGTTCCCTGGTTCCGGGCGGCGGCTCCGTTCCTGGCCAGGATGGGGACGCGCTCGCATGGGCCCGCCAAGCCGTCGAACTTCTTCGGCCTCTGGCCGTCCGAGCCCCGTCGCCATCGGTGCTGGCCGCTCTGCGGGACGCCGTCCTGATCCAGGGAAACCTTCTGCGGGGCGAGGAAGGGGACGCCTGGGAGCGGGTCCATGCCTTTGCCCTGGCCGCGGACCTCGCGGCGCGAATTGCTGCGCACCAGCCAGATTTGCCAGCCAATCGCGAGGCCATGGATGCCGCGCATCGCGGACTCGTGGAAGCTGGCGAGGCCCTAGAATCGGAGGATCCTGCTCTGGGCGGCTGGGCTGCCGCTACGATTGCGGCCCGCATCTCGCGCGATTCCGAGAAGCGCGGCGCCGGCAGCGACGAGGAAAAGGGGTCGTCTCCTTGAGCGGACCTCCGCGCATCCTATTTATTTTCGTCACTTTTCATTTCCACAGACCAAGGAAAAGATGAGTTCTCCGTTCTGCGAGTTGTCATAAACTGTCGCATTCAGTCATCGGCGAAGCACCCACGAATGAACGGGTTTTTTCAGCATTCAACTGCGAGGGTTCTCTCTATGAGACGCGGCGTGGCCCGGGCGGCGTGGCTGCTTGCGCTGCTATTCCACAACGTGCCGTTCATCGGTCTCGCGGACGGGTTCGACCTGTCCCAGCTCCCACTGGTCCAGCATTTGCAAGCTTTTCCGATCCGGACCGAGTTGGGGGATCCCAGCCTGCCCGCGGTATTCGGCCACGAAGGCCCCAAGGGGATCGCCTGCGCGGATTTCGATGACGACGGACTTCCGGATCTCGCCGTGAGCAACCTCGACGGGTCGGTGACCCTACTGATCAACCGTGGCGGAGGAGATTTTCAGAACCCAACCCATTTGCCAACGGGAAGCTCCTCCCTGCGGGAGATCATCGCCGCAGACCTCGACGGCGACGAGAGACCGGATCTCGCCGTCGCGGCTCCTTTCGAGGGCGTAGTGCATCTGTTTTGGAATGAGGGCGACGGCGCATTTTCCGAGGCTGAGGCGCTTGCTGCCTGGCCGGGTGCGCGCAGCCTGACGTCTGGGGATTTCGACGGCGATGGGATTGCGGACCTCGCTGCGGCCGGACCGGGGGCCGGGCTCCGGCATTACCGCGGCACGGGCGGGGGCGCGTTCGAGGTCCTGGGCGATCTCCCGGATCTCAGCCCGGAGGATACGCTCTTTCCGAAGCCGGTTTACGCTCTTCACACCTTGCGCTCGCGCGATGGGCAGCGGGACGAGTTGCTGGTTGGATACGCCGAAAGCGATGCGTTTTATCTGCTCGCCACAGAGGAGCCGGACCGGTCCGGGCCGCTCGAACCGGGTTTACAGCGGCTGCCGGAGGACCACGCCGGCTCTCAACCGGGCGCCGTTCTCATCACCGAATTCATGGCGGACAACACTCGCACAATTGCGGGCCGCGGGGGCGTCTTTCACGATTGGATCGAGCTTTGCAACGTCTCCCCGCAACCGCTCTCTCTGGCGGGCTATTACCTCACCGACAAGGCGGGCGACTTATTCAAATGGCCGTTGCCTAACATTGTTATGCCTGCCGGCGCTTTTCTTCTCGTTTTTGCGAGCGAGGTCGCGAACAGTGTTCGAGGGGAACACCATGCTAACTTCAAGCTCGCCGCGGGCGGGGAGTTCCTGGCCCTCACTCGCAACGGTTCCATCGTTCACTCTTTTCCGCGCTGGGATCCGGAGGATCCCGCCGATACTTTCCCTGATCAGGTGGCCGACATTTCCTACGGTCTCGATCACAATGGCCGACAGGTCTTCTTTCCCCTGCCGTCTCCGGGTTGGGCTAACAATGCCGGAATCGATTCTCTCGAGCCGGTCGCGCTGGTTGCGCTGGAGTCCCTGACTCTCGATCCGGCATCGCCCCTTCCTGGGCAGCCGGTCTCCGTCTCCGCTGTGCTCCGGGACCCCGGGCGGGTCAACACAGTCTGGTTGACCGTGTCGCGGGAATCCGGCCGTTCTGCGCTCAGCACGCTCATGCGAACGGGCCCGGACGATCCCGCGCGCTTTCTGGCCACGCTTCCGCCCGGCCGGCTCATGGAAGACAGCCGGCTTGAAGTGCACGTCCGCACCGAGGACGGCCGGGTTCGCGCCTTGAGGGCCCGGGACGCCTGGGCCATTCCGCAACCGGGCATGCTAGGCGTTGTCGCGAGCCTTTCCGCCGCCGCCACCCGCTCCCTCGACCTGGCGCCGCTGTTCTCGCGGAACGATCGAGACGATGCCCTGCCCGATTTGGTTAGCGCCGAACGCGACGCCAATCGCATCGTCATCCGCCGCGGCCTGCCGGGCTACCAACGTTTCGCCGCCGCGCCGGCTCAGGTGCTCACCGTGCCCGGCGCGCCTCGCGCGGTGCGCATTGCCGATATGGACGGCGACGGCTGGAATGATCTCGTAGTGGTGCAGCGCAACGCCGACAAGGTCGTCACCTACCGCAACCGCGGCGGGTCTTTCGCGGATCCCGAGTTGGCCGGAGACGCTCCGGCCTTGCCTTTCTCCACCGCCACCGTAGGACGCAGTCCCCGTGAAGCGGCTCTGGCCGATTTCACCGGCGACGGCAAACCCGACGCGGCGGTCATCAACCGGATTTCCAACGATCTCAGCCTTTTGCAGGCCGCTCCCGGTCAAGTTGCCTTTCGGCGCCTTGACCTGGTTTACGAACTCGAAGGTCTCCCCTCCGGCGTGCTTGTGCGCGACACCAATGGCGACGGGCGCGACGACGTTCTCCTCGTTTACCGTGGTTCCGGAGAGATCTCGATCCAACTCGCACGCGACGACGGAACGCTCGATCCTCCCTGGTTTTTCCCGCTCGACGAATTGCCGGGCGGCATCGAGTTCGAGGACTGCAATGGGGACGGGGAGGGCGACTTCATCATACCCGATCTCGAGAACGAGGGTGGTCTCGTTCTCGTTCTCTCCGACAAGAGCGGCGGATATCTCGATCCTGTTCGCTTCGACCTGGTTCCCGGGAACCCGCGCGTCGCCGATGGCTCTAACCGCGGCTTCCTTACCGTAGCCATGGCGGACTTCGACGGGGACGGCGTGCTCGATGCCGCAGCCAGCATCTTCGACTGCCGGGTCGCCTTCTACCGGGGTCAGTTCGATCCGCGACCCGCGGGGGAACCCAACCAGTTCACCCTCACCCTCACTGGAGTTCATGAACTCACTTTCGAATTCCGTCGCATTATCCCAGAAGACTTCGACGGCGACGGCGACCTCGATTTCGCAACGGTGGGCTGGCAAGGAGACGTCGTTATCGTCGAGAATCCGGGCGATCTCGATGGCGACGGAATCGGCGATCTGCTCAATGTCGCCAATCTCGGTCCGTGGAAACACATCATTCCTCCCGTCTCCGGTGAAATGGTCGGCGCGGAGGAGATACGGTCCGAAGATCTCGATGGCGACGGCTGGAACGATTTGGTGGTGGGGAGTTTGGGCGGGACTTTCTGGTATCGGGGCGGTCCCGGGCTGCGGTTCGAAGCGCCCACAGCGCCGTTGCCCGGGGCGGAAGCTCCCGCTTCGGGGATGGCCACCGTCGATTTCGACGGCGACGGCCGGACCGAAACGCTGGCGGTGGGCTGCGAGGACCGCGGATGCCTGACGTTCATCCGCAAAGACGGCGAGGGTTTCGTGCGGGGTGAACTGACCGTGCAAGTGCCCGCCGCCCGTTATTTGGCGAGTGGAGATCTCGATGGCGACGGAGCGTCCGACCTTGTGGGCGTGGGGGCGGGGCTTCTCTGGACGGGACTCAGCCAACGGGTTCCGCGTCTCACGGAGGATCTTCCCAGGCGGCCCGGAAGGGCTTTCGCCGCCGGTCTCCTGTTGAACGAACTGCTGCCGCGTAATACGGAGATTCCTTTGCTCTCTGATGGTGGAAAAACCGCGGATTACCTCGAACTTTACAACAACAGCAGCTCGCCTCGCGGGATGGAGGGCCATCGCCTCGAGCTTCGCAGCCTTGGCGCGAACGGCCTCCCGGCAGGCGAGCCGCGCGCCTTCGCTTTTCCATCTTCCGTCGTCGTCGAGCCTGGCGGTTACCTTTTGGCTGTGTTCTCCGAATCGCTGCGTTCCGAAATGCACACTGGATTCCGGCTTCCGGGAGAAGGAGGCGAACTTCGTTTGTTAGACGCGCAAGGGACCGAACTCGATCGCGTCCACTATCCTGCGGCGCGGCAGAACTTCGCTTACGGCCGCTTCTTCGACGGCGGCAAGCGTTGGGGTTTCAACCAAAGTCCTACTCCAGGCTCGGCCAACGTCGACGGCGGGCTTATCGACCCCGTGATTCACCTTCTCGACTTTGACCCCACCACCTTGCGGCCGGGACATCCCCTTCAGTTCCGGGCCGAGGCGGGCGACGACTTCGGCGTCGTTGGCGTGCGGGTGATCTGGCGCCGCTTGGACCGGCCCGAACTCGATGGCCAATTGGCGCTCTTCGACGATGGCAAACACGGGGATGACGCCTTTCTCGACGGGGTGTTCGGCAACACCCTGAGTTCCGGACTGCCGGCCGGCGGCGAGATTGCATTCTACCTTGAAGCCATCGATCTGACCGGGCGAACCGCGACCGATCCCGGCGGCGCTGGGAACGACGACGACGACGAAATTTCCGAAACGCACACGCTCGGAGTTCGCGCCGCCACCGATCTGCTCTTGAGCGAGGTGGTGACCCGGAACGACACCCTGGCCACCGACGAGGCCGGCCAGACGCCCGACTACGTCGAACTGACAAACACCTCTGACCGGCCGCTGCCTCTCGGCGGCTTTCTCTTGGCCCAACGTCTCGATGCTTCGCTCGACGAGACGTTTCTTTTTCCGCTCGACGCGATCCTTGAGCCAGGCGAATCGATCCTCGTCTTCCTCGATTCCAATCCGGATCAGGGCCCGCTGCACGCCCCATTTCGGATCGAGACCGGAGAACGTCTCGTCCTCATGACCACCGGGGCCAATGGCGCGCGGGTGGTCGCCGATGCGGTGACCGTGCCCGAATTGGGCCCCGATGAGGCCTGGAGCAGGGCCGGACCCATTTGGGAAAGGGCGCCAGGATCTCCGGGTCATCCCCATCCTGTGGCTTTGGAGCCACGCATGGCCTCCTCGGCTTCTGGAGAAAGGGTGTTTGCAGCCAGTTTCCTCACTGAGCCCGGGCGGCACTACGCAGTGGAGGCGAGCGTTGATCTCATGCGCTGGACGCGTCTCGATCCCGGTGTTGTCACCGGAACGGGCGCCCCCGTGACCCTGACTTTGCCGCCCGGACCCGGCGGCTACCTGCGGCTTCTGCCTCTCGGTGGAACTTCCCTCGCGGTGGATCTCGACTTCGGTCTGACCACCCGGTCTACCGTGGAAGTCAGCGGGATCCTGGATCATGGGGCTGGGGAGCGCCCGGCTGTGAACATTTTCTGGGACACGGTGGATCGCGGTGCCGATTGGGATGCCTGGGAGCATTCCGTCAGTTTGGGCGGATTCTCCGGGTCGTTCACCGGCCTGATTTTGGGACTTGCCGACGGCTCCCCCTACGTCTTCCGGGCCCGTGTTTCCGCCGGGACGGCGATGGCTTGGTCTGAGCCTCGGCCCCTCGAGACCCTTTCGCGTGACCATCCGAAACTGTCTCAGCCTGTCGTCACAGCCATCACCACGCGAGAGGCAGCCGTTTCCGTTCTCCTCTCTGACGCCGGCGTTTCGGAGCCCGCTCTCACGCTCTTCTGGGGGGGCGCCGACGGCGGCGGCGACGCTGCGGCCTGGGAGCACGCCGTGGACTTGCCGTCACCGGCTGCTGGCGAAAGCGTCAGTCATGTCCTCGAGGACTTGCCTCCCGGGAGGAGCGTTTTCTTGCGGATCCGCGCCGTCAACGCCGCTGGCGCGGCTTGGTCTCCCGGCGTCGCGTCATTCTCGACGCTGAGCGAGATCGAAGCGCTCCGGCGCTGGCTGGTTGTGAGTGAGTTTATGTATCATCCACCCAAACCGAGCGAGGTCGAAGCGGCCGCGGGATTCACCGACGAGGACGAATTCGAGTTCGTCGAATTGCATAACAACGGCCCTGTCCCGTTGGATCTCACGAATATCACCGTGACCGGCGACATTCGTTTCTCTTTCCTCGAACACGCTGTGATCCGGCAAGTTCCGCCCGGCGGCTACCTTCTGGCGGTACGGAATCTTTCGGCATTCACCCTTCGCTACGGCCCGGATCTGCCCGTGGCTGGCCAGTGGTGCACCCCGTTTGCCTGCGGAGACCTCAGTCAGAAAGCCGATGAGCCAGGTCTTCTCGGCTTGCGCTATCGTGAAGTCGAGCAATTGGCCGAGTTTCGCTTTGCCGACCGGAACCCCTGGCCTGGGCTTGCCGACGGGGATGGTTATTCGGTCGAACTGCTCGATGCCGGCTCCCGCCCGGACCACGCAGACCCGGCGGCCTGGGGAAGCTCCGTGGACTGGGGCGGGTCGCCCGGCCGCCCGCGACCCGGCGTGAGCGAATACGCCGCTCTGCGCGAGTATCTGCGGATCACCGAGCTGCGCGTATCGCCGAGCGAGTTCGAGTTCATCGAGATTTTCAATTCGGGTCCTGAAGCGCTGGATCTCAGCCCGTTGAGCATCACCGGCGGGATCTCGTTTCCTTTTGGCGATGCCGAGGTCCGGACTCTCGATCCGGGCGCCACGGTTGTGGTTGTGAGAGCGCGCGGCGAATTCCGCAGTCTTTATGGGGATGAGATTCCGGTGGCGGGTGAGTTTGCCGGCGGGCTGAGCGGGGATGGCGAAATCATTCGCATCGCTGCCGGGGGTTACCCAATTGTGGAATCGGACTACACGCCATGGATTCGGGAGGAACCGCCAGGGACAGGCGGGCACGCTATCCTTTGGGCCTCCGATCCCTCCGGCCCAGCCTCGGCCTGGATCCCGGGAGCTGGGGAACACGGTCATCCTGGCGCTGCTGTCTCCGCCGGAGTCTTGGAGGCGAATCGCGCCGCTCTGGTCGGGGCCTTGAGACTGACGGAATGCCGGACCACACCAGCGTCACTGCGTTTCTTCGAATTGACGAATGCGGGCTCGGAGATACTGGACCTCACCGGAGTTCACCTTTCGGCTCCCTACTCGAGAATCGGTCATTTCTTCAGCGGCAACCCGCTCCGGCTGCTGGCCCCGGGCCAGACCTTGCTGCTCGTCGCTAACCAAGACGCCTTCGAAGCCCACTATGGCCGGGGTCTGCCGGTCCTGGAAGGGTTGCCGGACGACTTTCCGTTGAGCGGGACGGTGGCGTTGACTGCCTGGGGCGCGATCATTGCAGAACACCTGCTTGATCCGCGGACCTTTGCGCTCGACTTCCCGCTCGGGCTCAGCCCGCAATGGCTACCCGCACCCACTGAGGACGGCAACCCGGGCTTCGTCCTGGATTATCCGGAACGGGAGGAGGTTCTCCGGAGGGTTCACTACAGTGAATGGCTCGCGCAGTTTGACCCGCCCTTGCCGGCCCATCCACAGGATGATTCCGACGGCGACGGAATGAACCAGTTCCTGGAGTACGCGTGTGGATCCGATCCCTTGAAGCCGGACGGACCGGTTTTGCAGTTGGAGAAGAATGCCGGTGGCGAGTGGACCCTATCATTTTCCCTCCGGGCGAACGTCGCGGACGTGATCTACATCATTGAGCGCCTCGACGCCGGCGGCGCAGCCCGCACACTGCTGCGCTACGAACCCGGCGGCTCACCGCAAGGTCTCCGCATCCTGGCCGGTCAAGCCGTTTTCACCCTGCCGGCCCATGAGCCCGGACCCCATCTCTACCGGTTGCGCGTTCTCTGGCTGCCTCCGTCAGATGAAACAGAAACTCAGAACTCCTGAGCCTCAACGGCGATCAAGAGTGTCCGCCCCCGGTAGAGAATTCATTGTGGCGCGGGGCGCTTCGCCCGCGGACGCATGCGGCCCGCCAGCGGCCGCCGGCCTCGGTCGACCGCCTTTTCTGAGGAATATCGTCACTTTTTCACGCGCCGGCGTTATGTAGTTAGCGACGCCCTCTCTTCCCATGCAACAGCACTTCTCTCCTCTCTGGCGCTTCGCGGTCGCCGCCGCGCCGGCCTTCGCCGTTCTCGCAGCTCTTCTCCCGCCTCCGGCTCATGCCCAACTCTTCGACAATCTCCGCGCCTTTGATCAGCGTTCCAAGGCCGGGGATCCCGGCGTCAGCGCCGCCTTCGGTATAGAAGGCCCCAAGGGGGTGACCACAGCGGACTTTGACGGCGACGGCCACGCCGACGTCGCTGTCGCCAACCTCGACGGAACCGTCACCATTCTGCCAGGACAGGGAGACGGAACTTTTGGAGAGCCGCTGCACCTTGCGACGGGCGGTCAGGGTCTGCGCCAGATCGTGACTGCGGATTTCGACGGAGACAAACTTCCCGATCTGGCCGCTGCCGCTCCTTTCGAAGGCAAGGTTCACCTGTTTTTGAACCGCGGCGAATCCTGGGAGCCGGGCGCGCCGCTGCTCGCCGGCTCTGGAGCGCGCAACCTCGCCGCGGGCGATTTCGACGGCGACGGGATTAACGATCTCGCTGTGGCCGGGCCAGGCCTCGGGCTGCTCCATTACCGGGGCCTGGGACAAGGATCTTTCGTGCTCGTCCAGGACCTTCCTCAGCTTGGTCCATTCCGCTACGATTTCCCGAAACCCGTCTTCGGTTTGCTGGCCATCCCGGCCTCCGAAGGCACGCAAGCCGACCTTTTGGTCACGCATGCTGAAAGCAGCCGCACTTGGTTGCTCAGCAGCGCCGACCCGGTCGAACCATTGGGAAGCGCTTCTCTTCCTCCGGGAGAACAGAAACTCCCGTTGGACGCGGCCGGCGCCCAGATCCTCATCACAGAGATCATGGCCTTGAACCGGTCGACCTTGGCCGCCGAGGACGGCCAGTTCTACGACTGGATCGAGCTCCACAACCGCTCCGGCGAACCGGTGTCCCTCGAGGGCTGGGGGCTCACCGACGACCGCGAAGGCGAGGCCCGCTGGTTGTTTCCTGACCTGACCATCGAACCCGGCGCCTTTCTTGTGGTCTTCGCCTCCGGATTGGATCGCAACAGTCCCGGCAGTCCATTGCACACCTCATTTCGGCTGAGTCAAGAAGGCGAGTATCTTGCCCTGCTCGATCCAACCGGTTCGAAGGCGCATGGCTTCGACCCCGGATTCCCCGAGCAGTTGCCCGACATTTCCTACGGCCTTTCGCGAGCGGGAGTCGCCCAGTTTTTCGATCTTCCCACACCGGGCCGCAGCAATCAAGCCGGCGAAGAAGAGGTCCTCTCCCTTAGCGGTGTTCGCATCGCTTTGGTAGACTTCAGTTATGCGCCCGGTGGGGAAGAGCCACATGCTCTGCGGATCAACGTGGACCGGCCGGAGGTGCTGCAGCGGGTCTGGTTCTCCTTCAATCTGCAGGGTCTGGAACTGTCGCGGCTGATGATGCGAGAACAGGATGAATCCTTCACGTTGGACCTTTCCGCTGATTTCTTTACCCGCGCCCTTCCCTATCGTTTCTATGGAGAAGATGTGTCCGGCCGGATTGTCAATCTCACTGCGGCTCCCGTCATCGAACCCGGCGAGTATCCGGTCCTGCGCGTCGTTGCGGCCATCCCCACCGAGTCTGTCCACAGCCTCGACGCCGGGCCGCTGACCCTTCCGGCCGGCTCCGGACTTCCGGACCTCGTCTCGGCAAATCGCGACTTGGGGACACTCACGGTTCACCGGGGCGTATCCCATGCGGACCGCTTTTCTCATCTTCCCTATCAAACCCTCACTGTTCCGGGCGGACCCCGCTCGGTGCGTATCGTCGACCTCGACGCCGATGGTTGGAACGATCTCGTGGTCGTCTTGCGCAATTACGACCGCGTCCTCACCTACCGGAACGAGGAGGGCATACTCACTCCCATGGGCGAGCTTCCCAGCGGCGTGAGCCCCAGAGAGATTGCGATCGCCGACTTCAACGAGGACGGTTACCCCGACGGCGCCGTCATCAATCGCATCTCCTCGGATGTTTCCGTCCTTACGGCCTTTCCCGGCCACGCCGGCTTTGGGAAATTGGAGCAGATCTACGCCACCGACGGCGAAGTGGTTGGGCTGCAGCTCCGGGACTTCAACGGCGATGGGCGGGACGACGTCTTGCAAGTGCACCGGCAGGCCCGCGACTACAGCTTGCGCTACTCGCAGCCGGATGGCTCCCTGTCGCCTCCCGTTCATTTCGACCTCGGCGACCTGCCCAGCGCCGAGAGCATTTTCGACGTCAATGGCGATGGCCGGATCGATGTCCTGGCGGTTAATTTGGCCCATCCAGGCTCCGTCTCGGTCCGCTTGGCCTTGCCCGGTGGCGGGTTCGCCCCCGAGGAGCGTTTTGTGCTGACAGGCGACCGCGCCGGCGGGCTCTTCGCTCTCGTCCCCGGAGACTTCGACGGCGACGGCAAGACCGATTTGGCGGCGGGGTATTTCGACTGCCGCATCGCATTTTTTCGCGGAAGCGGCGACGGATCTTTCACGCACGTGCGCACCGAACTTTTCACCTACGAATCGCGCGCCATGGTCACCGGGGACTTCGATCAAGACGGCGACATCGATTTGGCCGGAGTGGGTTACGCCGGCGACATCGTCGTCATTGAGAACAGGGGAGACCTCTTTACCGCGCCGCAACTGACCCGGCGCGACTATCCGCCGCCCTCCTCCGCCAAGTTTGGAGCCACCCAGTTGCTGACGAGCGACATCGATGGCGACGGCGATCCGGACCTGATCATGGGTAGTGGCGAGGGGATCGTCATCTACTACGGGGCGGCCGGGATGGCGTTCGAGGCCGAACTGGAGGCATTTCCCGAAGCGCAGTTTTCCGTTTCCGGAATGGCTCAAGGCGATTTCGACGGGAATGGAGAATTGGACCTGGTGGTGACCTGCCGCGTACTTTCCTGCCTGATGCTCTTCACAAAAACCGCGGACGGCGAATACGGGCACGCCCTCAGCGTGGATGTTCCTAGCGCTGCACTCATCGCCGCCGGAGATCTGGATGGGGATGGCCTTGCCGACCTGGCGGGAGCCGGCGACGTCCTGTGGACGGCGCTCAGCAGCCGCCGGACGCGCGTCGGTCCATCCACGCGGGAACTCTCGCAACGCCAAACCGGGTCCGGTCCGGTCATCAATGAGATCCTCGCCGTGAACAACCAGATCTCCCTCGATTCGGACTATGGGAAGAAGCCCGACTGGGTCGAGATCTATCAGGGAGGCGACGAGCCCCTGTTCCTTGAAGGATGGACTCTCGAGTTCCTCCCCGTCGCTGGGCAATCGCTCACTTACCGGTTTCCGGAGGATTCCGTCGTGCCGGGCCCGGGCTATCAAGTCGTGGTCTTCTCGACCCAGACGCGCAGCCCCTGGCACACGGGGTTCCGCCTGCCGGGGGAAGGCGGAACCCTGCGATTGCTCGACCCTGACGGTGGGGAGGCCGACCGGGTCAACTATCCCTCCCAGCAGGAGAATGTTTCCTACGCCCGTTATGCGGATGGCTTGCCCTCCTTCGTCGCCAACTCCATTCCCACCCCGGGCGGGCCTAACACCGACAACGGCCCGGTGGAACCGGAAATCGAGTTCCTCGGTTTCGACTTGCCTACCCTCGCGGCGGGCCGTTCCATCGTGGCCCGGGCTCGCGCAACCGATGACATCGGCCTCATGAGTCTCTGTCTTCTCTACCGCCGCGTGGACGTCGCAGATCCGGAAGTGTATCGCACGGTCCTCTTCGACGACGGTATGCATGATGACGGCGACCGGCTCGACGGCATCTTCACCGGCGCACTGGAAGGCGGCCTTCCCGCAGGCGCCGAGATCCGCTTCGTCCTCGAAGGCGTCGACCTTAGCGGGCGAGTCGTGGTGGAGCCCGGCGGCGGCGGTTTCGATGGCGACGATGGACTCAACAACACCTTTTCCCTCGCTATTGGCGCGGGCCCCGCGCTGCAGCTCTCGGAGGTCGTCGCCGACAATCGCACCGGCTTGCGGGACGAGAGCGGCGGGACGCCTGATTACGTGGAAATCCGCAATGCCGGCGTCGAGCCCGTTTCCTTGGATGGGGTCAGCCTGGCGCGCAGCCGGCACCCCGATACCGAGGACATTTTCACCTTTCCGAAGGGTCTTGTCCTCGCTCCCGGGGAGCACATCGTGATATACGCCGACAACAACATAGGGCAGGGCGCCTTGCACGCTCCGTTTCGCATCGATCGTTCCAGCGATTTCCTGCTACTCACCGCGTCCGCGGCACAGGGCGGCGTGATTTACCTCGATGAAGTAAACACTCCGGCGCTGGGTTTGGATCAAGCCCTGTTCCGGTTAGGCGACGGCTGGCGGCTCGGGAAACCATCTCCGTTCGCCGCGAACCTTTCCCAACCTCTGTTGGAGTATGATCCAGGCGACGGGGGGCTGCGATTCCTCTTCCCGACCCGGAACGGAACTCGTCACACCGTCCAGTTCAGCCGTTCGCTGGAGCCCGGGTCCTGGGAGGATCTTCAGTCCGTCTCCGGAACCGGGATCGAAGCAACTCTGCGGCCCCCCTTCGAGCGCGCCGGATTCCTGCGCGTGCGCGAGATGCCTCAAGAGGCGCCCTGAAACAGCCGGTCTGCGGCTCATTCTGGACCTGCACAGTTAGGAAGAGCATGGAGTCTCCCGCCACATCGCGGTTTTGGCCGCTCGCCCACGCCGGGTTGCCCAAGCTAGTGTGGTGTTTGCGAAATAGGTAGACAAAACAAGTTTTTCGAGGGTGAGAAGATTTGCTCGATACGCTCGAGTTTTTTAGAATCGCGGCCCTCTTTTCTTATTTCTGCGCTCTAGGACTGCGGCGAGAATTGTCGCTCTTTTTCGAGGCGCTCAGCGCCGTGGCAGGTCCACGGCCAAGGAGAGGCGGCGTCTCCCGCCTCCGCTCCCCATCAAAACGCGCCCTCCCGACTCCCGTTGGCGCCTAGGCGGTGACGAGCGGGAATAAGGTGATATTTTCGTTTGACAGCGCTGATTGGATGTCGTAGAAAGCGCGAAGTTATGGATTTCCACCGCTCCCACCTGATGACGATGGCGTTGGGTGACCTGCGACTTAGCAGCGCGGGGCGGTTTTTCTGCGCCTGATTCAGGCCGGGCAGCGCTCCGCATCAGGTTTGGACCTTGGGAAGCGCAATGGCGTTCCCTTTTCTCTTTCTCTCACCGCACCCATTCACCATTTCCATCCATGACAAATCACGTTCGCATATTCGATACCACCCTGCGCGACGGGGAACAGTGCCCCGGCGCTTCCATGAATTTCCGCGAGAAAATGGAGGTCGCCCATCAACTGGCCCGGCTCCGGGTCGACATCATCGAAGCCGGTTTTCCGGTCATCAGCCCCGGCGATTTCGAGGCGGTGCGCAGCATCGCCGCCGAGATCCGCGGACCCATCATCGCCGGACTGGCTCGCTGTGTCCCCGGCGACATCGATGCGGCCGCTGAAGCGGTTAAACCGGCGGGGGAACGGGGACGGATCCACGTTTTTCTGGCCACCTCGAAGATCCATCGCGAGCACAAGCTCAAGAAGGCGAATGAGGAGATCATCCGCCTGGCCGTGGAGGGAGTGCAACGGGCGCGCGGCTATGTGCGGGACGTGGAATTCTCGCCGGAAGACGCATCGCGGACGGAGCCGGAGTTTCTGGCCAAGGTGACCGAAGCGGTGATCGAGGCGGGGGCGACGACGGTGAATATCCCGGACACGGTGGGATACGCCGTCCCGGAAGAGTTTAGCGAACTCATCCGCTATCTCTTCGACAACGTCCGCAACATCGCCGATGCGGTCATCAGCGTCCATTGCCATAACGACTTGGGTTTGGCGGTGGCCAATTCCCTGGCGGCGGTCCGAGCCGGAGCCAGGCAGATCGAGGGAACGGTCAATGGCATCGGCGAACGCGCGGGGAACGCCGCGATCGAAGAGGTGGTTATGGCTTTGCGCACGCGTCCAGGCGCGTACGGTCCGGCGCACACGACGATCGAGACTTCGGAAATCGTGAAGACCTCGCGTTTGGTTAGTCGAATGACAAGTCTTCTGGTGCAGCGCAACAAGGCCATCGTGGGGGAGAACGCATTCGCTCACAGCGCCGGCATTCACCAGGACGGCATATTGAAGAAGCGGGAGACCTACGAGATCATGGACCCGCACGACGTGGGCTGGGGCGAGACGGAGCTGCCGCTGACCAAGCACAGCGGGCGTCACGCCGTGGTGAAGCGGCTCAAGGATCTGGGGCACCATCTCTCGACAGAAGAGATTGAATCGGTCTTCCAACGTTTCAAAGAAGTGGGCGACCGCAAGAAGTTCGTCTATGACGATGATCTGGCGGCGCTGGTGGACGATTCCATTCAGACGGCGGGCGAGTCCTACCTCCTCGATTATCTGCATGTCAGCTCCGGTTCGACGACGATTCCGACGGCCACGGTGCGGCTGCGGCGCGGGGAAGAAACCTTGGAGGATTCGAGTCCCGGCAACGGAGCGGTGGATGCCGCGATGAAAGCGATCGACCGGATCCTGCAGCAGCGCGGGCATCTGCGGGAGTATCACGTTCAGGCGGCGACCCAAGGCAAGGATGCCCTGGGTGAAGTCACGCTGAAATCCGATTTTGGCGACGGCGTCCTGGTGACCGGCAAAGGCGCCAGCACGGACGTGGTGGAGGCGAGCGCGCGAGCCTATCTGAATGCGGTGAACCGGTTCCTGTCGTTATCGCCGATGCCGGCTCGACTCGTGGGAACCGCTGAAGTGGGGGCGCCAGGGCCATAACCCGCATTTCCCATACCCTCACACCCTTTCTGCTGTGGCGATCTGCGCCTCATCCCGCCTTCGTTCTGCTTGCCTCGGGCTTGAACAGAGTCTACTCACCCAGCTCTGCGCCCTCGGCTGCGTGCGGCGTTGCCGTCGCTGCTCTCCGCTTTTCGGGCAGCCTTTCGGGCTGGCTGTCTCGCTTCGCCCGGCTGGCCGAAAGGGGTTCGCAACGCCTCGAGACGAAACGGTATGAGCAATCCGGGCTATGCAGACGGCGACTGAGCGAGCGGCGGTGTGTCTTCTCTCTCCGATGCGGTCGGGCTCGACTCTGTTGAAAGCCTTGCTGGCGGTGGCGGACGACGTTTCCAATCTGCCCGAAGTCGATTTTCAACGCTATGGCGCCGGGCGCGGGGCGGAGGTTTTCTCCCTGTGCCGGGAACGGATTGTGGTCTTGAAGCGACCCTGCTGGTTTCACGAAGTGCGGCGTTATCCGCGGCTGGGCGATTTCGCGTCCGGTCGCCATGTCGTCCTAGTGCGGGATGCCCTGGAAACTGTGCAGTCGCTCAAGTCGATGATGTTCGGCCCCGGCGCGAAATGGTTGGGTCCGTGGTGCGACCGCATACTGCTGGAGCGGTATTGGGCCGTGGTGACGAAACGCTTGGCCGGGTTGTCGCACCGCCAGGACAACGTGTGTCTGGTGCGTTACGAGGATTTGGTGCGAGCGCCGGCTCCGGAGACGGCCCGCGTGTTCCGGCACATCGGATCGGAACGGAGCGAAGGCGCCGACCGTTACGGAGCGCCGGAGGGTTACCGCTGGCGTTGGGGTTCCGACGACGGCGGAGAGATGATCCGGACTCTGCGGGTGCAGCCGGCGAGGAAGCGGAGGGACGATCCGGCTCTGCGGAAGCGTATCGAGCGCTCGGCGCCGGTGCGGGAATGCCGCCGTTTGTTAGGTTACGCGGCCTGCGGAGAGACGGCCGAAGGGGCCGGGGCTCGCCCGAGCACGGCGTCGTAGGCTTCCTCGAGGCGGTCGCCGGCCCGCTGCATCAAATAGCGGGCCCCTCCGCTCAGCGCCCCCTCATGGAGCCGGCGGCGGAGGGCGGGATCGATCGCCAGGAGCTGCATATGCGCGGCCAGGGCCTCGGTATCGTCGGCCGGAAAGATCAACCCGTTGACCTCGTGCCGGATGAGTTCGGGAATGCCGCGTGCGCCGGGGCCGATCATGGGCAGACCGAAGGCCAGCGCTTCCAGGAGGCTGACCGGATGATTCTCCGTCTTGCTCGCGGTCACAAAGACGTCTCCGAGCAGCGGGACGTTTTCGTCGATAAGCCGGTCGTGGGGAATCATTCCGAGGTCGGTGACCCGCGACGCGATTCCCAGAGAAGCGAAGAGGCGAGCGAGATCCGGTTTTCCCGGACCGTCGCCGACGAGGATGAGACGGCTTTCTGGCAGGGCCGGGGCGACCCGGGCGAAGGCACGGGCCAAGACATCGAGGGATTTCTCCTGCGAGATGCGTCCGACATAAATGAAGTGCGGTCCCCCTTCGAGTCCGAGTTCGCGCCGGCGGCGCAAGAGGAAAGCCGGATCGCGCAGCCGCGGGGCGCCGATGCCGTTCTCGATGAGAAACGAAGGCGGGCGCAGCCCTCTGCGGGTGAGTTCGTCGAGGGCGCTGTGCGATGGCGTGATGACGGCGTTACACTTGTTGTAAAAAGCCATGAGGAAGGCCCACAACGCGCGGTGAACGCCAGATCCGCGGGAGAAGGGGAGATGTTGGAGGTAGCCCGGGTCGGCGTAGAAGGTGTGGAGCGTTGCAACGAGAGGCGTCTTCAGGAGGCGCGAAGCCATGAGGCTCTCGATGCCGCAACCCCACTCGGTGTGAGTGTGAATCACATCGGGCCGGAAGCGCCGGAGGCGGAAGAGGGTCGGGAGCAGGAGCGGCAGCGCCAGCCGCAACTGAGGGAAGCGGCAGACGGGCAGGGAGAAGAGCAGGTTGTGCACCGCGACTCCACGATTGAGCCCCGGCAAACCGTCCGCGCTGCGGGGCGGACGCGGGCGATGGATCTGCACTGCGTGACCCCGGCGGCGAAACTCATTGGCCTGGTTGAGGACGCAGGTGGTGACGCCGGAGATGTAGGGCAGGAAACTGTCGGTGAAAATGGAGATCCTCATGCGGCTGCCGTCGAATCCTGCCCCGGTGCGTCTGTCTCGGTCCGGAGGGGATGAGGAAGGAACGGGCCGGATGCGTCCCAAAATCACGCCCTGAGAAGGATGCTAGCGGAAGCGGCCGGGGCTCTCAACCGCAAATCGCGCTAGTCTGGCGTTTGCGAATTAGGTGGGCAGGTGGGCAAAACTCGCGAGCAATCTTTTTTCAGTTCAAGGCCCGAGAAGGGAGTTGAGCCAGCTCAGCGACCGGCGAGCAACGCAGAAATGAGAAAAGAGGGCCGCGATTCAAAAAAAACTCGAGCGTAGCGAGCAAATCTTCTCACCCTCGAAAAACTTGATTTGTCTCCATATTTCGCAAACACCACACGAGATAGAGAGCGGAGGAAACGGGAACGGACCGATTCCCAGAAAGGAAGGAGAAAGGCCGTTGCTTTGCGCCGGGGGACTTCATCTGCCTTGCTCAAGCCAAGCAATTGTAGGATGGGGCGCGGGCCGCGGCGGTTTTTCTGCGACAGGGGCGGGCGAAAACAGGAAAGTGGGGCGGCGCCGGGGGGGGAGGCACGGCGATGGGGCGCGGGCCGCGGCGGTTTTTCTGCGACAGGAGCGGGCGAAAACAGGAAAGTGGGGTTAGCTTCGCGGCTCTTGCTTTTCCGGGCTTGAGCGCGGGCCGTTGCGACCAGTAGACTGTCCGGTATGGACAGACGCGATTTCTTGCAAAGCGGGACCGCCGGGTTGGCGTTCGGGGCCTGGTCCAGCGCATCGGCAGCGGGCGCCGGCGAGCCGGCGGTCAAGGCGCGCCGGGCCGGGCTGATCGGGTGCG
>DATKCT010000167.1:0-38376 GCA_035513055.1 Verrucomicrobiales bacterium | reverse complement strand
TTACCTCGCTCAAAACATTGAACAGATCGTCGCGTGGCTGCTTGACGAAGACATGCTGGGCGGATTTCATTTCAATGACCGGCGTTACGCGGACGACGATCTCACCTTGGGATCGATCGATCCCTATCAAGTCTTTCGCATCTTTCACGAGATATTCAGTTTCGCTGCGGATCGCGGAGGATCGCTGCCCCGCGTGGAGTACATGGTGGATCAGAGCCATAACTTGAAGCCGAAGATCGAGGCTATGATTCAGACGGCAACGTTCGCTCAGGAGTTGTGGGGGAAGGCTGCGCTGGTGGATCACGCGAAGCTGGAAACGCTGCAGCGGACGGGCCGGATTGTGGATGCCGAAATGGAGTTGCAACGCGCGTTTCGCACCGACGTGACGCCCGTGCTGGCGGACTGGCGGCGAAATCGCGGATTGGCGGAAGAACCGCTCGCCGCCTTTCGCGAGAGCGGCTATCAGGAGGCCGCAGCCGCGGACCGGCGGCGCAGGCGGGCCGAGAGAGGCGCGCTCGAGCCGGTTCGTTATGCTTGAGGAACATACGATGTCGCGATTTCGTTCGGAAGACTACCGTCACGTTTGTTACCTGTGGAACGAGGCTGAGGCTCCGCAAGCCGGCGGCGTCGAAGAATTGGTCTACCGGTCCCGCTTGTTGGGCAGCGACCAGCGGATCACGAACACGGGGGGCGGCAACACTTCTGCGAAGCTTTTGGAGACGGACTCGCTCACGGGCGGGGCGACGGAAGTTTTGTGGGTGAAAGGGTCGGGCGGAGATCTGCGCACGGCGGGCCGCGAACATTTCGCGGCGTTGTATCTCGACAAATTGAACGGATTACGTCGACTTTGGGACGAGGCGGAGATCCGCGGTCCCAAGACAGCAGTCGAGGACGCGATGGTGGGGATGTATCCGCACTGCGCCTTCGGGCTGAGCACGCGCGCGCCTTCGATCGATACGCCGCTGCACGGGTTTATCCCGCATCGTCACGTCGATCATACGCATCCGAACGCGTTCATCGCGATTTCGGCTTGCAGCCGGTCTGCGGAATTGACGCGGGAAGTGTTTGGAGAGGAGGTGATCCACGTTCCCTGGCAGCGGCCGGGATTCGATTTGGGGCTGATGCTTTCGGAGGTCTGCCGGGCGCACCCTGAGGCGCAGGGCATCAATCTCGGCCAGCACGGGCTCATCAACTGGGCGGAGGACGGCAAGTCTTGTTATGAGTGTTCGCTGGAACTGATCGAGCGCGCTGCGCGGTTTGTGGAAGACCGTGAGCGTGGCGAGGCGACATTCGGAGGAGAGAAGTATGGGGGCTTACCCGCGGACCGGGCCCGGGCGCTGACCTGCGAATTGCTGCCGTGGCTGAGGGGCCAGTTGAGCGGGCGCGGCCGGCTGTTGGCCACGGTCCATGCATCGCCTGCGATGCTGCGTTTCGTGAATAGCTGCGACGCGGCCCGGCTGGCGGAGATGGGAACCTCGTGTCCCGATCATTTTCTCCGCACGAAGATCAAGCCATTGTTTGTGGACTGGGATCCGCACGGGGAATCGCCGGACGCGCTGCGGCGGAAGCTCCAGGAAGGGCTCGAAGCATACCGCGCCGATTATGCGGCTTACTACGAGCGTTGCCGCCGGCCGGACTCGCCCCCTATGCGGGACCCCAATCCGACGGTGGTGCTCATCCCCGGGATCGGGATGCTCGCGTGGGGACGGAACAAAACCGAGTCTCGCGTGACCGCGGAGTTCTATGATTGTGCGGTTGAAGTGATGCGAGGCGCCGAAGCGATTGATTGCTATGTTGCGTTGCCAGAGCAGGAAGCGTTCGACATCGAGTATTGGGCCTTGGAAGAGGCCAAGCTCCGGCGAATGCCTCCGGAACCGGAATGGGGCCGGCGGGTGGTGGTGGTCGTGGGCGCGGGCAGCGGCATTGGCCGGCACACGGCGCGGAGACTGGCGGGACGGGGAGCGCACGTGGTCTGCGCCGACCGGTCCGAAGCAGAGGCCGAGGCGGCGGCTGGCGAAATCGCTGCGGCGGCCGGTCCGCTCTTGGGCGTTGGGGGGACGGGTCTTTCGGCTTGCGGCAACGCCATTGGCCGGGGCGGGGACGTCACGAACCGGGCCGGCATCCGGGCCCTTTTTGAAGATGCGTGTTATGCCTATGGAGGCATCGACCATGTGCTGGTCACAGCAGGCATCTTTCCGCCGCCCAGCGCGGAAGGGTGTATTGCGGATTCCGCATGGGCGCCGGTTTTCGCTGTGAACGCGACAGGGCTCTATCTGACGGCAAAGGAGGCGGAACGAATCTGGCGAGCCCAGGGTCTGTCCGGGAGCCTTGTGGCAACGACCAGCGCCAACGCGGTGGTGGCCAAGAAAGGGAGTCTGGCTTACGACGCCAGCAAGGCCGCGGCCAATCATCTCGTGCGGGAGTTGGCGGTCGAACTCGCGCCGCTTGCGCGCGTCAACGCCGTCGCGCCGGCAACGGTTCTGGCGGGAAGTTCCATGTTTCCGCGCGAGCGCGTCTTGTCGTCCTTGGCCAAGTACGGCATCGCCCACGATCCGGAAGAGGAAACCGAAGTCTTGCGCGACCGTCTTGCCGGATTTTATTCTGAGCGGACCCTGACGAAAAGCATCATCACGCTCGAGGATCAAGCGGCGGCCATCCTGTTTTTACTCGGTGACGGATCGAGCCGGACCACCGGGCATATTCTGCCAGTGGACGGTGGGCTGACCGAAGCATTTCTCCGTTAGGCCATCAATCTCTATTTGCCGGGAGCGAGCCATGAATCGAGGCGCCGAAGACAGCTCAGGACTCGAGCAGGCCCTTCATGCGGCTGACGAGCACGAGCGCGAACCCGTGCCGGAGAAGGCCTTGAAGGGCCCGGCGAAATTTTGGGGCATGTATGCGGGAGAGCACACGGCCGGCACGGAGTTTATGATTGGGCCCATGTTTCTGGCTGGGGGCGTGGGGGTATTTGATTTGTTTGCGGGTCTCTTGTTAGGGAATTTGCTAGCGGTGTTGAGCTGGCGATTCGTCTGTGCGCCCGTGGCGACGAGAACGCGCCTGACCCTGTATGCTCAGTTGGAGAGAATCGCCGGGCGGCGTGTGGTGGCGCTCTACAATCTGGCCAACGGAATCCTCTTCTGCTTTTTGGCCGGCGCCATGATCACTGTCTCCGCGACGGCGGTAGTTCCGGCTCTGCAGGGCGTGGGTATCCCTCTCGAAGTGAGGCAACCTACCTTACAGGACTTGATGCCCACGGGTGTGTCCTGGGTGGTGATCGTATTGCTCTTGGGCGCAGTGATCGCGGTGGTGGCGGCGCGGGGATACGATTCCGTGGCCCGGGTGGCGAACCTGGCCGCGCCGTGGATGATTCTCATCTTCATCGCCTGTGCGGTGGTGACCTTGCCGAAACTGGATGCGCGATCAGCGGCGGAGATTTGGAAAGGGAGCGAGCCGCTTGCCGGATCCGTGAAACTCACTTTTTGGCACGTGCTCATTTTCGCCTGGTGCTGCAACGCGGCCATGCACCTGGGCATGTCGGACATGTCTGTGCTTCGCTATGCGCGCAAGGCCTCCTACGGATGGGCCTCGGCTGCGGGTATGTATCTGGGCCATTTCCTGGCCTGGATTTCCGCCTCGATTCTGTTCGCCTTGGAGGTCCAACGGAATCCGGAATCTCCCGCCAATGCCCCGGGGCCGATGGTCGAAAACGCGGTGGGGTTCGCGGGACTCGTTTGCGTGATTGTTGCGGGCTGGACGACGGCGAACCCCACAATATACCGGGCCGGGCTGGCGTTTCAGGGGATCTTTCCGCGCAGTTCACGCGCCTGGATGACCCTGTTGGCGGGGGGCGTGGCGACGGTGGCGGGAGTATTTCCCGCCGTTGCCATGCGGCTCCTCGATTTCGTGGGCATCTACGGGACCATCTTGGCGCCGGCCGGCGCGATCGTTTTCCTCAATCATTGGGCCGGAGAGCGCTGGGGATTGATGCGAGACTATGCGGCGACGACTGGAGCCGCTCTGAATCCTGCGGTTCTGGCGGCATGGTTGATCCCAGTGGGCTTTTGCCTCGTTGATTTTGTTTGGACCCACTGGGTTTGGCCGCCGTTTCTCGCTGTTCCAGCTTGGCTGGCCGCTGGGTTGCTCTACTTGACGGCAAGCAAGCGCCTTCCGCGGCGTTCGATGTTGTGAGACTTCCATGAAATCTATGAATGCGAAACGCGCCGCGGTTGCGGTTTCGGGGCTGGCTTTGGGGGTTTTGACTCTGCTGCCGCCGTTGCTTTACGCGGCGGGCCGGATCCCGCAATCAGCCCTCGAATTCTGGATGCTCCTGGGAACGGTTTTGTGGTTTGCCAGCGCTCCCTGGTGGATGGGGAAAGGGGACGCTTGATCGCGCTGCGCAAACGGGCGTGTCGTGAGGCGGCGCCTTACGGAGCGCCTTTAAACCGGACCCGGTAGAGAAGCTGCGAGGCGCCCGCGGGAGGGTGATCCTCCGCCGTGGTTTCATCGGCCTCTTCTGCGCCGGGCACTTCCATGAGGGTTTGCCAGCCTTCGCCTGCGAGATCTTGGCTGCTCTCGAGTAAGTAGGTGTTGCCCGGCGCGCTGGTCCAGGTGATAAACACGCTCGAGCCATCCGCCGCCGCATCGGCGGAAAGGATGCGAAAACTCGAACTGCCGTCTAGGGGATCGGTGCCGAGCGCGACCTCCAATCCATCATTGAATCCGTCGCCGTCCGTGTCGGCCAGAGCGGGATCCGTGCCGAGGGCTTCTTCCTCAGCGTTGGATAGGCCGTCGCCGTCCGGATCGTTCGGGTCGGTGAGCGACAGGCTCACGAACACGGTTTGCGGGCTGTTAGCCGCTTCTGGACTGTCGACGGTGAGTTCGGCGAAGTATTCGCCGGGCGGAATGGCTCCGGTAGCGAGGGAGAGAGTGTGCTCATTGATCTCCAGGGGAGAGGCGGAGGAGCCCTGGTCAGGGGTTGCGCTGAGCCAGTCGGGCAGTCCGCTGATGGTGTAGGTCATCGTTTCGTCGCTTGCGGCGGCATTGCGAATGGCGACACGTTGCGCCGCCGCCGGCTCGCCGACGTAGGAGAAAAACTGGAAAGTCGTCTGACTCAGCCCCAATAACGGACTGCCACCGGGAGAGAGCACAAAGCCGCCGGGTGATCCGCCGGTTTCGGCGCTGGCTCGCCAGTTTTCACCGAGACTATAGTCGCCATGCGGATCAAGCACTTCGAGAGATTTGCCGGACAAGCTGGCTTCCTGGGGCCAACCGGCGCCGCTGCTATAGATGAAACTTTGAATGATCCTGCCGGAGGGGTCGAGGATTTCGATGCGTTCGCCCAAATCGCTGAGGTTTCCTCCAGGCCACTCTGCCGCTACGGGCAACTGATCTCCGTAGATTGCACGGAGGGCCGAGGCGCTGGCGCTGACAACGGTGAACGCGCCGGGATCAAGCTGGACATCGCCCAGGACGAGCGTCTCGACGGGGTCGCCACCGCTGAGGGTCGTTCCGGCGAGGGAGATGGTCTCGGGACCCGTATTGGTGAACTCGATGAACTCATAGGGATTCCCATCCAACGGACGGTAGAGGATCTCGGAGACGCGGAGGGAGCGTTGCAAGGGAGAAGCGCCGGAGGGATCCACCAGCATGAGGTAGTCGAACGAGGCGCGGACACTCTGGGCGAGGCTGGTGGAAACAAAAACGCCCCCGGTGAGACCAGAGGACTCGGGCGCTATTTCCTGAGAGGCGAGTTCTTGCCAGGGTCCGCTGGGGCCGGTCCGGTAATCAAAGCGGAGGACATCCGCATCCCGGCGGATCCGGAGCGTCACATTTCCGGCAGGAAAATCGATGGCGGCCAGGTCGGACAAATTGTTTCTACCTGGGTAGAGGGCGGCAAGCGTATCTCCATCGCGGAGGCCGATGGCGTAGCGCTGGGCGTCCTCTCCTTCCAACATTTCCACGGTCAGACCTGCCATGAACCTGCCCAGTTGGCGGCCTGTGAGGGTCAGTTCTGTTTGAATCGACCAATCGCCGCCGGCTGGCATAGGGCGCTGGATGATGGGGCACCGGGAATTGCGCGTGGACAGGCTGTTCGGGGAACGGTCCTGAACGTAAATGGCAAGACTGCCGGGATCGTCATCGAGGGAATACCAGTTGGCCCCGGGATCCACAGCGAGAGGGACGGCGTTGAGAACCTCGAGGCCGGCCGGCAGCATCGGCTCGTCAAAATCATAGCGATCTCCAGGGGCGTAGACGGAGGCTTCGCGGTTCGCGCTCCCCTCGGCTCCCGAGGCGTCCTCGGCGGACACGATGAAGGTGTAAAGGCCGGGGCGGGCAAAAACGGCTGAGGTCCGGGAGGGGCTGACAGGATAGAGGACGAGATCTTCAGGCGGAGAAGCCTCCCAGTGAAAGAGGAGCGCCGCCCCTTCGGGGTCGTAGCTCGGCGAGGCGTCGAGTTCCAGGCGTTGGGTGAAGGGGAGGTCGAGCGGGGTGGGGTGGGAGTCCAGCACGACAACGGGCGGGGCGTTCTCCGGCTTGTTCACGGCGAAGGTCGTGCTGTGGACGACGTTTCCGGTGCTATCGACGCCTTCCACGATCAATAGCGTTGTTCCGCGAGACAGCACGATTCCGCTCAATTCCCAGGCGTTCTCTGCGCGCCAGCGGAAGACGGCTTCGGGATGGCCGGCGACGCGCACGAGATACACGGACGACGGGCTCTCGCCCTCCAGGGTAAGGGTGTCTTCGGAGGTTGTGAGGGATGAGCCGTCGCCCGTGCTGATGGAGAAACCGGCAGTGTAGGAGTTTCCGATCTGGGCCAAGGCGCCAGCGCGCCGGTTGGTGAACCAGCCCGTGTATCGGTTCCGGTTGACGGCATAGACTCCGGAAGCGTTTTCTTCCGCGTCGAACCAAGCGTTCAGCCGCGCAGAGCCGGCGGTGTAGCTGTCGAGCAGGACGGTCAGGTAGTGCTGGTAAAGACGGCGGACGGAGGGTTGTTGATAATAGAGACTGACTCCGTTGAGATCGGGCAGGAAAGGCGCTCCGGCTCCGGTGAAAGCCAGTTCACTGTCCCGGTGCAGGAACATGAAGCGGCCGTCGGTGGACTTGCGATAGAAATACTCGTTGTCTCCGCGATTGTTGGAGGCGGAATCCCAGTCGCCCGCATAACCACGCACTGCGGCGTGGAGAGCCATGAGGTCTGGATCGAACATGCGATTGATTTCATCCTCCGTGATGTTTTCTCCGGAGATGGCGCGCATCATGGCGATGAGGGCTCCGTAGTCGTATTCGGCGGCGCGGGTGCGCCGGGCCCATTCCGTGTGGTAGCGGGCCGGTTCGGTAGCGTCCTTGAAGGTCCAGTCGGCATTGCGGCTGTTGGAGGTCCAATCGTCTTCGAACCACCATTCGTCTTCCATTGCGTACAGTTCCCCTTGGGCTCCGTTGACGAGGCGGCGTTCGAGAAACGCTTGATCCACGGGCTCGACAGCCTCGCGCAGAGCGGGTTCGCTGCCGTTGATGATGACGCGGACAAATTCGTTGTCGCTGGCCGGGTGACCGAGCAGGGAGAGCCAGTAGCGCGTCAAACGGCTGTCGTAGCGCAGGTCGTCGCTGGCGGCGTTTTCATCGTAGGCGTGTTCGATACGGCCGCGGAAGGGGCGGTCGCCTGGCGTTCTCCATTCGGCGCGGGCCAGGCCGTTTCCAGCGGCGCGCACTTGTGGGTTCCCGCTCTTCCGGATCTCCGTTCCATAGAATATTTTGTCTTCGTTAGAAATGAAGGTGGCGTTGAAATAGTGATCCGACAGCCGGGGATAACGGTACTGATGAGCCGCCGTTCCGCCATTGGCTCCCAGGGCGTCGAGATCGCGGGCGGAAACGACGAAGCGCAGGCTGTTCAAATCGGCGGGGGTTTCACCGGCGTCAACGACCCACAGCGCCGGGCGTTCCGGAGCAGCGGCGGGGAATTGCGATGATGCGCTGTTTTCTCCTGTGGCGACTACGTAAAACTGAACGATCTGGCCATCCATGGGGTAATCTGTCAGGGTAGCCGTGAAGATGCCGTCGCCCGCGTAGTCGTCCCCGTCGAGGCCGTCGTCGAGCATGGGTGTTTGCAGCCAGGGCGTGGAATCGTTGCTGCTGTCGGCCCGGTGCATCACTTCGACCGAAGCGAGCGGGGAGTCCGGATCGGACTGGATCTCGGCGATGATGCGGACGGGCGTATCCGGGGCAGGGACAGCGGGGGAATGCCGGAGGGCAGCGATCTGCGGTTCGGGAAACGCGATGAGGCGTGAGTTAGGAGAACCGGGTGTTCCGAGGTTCTCGGGAATGGGCACGGCGAAAGCTCCCCCAATGCTGTGATCCCAAGTTTGGGCGATGATGCGCGGCGTTCCGGAAACCCAACGGGCCTGGAAAGTGAGTTCGTAGGTCTGGAATGCGGCGATGCCAGTGATGTCGAATTCCGCGCGGTTGGCCCGGTTGTCTCCGGGTCCCTCGGCGACGAGGTGGAAATTCTGCCGGTCGAAGAAGCTGCCGGCGTGATTGCCCTGGCAGAGCCACCCATCGGCGCCCGATCCGGTGTTGGAGATGGCGGTGGCCCGGGCTAGGAAGTTGTTGCCCGCGCCGTTGAGAGTCAGGGACATATTCCTGAGGATGACGTGCGAGGGTCCGCCGAGGTGGAAATGCAGTTCGCGGTAGTCGGTGTCCATGCCGATGACATCGAGCCCTCGATAGATGCCGGAGATGGTGAAGCGGGCGAAACTGGATTTTTCACTTTCATCGCTGGCGCGCCAAGCGCTGGGCAAGGAGTTGTCCATATCCGGATGGATAAGTTCCAGACTGCTGCCACCGCCCGCAGCCAACCGGGGCCAGGCGCCCCCGGGGCGGTAATCGACCTGGTCTACGAGATTCCCCGAGGCATCAACGAGGCGGATGCGTCCGCCGCTATCACTGAGGCTTCCATCAAACTCTCCGGCTACTTTATCCGCGGAGACGGAAGCGACGCTTGCGGCGATGACGAGGAAATCGCCTGGTTCCAGGGTCGTTCCCCGGTTGAAGGTGAAGATGACGCCCTCGGTGAACTCCCATTCTGAGAGGTCGACCGGGTCGTCACCGCGGTTGATGATCTCAATGTACTCGCCGCTCCGGTCGCCCGACGGCGGTTGGAACATGATCTCGTTGATGACGATGCGGCGTTCGAGATCTGGAGTGTTTGGCTCGCCAGGCGTCGCCGGACCGCCTGCATACCATTCGTTGCTGCCGGGAGGGAAAGCCTGGACGGAAACTCCTTCGGGCCTGCGGTCGATAGAACGGGCCTGGAGAACCTGTCCGGCGCTGTTGATCAGGTAGAGCGTGATCGTGCTCGACGATAAGAAAGGAAAATCGACGGCCTGCGATTGATAACCACCAGCCGGGATCTCGCCTTCCAGGGGCACCCGGTTGGAGAAATCGGGGAGGCTGGCCAGAAAGAGCCCGTCGAGCGGGACGGCGTCTGCGGGAGCCAGATTGGCGAGTTCAATCCAATCCAGCCGGTTGCCTGCGGTGTGGTGGACCTCATTGAATCGCAAAGTCGTCAGGGACACGTCGATGCTGGCATTCGGTTCCTCGGGGGTCGGTTCCAGAAAGCGATACCAGGTGCTGGCACCTTCGGGTTTGCGTCCCATGGACCGGCCGTCGAGGGTCGCGGTGGCGCTGATGCCGTCAAGGCTCCTTCCGTTGGGGTCCGTTAGGTAAATCTCGACCGTCGAACCGGGATCCAATCCCGTCCCGGCATAGTTGATCACGGCGAACCCTAGCGGCGGCGCCACAGTGCTTGTAGTCAGCGGGAACTTGTCGAGATCCATTGGATCGTCGCTGAGGAAGTGACCGAGCAGATCAATCTCCGTTTCGGTGGGATTGTAGAACTCGATAAAACCGGCCGGTCCTTGGAGCGGGAGGACTTCATTGATCACGAGATGTGGGGAGGGAGGGGGCGTGATGTTGAGCCGCAGGCCGAATACGCAGTCCGAGCTGGTCGCGCTGGATTGGTGGACTTCCGCCGCCAACACGTTGCGTCCAGGCAGCAAGACGATGTCGTCCGGAGTGAGCGCATCGGATTCTTCCGCAGCGTTGTCTACGTTCCGGCTGGCCGGAGTTTTCCAATCGAAATCGTCAGGCATCCCGACGGCTCCGACGAAGACGCCATTGAGGTAATACGCGACGCCGTCGTCGACGATCTGGTCAATGGATAGGGTCGCGCCCTCGGTTTCCTCGTCGTATTGAAACTCCGCTCGAAAATAGTAGGTGAAATGTTCTTCTTCCGGGGGGGATTGCCGCAAGGGAGTTTGAATTCCCGGTTCGGGCAGATCGGCATCCTCGAATCCTAAGAGGCCCGGACCCGAAGCCCAAGCGCTGTCGTCGTAATCGAGTTCGCGCCACTCCGTGCCGAGGTCCTCGTTGCCGTCGTGAAACTTCCATTCCGTCCCGTAGTCCAGAAAGCGAACAGAGCGGTCCAACTCGACTTGGGGATCGTCCATAGCTTCCTCCGCGGACGAGACTTCTCCTGAGCCTGGGCTCCCGCCCCGGCGCTTGCTCACGCTCCAGTTGTCGCGGTCGTCGCTGGTTTCGTCGGGGTCGAGGAGAGTCAGACTATAGCCGGTTCCATCGGCGGCCGCTGGCCATCGGCCGCTTCCCTTGTAGTGAACAGTACTCTGAATGACTCCATGGCGGTCCCGCAAGGTGATCCGTTCTCCACGGTCATCGAGACTGCCGGTCCAAGGACCCATGACCCGGACGTTGGGCGGGACGATATAGGAGACGCGAAAGGTGGACTCGTCGGCGCCGGTGACGACGAGGCGCTCGAAGGCGTGTAGAAAGTGGTTCTGGGGGGCTCCGGCGGAGAATTCCGGGAAGGCCAATTCCACGCCGCCCTCAAGGATCCAGCCTTCCATATCGAGAGGCGTCGAGGTGAGGTTGGTGATTTCGATGAACTCGGGCAACTCGCCCGCGGGCTGATACATGATTTCGGTGAACGCGACCTGCCCAGCCTGAAGCACGAGAGGAGAGGCAAGGACGGAGGCGAGAGTGGAGAGTGCTCCAATCCGTAAAAACCGTTGAACAGCAATGAGATACGACATTATGCTTAGGGGAAAAGTGGAGGGAGAGCCGGAAAGCTGGCTCGACGGGAGGGATAAACCCCTCGAAAGGGCCTGGGTTTCGGGAGAGACAGTTCTGTGACGCCACAGGGGCGCCCGAAAATGGGAAAGAGCGGCAGCGCCGGGTCAGAAGTTGTGCCAACCGGGACGGTCGCCGCCGCGGTTCGATCAAGCTGCCTCAGTGCGCGGGTTGGAAATGGGCTGCCGGGATCCCGTTGAGGAAAAGGGCGCGGACCTTGTCGAGGATCTCCTTTTCGACCGCTTTGCCTCGGCCCATGGCTACGAGAGCATCGACCTCTCCCACGCTGTCCAAGCCGTAATCGCCCGGGCGCGTCTCGCAGTCAACCCGGAGAAAGCGTTCCCGGCCGACGAGCAGCATGGCCTGTTTTTGCGCCGCTTCCGATTGCGAATTCATCAGGAGTTTCACGATGCGCGTGCCCCAGCCGTAATAGCCCGCTCCGGCGAGGTCGCGGATGGAATCGGGCGCGTAGGTCGTCCCGACGCTAAGCACCTGAATTCGTTCTAGCGGAATACCAAGAAAGTGCACTGCTTCCACCACGGCCGCCAGCGCCGGGCAATTGGCCCAGACGCCGCCATCAACGTAACCACCGTTGGCATGTTCTTTGATCTTGGCCGCTTGAAAGAAAGTAGGCGCCGCCGCAGTGGCCAGGGCGACGTCGGCCGCGGGAATGTTCTGATCGTGACGAAACCGGTCGTGATGCGCTGTCTTGAAGAGAAAGATGCGGCCGCGAATGGTGTCGTAAGCCGGGATCAGGAGGCGGGCGCGCGAGTCGCCGAACAGGTATTCGCCTCCTCCGGGCTTTTGAAAGGCCTCGGCCATGGCGCCGCGGAGCGCTTCCTGGGAGAACTTGGGCGCGAAGAGTTGTCGCAGCGAGTGTTTCAGCTTGAGGGTGAACCGGGTGACCGGGAAAATGATGGGTCCCTTGTCCCGGTAGAATTGCACGAGGCGCTCGGCGGGAAGTTGCAGCCCGAGACCGATGGCCAATATACCGCCCGTGGAGGTGCCGGCGATGAGGTCGAAATGGTCGGCGGCGCGCAGTCCGGTGTCCTTCTCCCAAGCCGCCAAGACGGCGGCGCTGAAGGCGCCTTTGATGCCTCCGCCATCGAGAGCGAGAATACGGAAAGGTTGATCGCTCATGTGTTCTTCGAGCCGGAGCGTCGTGGTTGAGAATCAGGCAAGGATGAGTCTCCCGAGTCCCAGGGATGGCCGTCGATGGAAAGGGCGGGTCCGTTGAGGTTGACGGCGCGGACGAAGGAGGCTTCGTCCGGCGGGAGCGTTTCGGGCTGGGCGGCAAGCGCCGATAGCACCAGGCCGGCCATGGCGGGGCAGAGTCTGGGCGGCGAAAGGCGAGGCTTCCGGAGGCGTGACGAGGGAGAGAGCACGGTGTCGGTTCCCGGAAGTTTCGCGAAGGGGACAGGTTTTGTCCACCGCGCAGTGAGCGGATGAACGAGAGCCGGGGAACACTAGCCCGCCCTGCCTGGGACAGGCGTCGCCACTGACCACCGGCCACTCCCCACTGACCCCCGGCCACCGGCCACCGGCCACCGGCCACTGACCACTAGCCACTGACCACCGGCCAGGACCTGCCGGAGCCCGTCCCTCCACGAGAGCCGGGGAGACACTCGTCCGCCCAGCCCTGGACCCGGCGTCTCCACTGACCACTAGCCACTGATCCCCGCCCACTGACCTGCTCTTGGGATTTCATTTGATCGGAAAGTCATCTTGCCGGATGCCTGAACGATTATGGACGCAGTTGCCGCCGCACCGCCGGATCCAGAGCTGATCTACCGCTACCGGGATGGAGTCTTCCGGTCCCAACTCTTTACGGCCGCCGTCGTGGTCCTGGATCTCTTCAACTGGTTGGAGGAGAATCCCTGCGACTTTGTGGGATTGTGTGAGGGCTTGGAACTTGCCGCCCGGCCTGCGGACGTGCTGCTGACTCTGGTTCGGGCCATGGGCTTGGTTTCGCTGGATTCAGACGGCGTTCTGCGTCTCACCGCCATCGCTCGTGATCACTTGTTGCGGCGCAGTCCACGTGATGTGACCGCCTATTTCGCTTCGCTGGGGGGCGGGCCCGTGGTCCGGGACATGGTCCAGGTGCTCCGGACCGGAGTTCCGGCGAACTGGGCCGGCGGTGAAGACGCCCTCGACTGGCATGCCGGTATGGTTACGGACGAGTTCTCGCGTTCGTTCACCGCGGCGATGGATGCGCGCGGGCATTATCTCGGCGAAGCGTTGGCGGGATTGCTGGATCTTCACGGGCGCCGTCGACTGCTTGATGTGGCGGGCGGGTCCGGGGTCTATGCCTGCCGGTTGGCGGCGTGCAATCCGGGTCTGACCGCGATAGTGCTGGAACAAGCGCCCGTAGACGCGATCGCACGCGAGGCGGTGGCGCGGAGGGGATTTGCAGACCGGGTAGAGGTGTTGAGCGCAGAGATGTTCTCTGGACGTTGGCCGGAAGACTGCGACGCACATCTTTTCTCCAACGTCTTGCATGACTGGGATGTGCCGGAGGTGAAGAGTCTGTTGGCGCGATCCTACGACTCGATGCCAGGGGGCGGCATGGTCGTCGTCCACGAGGCTTTCCTCAATCGTGCCAAGGACGGGCCGCTTCCTGTTGCCGAATATTCCGCCATACTCATGCATGCAACGCGAGGGCGGTGCTATGGAATCGGGGAAATGGAGGATTTTCTGCGGGTTGCGGGTTTTGTCAGGCCGAGATACCGGACAACGGCGGCGGACCGCGGATTCTTCATTGCGCAGAAGCCACAGGAGCCTGTGGGCTTCGCGCCTTGAGAACTTTCGAAGAGGATTCGAAGGCGGTGCGGCCGATGAGAAAGCGCGGTTGTTTGGTTGAGTTTCCGTGGCGGAGGTGTCTAGAGTTCCGGGTTGGACCAGCGGCGAGCGTTACTACCAGATCACAGCCTCGATTCCTTGAGTTGTGCGGCTGACGCCGCGTGTGTACCTGTGTCATCCGCGATGAACCGGCGACGCCTTATTTTACTCCTCGCGCTCGTGCCGTGGGTGTCTTCTGCTCCTGGGAGCGGAGCGGATCAACCCCAATGGGGTGTGGCGTGGTCGCGCAACCAAGTCTCGGCGGAGCGGGGGCTGCCGGCGGAGTTTGACGTGGCGACCGGGAAAAACGTCCGCTGGTCAGCGCCCTTGGGAACGGAAACGCACTCGACGCCGGTGATCGCCGGCGGCCGCGTTTTCATTGGAACCAACAACGGAGAACCGCGTGATCCTAGGCATGAAGGCGACCGCGGTGTGCTCCTTTGCCTCGATGAGCGCGACGGCAGCCTCCTTTGGCAATTGGTCGTGCCCAAACGGGAAGAGGATCCCTATTTCGATTGGCCTGGATGCGGAATCTCATCGACGGCGACGGTCGATGGCGATTGCGCCTACCTGCTCGACAATCGGGGGGTGGTTGTGTGCCTCGACGTGCGAGGCCTTGCCGATGGCAATGATGGTCCGTTCCTCGACGAAGGCCGTTACATGACCCCGCCGCGGGACACCGGCGCGCCGCCGGCGCCCGTAGCCGGCGTAGAGATTCCGCCTGAGCCCGGGTTGCGGCCGCTCGACCGGGACGCAATGACGCCAGGGCCATTGGATGCAGACATTCGCTGGGTATTCGATTTGACGGCGGAAGCCGGGACTTGGCCGCACGATGCCGCTCAGAGTTCCATCCTGGTTCACGGCGATCATCTCTATCTCAACACTTCGACCGGCGTCGACAACACCCACCGGCGCATTCGCAAGCCGGACGCTCCGAGCCTGGTGGTCTTGGATAAACGCACCGGCGAGTACCTGGCGCGGGAGAACGAGGGCATGACTGCGGCGACGTTTCATTGCACCTGGTCTTCGCCCTCGCTGACCTCGGTCAACGGCGAGCCGCGGCTTTTCTTCGCGGGCGGCGACGGGATCGTCTACGGATTCGAGCCGTTCTTGGGCGCTCTGCATGGCGACAAGCCGGCTGGATTGCGAAAAGTCTTCTCTTACGACATCGATCCCACGGCGCCCAAGCAAGACATCCATCTTTATGTGCAAAACCGGAGGGAAAGTCCGAGCAATATTTACGGTATGCCGGTGGTGGTGGATGGGTCTCTTTTTGTGGCGGGAGGGGGCGATGTGTTCTGGGGCAAGAACGACGCATGGTTGCAGCGCGTCGATGTCGCGGGATCTGGCGATACGACAGGGAAGGCGTTGAGATGGTCGTATCCTTTGCGGCAGCACACGCTGTCCACGCCGGCTGTCTACGGGGATCTGGTCTTCATAGCCGACACCGGGAAGAGCGTGCATTGTGTGGATGCCGCCACTGGCCAACCCTATTGGACACAGGAATGCGGCGGCGCGTTCTGGGCCTCGCCCTATGTCGCGGACGGCAAAGTTTACATCGGGAGCCGGAGCGGGGATTTTTGGGTGTTGGCGGCTGCCAAAGAGAAAAAGGTGTTGTTCGAAGCCGGCTTGCCCGCTCCGGTCAGCGCGACTGCCGTCGCGGCGAACGGCACGCTCTACGTGGCGACGATGACGCATCTCTACGCCATCGCCGCTGAAGAATAAGAGGAGAAATGCGGGTTAGTTAGGATCCAAGAACGAGGAACTCTTCCCCGAGCCGGTTGAGGACCCGGCGAGTGGGGGCGAAGAATTCCAGCAGAGTCCGGTAGACGTCGCGCAGCCTGAATTCAGCGCAAAGGGGATGGTTGTAGGCGGATTGAAATGCGCTCATGGCCATCTGCTCGTAGAAGGCCAGTCCGGGCGCGCCGGAGCGGGCTTCCCGATGGCGGACGCGGCCGGGGAATATGCCGGTGAGCAGAAGGAGGCGGTTGCCGCCGTCGACGAACACGAAGAAGCGCTCGTAGGGACTGGCCCGCTCGGCGGCTTCGATGAGATCGGTTGCATGCAACACGGGATCAGGACTGGCCGGCAATGCCGAACGGCGGGTATGGTGTGCGCGGGTGTAGGTGGCCAGGAGACCGGCGAGGTAATCTGCGAGCGCGATATCGTCGATCCCGGACTCGCGGGTGAGATGGCGCACGACGACGTAAAAGAAGAACTCGGGAGATAAGGCGACCACGTTGGCGCAAGACAAGACAGCTTCGCAGAGGCGCGGATGATCGAGGATGAAATCGGCCTCGGCGGGATCGGCGAGGAGCCGCAGGAGGGCGAGACGTTCCTCGGCCGTGGAGGCAAGGGCTTGGAGGATGAACTCAACGTCCCCAGGTTGAAGACGTCGCCGGTTGTGCGTGGTGAGGAGGTTCATGCAGACCGGGACTGGCGTTGACCAGATCGCGACAAGGTGAGTTGCCTTGCAGGAACCATGCCGCGACAGGGCGGGCGGTGTAAAGTGCGGATTTGAAGCTGCTTGCTGCGCGGCAAATCGCAGGGGAAAGGCGACCTAGGCGAGAAGGAACGCGGCTTTTACTTCCAGAGAATGCGTATCCGAAAGGCCCGGATCCGGGACTGTCCTGGCACGGCCGGATCACGGACGACGAGTCGCGCAGCGTTGTCTTCGAGGATATCGAGTTCCAGAGCGCTCCACGAATCCGGCGCCAGAGTGTTGGAGACTTCCACGGAATACGAAAGGCGCGGATCGCCGCGGAGGCGCGGGACAGTTAGGAGCACCCCCTCCGGAGTCGCTTCCGGTTGCGGCAGATCCTGGGCGTCCGGCCGAAAGGGATCGAGAGCAAAGGCCCATTCGATGAGGTTGACAACGCCGTCGAGATCGGGGTCATCGACGGCCTCGAGGGATCCGGCCCCGGCCTGTTCGAGGACCCAGGCCGCATAGCCCTCGAGGCGAATCCGGTCGAGCCAGCCGGCGTCCTGGCCTGCCGAAACCGAGTCGTCCTTGACGAACCCCCAGCGCAGCCCCCGCACTCCGGGCGCGAGCGCATGACTGCGATTGAGCCAGCCCGTCGAGCCCGATAAACTGGCCTCCTCGCGGCTATTGACTTCGAAGCGGAGGAAGTCGAAATCCGTTTCCGAAGAAACTTTCCACCGGAAGTGAATGACGCCTGGACCTTGCAACTCGGTCTCGACCCAGCTTTCTTCATCATCGTCAATCGGAGCGCTGCGAAGCGCGTCGCCGTCATCCCCAGTGGGATCTTCGACGCGGAACCAAAGGGCTTCGGGTTGGCCAAACCAAGTCAAGGGCGGAGATTCCAGTGCGGCACGGGCGCTGGGAATGACTGGAAGGAAGGCGAGTTCGAGGACAGCGGCGTCGGAGCCATGGGCATTGGCGACGGTGACGGAAGCCGGGTAGACTCCGGGTGGATGTGCCGATCCGGACAGGAATCCGGATTCTGTTAGGGAAACGCCTGGAGGCAGTCCGGCAGCGGTGAAACGGGTCCCCGTCCCGCTGGACTGAAGCTGCAGCTCGAGGCTGGCTCCGCTGGGCGCGAGAACACGGGCGGGCGAGAGGAGGATGGGGGCGGGGCTGTGGGAGGCCAGGCGAACGGCGTCCAGCCAGGCGCGGTCGGACCCTTCCAGTGCGGTTTCGTCCTTGGCATAGGTCCAGCGCAGCCGGTGGAAGCCCGAGGGGAGAGAGAAGACCTGCCTGCGCCACCCGGTTTCCCCACTCAACGAAGCCAGCGTTTCGCCGTTGCGTGCGAATGTGAGGAAATCGAAGTCCTCTTCCGACGAAGTTCTCCATTGGAAAAGGAGGGCATCAGGGCCGGAGACCTGCGTTTCGATCCACGAGGATTGCAAGTCGCCAAGCTCCGGGGATTGGGCGGAAGCAGCAGCGACGGCTGAAGCATCGGGTTGGCCGGTCCAGGGCTGGTCTCCGCCGGTGTTCCAGGAGAGAGCGGGAGCGTCCAGGGCTTCCCCAAGCGGAAGGCTAACCAGGATCTGGAGGACGACGCTATCCTGGCCAAAGGCGTTGACGGCTTCGAGTTGGATGACGTAAGCGCCGGGCGCCGAGAAGGCGCCGGAGAGTATGCCGTCCCCGGCGTCGAAGGAGAGCCCCTCCGGAAGAGGGCCGGTGCTCAGACTGGCGCTTTCCCCGCTCGTCGCTACGTGGTACTCAAAGAACTCATGTGTTTGCGCCGCGACCTGCAGCGGGCTGACGATGTAAGGATGTGGGGAATTGCCCGCGAGCTGGAGTCCGTCGAGCCAGCCGCGGTCCGCTCCGGCTGCCGCCTCGGAGTCCTTGCGATAGGTCCACCGGACCCGGTGTGACCCGGAAGGAATGCTCAAGAGCCGCCGTTGCCAATCGACTTCTCCGCTAATCTGGTCGATCTCGACGCCGTCGAGCGAGTAGTGGAGGGCGTCGAAGCCGTGCTCGGACGACACTTTCCACCAAAAACGGAGTAGCTCGGGGCCTTCGACGCGTGTTTCGACCCAGGCGGATTCGTTATCGGCGAGGGATGGGCTGGCGAGGGAGTCCGGGCCATCGTAGGAGACAGTGGGGTCGGTGATCCATGCCCGTGACCCGGTTTCTAGGGGAAGATCTGGCGCATCGGCGGCGATCCGGAGAGAGTTAGGAGCGACGCGAAAATCATACCGCCGGGCGCTTTGCCCGGCCGGGTTGGAGGCCAGAAGGCTGACGGAGAAATCTCCGGCCCCGCCGGGCCGCCAGCTCAGCCGCCCGGTGTCGGGATCAAGAATCATCCCCGGGGGCGGTTCCTCCTGGAAGCTGTAAGTATTGGGGCCGGGAGACGCCTGCAGCACGGTCTCGAAAAACGCGTCTTGTTGCAGGTCGAAGACGTTGAGCCCTTGCCAGAGCGGTGTTTCAAAGTCGTCGTTCAAAATCCAGCCGGCGGCGCGGCGGGTGACAGCGATGGCGCCCGCTACGGACACGACCTCGACAAAGAAGGTTTCATCGGGCTCCGGCTCCTCATCGCCGTGAATGGGCACGGAAAACTCCGCCGCCGTCGACCCTGCCGGAATCACCACCTGAAGAGCCGGCGGGGAGCCGTAGTCCACGCCCGGTTCCGCGGAATCGGGGATCAAGCGGAGCTGGACAACGACGCCGGCGGAAGGGGGTTCAGACAGGAAGAGGGGAAAGGAAAGGTTCAGGGGTTCGCCGTCGCCTTCGGTGATCGAACTGTCCGCGATGCTGAGAGCAGGGCTGAGGAAGGAACCCGTTAGAGTCTCGGCTCCGGTGTTGAGCGGGTCCAGCCAGTCGCGCAGCCGCGTGATGGGAGTTCCGCCGCCTTCCCAGGAGGAAGCAAAGCGTCCGAACCAATCCGAGGCATCGTTGCCGCAATCGGAATCCCCGCCCCGGAGCTGACCGGTAACGAGACCGGCGGCATCGAAGAGAGGAGAGCCGGACGAGCCTCCTTCGGTGGTTCCATGATCCCAACACAGCACCCGCAGGTACTGGCGCTCGGAATCCAGGCTGGAATAACCGAACTCGGTGATGGTTGTGGGAGAGAAAGCAAAGCAGATGCGTTTCTCGAAAACTTGAGGGTGATGGACGCAGACGGCTTCGTGGGGTGGGAGCGGGGAACGCGACCATCCGGCGAAAAAGGGATCGGCCTCGGGGTGAATGGGGTCGTCGAGTTCGACGAGAGCGAAATCGGAATCCCGGTAAGCTGCGCGGAGGATGGCTCCGGAGTTGAACTGCCTCCGCGAACCGTTTCCAACCCTTCCATTGTTGCGGTTTCCGGGAATACGGCAAGAGGGGTTTTCGTAGTTCCAGTAGACGATCATGCTGGGCGCGTTCGAAGCGTCGATGCCGCAGTGATAGGCCGTGAGGAGGTAGGGGGTCCCGTCGCCGGCGGTGTTGTTCAGCAAAACGCCGGAGCAGGCATCTGTTCCTTCGAGGGAATAGGCGACGGCGGCGCGGGCCTGCGGCCGAAAGGATTCGACGAGGGCGCCCAGTCCATCGAGGTCGCCCGGCTGGCAGGAAGTGTCGATGTGACAGTAGGAACCGGGCTCGGAGGAATCGCTCTTTTGAGGGACCAGCCCATGATGCAGACGGGTGGCGCGCAAACGGAGGAGATGGCGGGCCTTCCGCGGCAATGTGAGGGAGAGAAGGATCTGGTCGCCGTCCAGAAGCGGGGTCCAGAGTTGTCCGTGATCCTCGTTGTCCAGCGAGTTGAAGGTGTAGGACATCGCGTTTCGAGGGTGCGACAGCGTCAGGACGGCTCCATCAGGAAGCAGGAAATCGGTAAACGCCAGGCTCAAAGAGAGGGCGCCCGGGGAGCGGACGACGCAGATCCACGACAGCGTTTCCGGGTCCGTCTCGTTCCAACGTCCGTGGCGGGAAGGTTCGAGGTCGATGGGAAGGGGGTGGGCGAAGCGATGGATCCCGGGATTCTGGCGCTCGAAATCCATCGCTGCGACCCGGGCGGCAGTACGATCGAAGGCGGGGGCGAGGTAGGCATCCGCGTCCCATCGCGGACCTTGAGGGTCCCCTGCCGGAAGGAGATTGCGAGGGACGCTCGGTGGGGAAGGACGAACAGCAGGCGGGGGAGTTGAGGAGGTGTCTTGGCTATACTGTTTCGAGGCGAGGATGAGGGCCCCGGTGATTCCCGAGAGCAGGACGAGCCCGGCCAGGGGGAGGCCCGGACGCGCAGGGAACCGGCCAGAGGAGGGCATGGCTATTGGAGGGGCCTGGCGCCGGGCATGTCTGCTCGTTCCGTTAGGAGCGGCCGGAGGACGTTTCCAGCGAGGGTTCCCTCGGTCCAAGCCCCATGTTTCCCGGGCGGACTATCGATTCCGGCGCGAACGGCCATGACACTGTCTCATTCTAGGGAATGGGTTCCTCGGATCCGGAATACACCCAGCGTTCGACTTTTCCATCGCGGATCAGGGCTTTTCCCTCCGTATTGATAATGCCGAAGATGGTGTCGGTCTGGTAGCCCACGACTCCCGCCCAATAGATTTCGCCATCGATGACCTGTTGGCCTAACCATTTCCAGTAACTGATGCGCGCCGGGTCGATTTCGGTCACCTGTCCGCTCCGGATGCTCTCCAACATGAGCGGAACGCTGCCGTCCGGCGCGCGCTCCGGTTCGGTTCCCAGATCGACGGTTCCTGCCGGCTCCGGCGCGGGCGGAGCGGAAGCCGTCTCGCGAGCGCGGGCGCTGGCGAGTTCATTTTGCCGCGCGATCCAAACTTCGTAGTTACGCCGGATCTGCTCCTTGAAATCGGTGTCGTCCACCGGCACGCGCGCCGTGGTCGTGCCGGAGGCGGTGGTGGCGATCTCCAATTCTCCGCTCTCCAGACTAAGGGGAACGACCCGCGATCCGGCGGGGATACGGGTTGATCCGAGGGTCCGGCCGTCCCGGGTCAAGGACGCTTCGGCATCGGCGCGCAGGGTGACCCGGTCGGGAAAGGCGCGTTTGGGGACATTCTTCCAATTGTCGACGAGTTCCTCCAAGGGTTGAAACTCGGGAGCGGGTGTGGTGGGGGGCGCCCCGGGCACGGGCCGGCTGCGCATTTCCGGAGGGCGTTGCAGAGAAGTGCCGGGCGCCTTCCCGCCCGATGAGTCCACCTCGCCCGGTTGCACCGCGGAGCCTTTGAGAAGACCTTTCTCCCTCAGATAGGCGCTCAGGGGAACCCGGTAGTAAAAGCCCGCCGCGACCAGGGCGATGGGGGTGATAAAGAGCAGGAAGTGAAACAGGCGGCGCATGCGGAAGCGGAGAGATACTCGCCGACGATGGCATTCCTCGCCAGGGGCGGCAAAAGTCTTTTCTGAGGCCGTTCAAGGGGAGGCCGGGAAGGATCGCAGGCTGTGGGCGTGATGGACGCCCTGCAATTGTCCGTCTTCGGTCCGCAGCAGGAGTTCGCCTTCCGGTCCGAGGTCTTCAGCGATACCGGTCAGACGTTTGCCGGCGGTATGGATGGAAACGACGGACCCGAGAAGCGTCGTACGGAGGCGGACCTCAGCGAGAATTTCGGGAAACCGGGTCATGGCCACCGGATAAAGCCGTTCCCAGTGGCGGAGGATTCCTGCGGCCAAGCGGGCGCGGTCGAGGGGATGACCACAGGCCGCTTCCAGGCTGGTCGCCTCCTGCTGGAGACATTCGGGAAAGTCGCACAGCTTTCCGTTGACGTTGAGACCGGCTCCGGTCACGGCAAAAGCGCGGCTCCGGGCCGGTTGAAAAGTTTCTGTCAGGATTCCGCACACTTTCCCGCCTTGGATCAAGAGGTCGTTGGGCCACTTGATGTCAGGACGCAAACGGCACGCGTCTTCGATGGCCCGGCTGACGGAAAGCGCGGCGAGGGGAGTGAGCCGGGTCCAGAGCTGTTGGGGAACCGGGGGAGTGAGAAGCAGGGAAAAGAGCAAATGGCTTCCGGGAACGCCGAACCAGTGGGTCCCGCGCCGTCCCCGGCCGTGGTTCTGACGCTCTGCGAAAACGACCGCGCCTTCTTCGGCGCCCTCGGCGGCCAGGAGCCGGACGTCGTCGTTGGTCGACGCCGTTTCCGTTAGGCAGAGGATTCGCCAGGGCCAGGCCGAGCCGAGTTCCGCCAGGCGCCTTTGAATGGCTTCGGCTTGCAGCGCTGCGCTCACCATCGCGGTGGAAGGTCGAACTCAAGTGCCAGATCGATGGCCCGGGCGGAATGGGTCAAGGCGCCGGCGGAAATGAAATCCACGCCGGTGGCCGCCAAGGCGGCAACTTTCTCGAGCTTCACGCTTCCACTTGCTTCGAGTGCGACTCCCGAGCCAGCGGCCAAGCCCACGGCTTCGCGCACTTGCTCAAGCGGCATGTTGTCCAGGAGGATGCGGTCGACTTCTTCAATGGCGAGAAACGTGCGGACTTGGTCGAGGGTATCCGCTTCAATTTCGATTTCGACCCCGGGATGAGCCTGGCGCGTCTGCCTCAGGACGGCGGAGAGAGAAAGGTTTGCGGGCAGGGCCACCAGGTGGTTGTCCTTGATGAAGATACGGTCGTGGAGACCGAGCCGGTGGTTGCGTCCTCCGCCGTCGGCCACGGCTTGTTTCTCGAGCAGACGCCATCCGGGAGTCGTCTTGCGAGTGTCGAGGATGACGCAGTTCGTGCCGCGAGCGGCGGAGACGAAAGCGCGGGTCAAGGTGGCGATTCCGCTGAGCCGTTGGACGAAATTGAGAGCCGTGCGTTCTGCGGCCAAGAGGGAACGGGTATTGCCGTGGACCGTGAGCAGAACCGGCAGCGACGACCCTTCCCGCTGCACCTCCGTGCCGGAGGGGAGCAGGACTTCGACTTTCAGGGAGGGATCGAGAGCGGTGAACACGGCCGCGGCAGCTTCCACTCCGGAGAGGACGCAACTTTCCCGGGCGACCATGGTCGCCGACGTCGATGCGTCCTCCGGGATGAGCGCCGCCGAGGTGATGTCGCCCGCGAGACCCTGCCGGCCCAGATCTTCAGCGAGAGCCAAGGCGATGAGATGACGCGTTGCCGGATCCATGGTCACGAAGCGGCGAATAGATAGCAGGGTTCTGCGTCCATGAAAGCAAGAGGCTCTCCTTGCCTGCGGTCCGGGATCCATTAAGTTTCGCTAAATACTTCGTCATGCCATCGAGAACAAGGCCCTCACTGCGTCGTAAAAGCCCGCCGCGGGGAAGACAAAGCGGAAGCCGACGCTCCGCGCGACGTGGGATGCGCCCGGGCAGCCGGCAGCCCCGTGGCCCGCTCGAACATGGCTACGGGTGGTATCGCCGCAAACCCTGGTATTGGCGATTGATCCTCGGCCCGGCCGCGCTGGGCTCGGGTCTGGCCGGCGTGGGTCTGGCGGGAGTCATGCTCTATTACGGGCACAGGGCGCGCGACTATGATCTCGGCGATCTCGGCCGGATGCCGGAGCGATCCATCGTTTACGATGTGCAAGGGCGGGAACTGGGCAGCCTGCACGGCGCCAACCGGATCGTGGCCCCGCTGGGAGAAGTCTCGGATCATTTCGTGCAGGCGCTCTTGGCGCGCGAGGATAAAAGCTTCTACCGCCATCACGGCGTCGACTTTTATGGGTTGGCCCGCGCCGTGGTCCGCAATCTTCGCGACTGGAAATTCACGCAGGGCGCCAGCACCATCACCATGCAGTTGGCCCGCAACAGTTATCCGTTGCACGATAAGACCGGCAAATCGCTCGACCGCAAGCTGACCGAAATGATGCTGGCCCGGCGGATCGAAGATCACTGCACGAAAGACCGCATTCTCGAACTCTACGTGAACCGGATTTTCTTTGGTTCCGGCCTCTACGGCGTCGAGCGCGCCAGTCACGTGTATTTCGGAAAACCGGCCCGGGAACTCGAGCTTTCCGAATCAGCCTTGTTGGCGGGCATCATCCGGAGTCCAAACCGGTTTTCGCCGATTCACAACCTTCCGGGGGCCGTGAACGAACGCGACACCGTGTTGCGACGAATGGTGTTGTTAGGTTTTATCAACGAAGTCGCGGCGGACGAGGCGCGTCGTGATCCTATCGAGATCGTTCGAGACGACGGCTCTTGGTCTCAGGAGAATTACGCAATGGATGCGGTGCGCCGCGATCTCGACCTCGTCTTGGAAGAGCACGATATCGACGACGGCGGCCTGCGTATTTTCACGACGCTGGACGCGGAGATCCAACGCGGCGCCGAGGCGGCCGTTGAGCGGCGCATCCGGGAGGTGGAACGGACGCCGGGCTATTCTCATCAGTCCCGGGCCCAGTACGAAGCCGCGTTGCAGCCTGGAGAAGAGAAAGCGCCCGCTTATTTGCAGGCCGCCGTGGTCGCCATCGACAACCGCAGCGGAGGAATGCTGGCCATCGTCGGGGGACGTGATTACGCGCAAAGCAAATACAACCGGGCCCTGCACTCCCGCCGGCAGCTCGGCTCCGTCTTCAAACCCTTCGTCTACGCCGCCGCTTACGAAAGCGCGCAACTCCTGCCCCAAGTGCTGGTGAACGACGACCGGATCGCGCCGGGGGAACTCGGGGAAGGACATGGAAACTGGAGTCCCGACAATGCGGACAGCTCCTATCGCGGGTATCAATCTGCATCCTATGGATTGATCCGCTCCCGCAACACCATGAGCGCCCGCGTGGGGGCCCGGGCCGGTGTGGAAACGGTCGTCGAACAGGCGCGTGTGCTCGGACTCAGCGAAACCGCGCCGGCTTCGCAGGTGAGTTTCCTCGGCACTTTCGAGACGACGGTGAAAGGGGTGACCAGCGCCTATTCCACATTCCCATCGGGCGGGATCCGCCACCGGCCATTTCTCATCCGGCGCATCGAGACGCGCAGCGGGGCGGCGGTGTATGAATCAGGACCACTGGGATACCGGGTCATGGCGGCAGGCGCCGCGGCCTTGGCCGACGACAGCTTGCGTGAGGTGATGAAGAGCGGGACGGGCGCAGGGGCTCGCAGGTTAGGATGGACCGCGGAATGCGGCGGCAAAACGGGGACGACGAACGATTTTCGCGATGCCTGGTTCGTGGGCTACACCGACCGGGTCACCTGCGGAGTTTGGGTAGGTCTGGATCAACCCGATCGCATCATCGACAGCGGCTACGGCAGCCGGCTGGCATTGCCCATTTGGGTGGACGTGTTGCAGGCGGCAACCGGCCACGGATACGAGACGGGACCACTGCCCAGCGGTCCACCCCGGCGCTTCGAGCGGGTTTGCCGCCTGAGCGGGGGCTTCGCCACGCGTGCTTGTGAGGATCATGAGTCGGGCATCGACGTGGCCATCCCCGAGGACTTGGCTGGAGCGCGGGGCCCTTGCATCGTGCATTCCGGCGCCCCGCCGGACCGGCTCGGGCCGGGTTCGTTCTCCGCCGCGCGGCCGCGGGATCCGCGCGAGCCGGGCCCGAGTCTGTTGTCTCGACTGCGGCGCCTGTTCCGGTGAGGGGCGGCGGGAACCCTTCAGCAAGGCGCCGGTGAAGTCACGTGCTCTATCAGGATTTTGTAGTGCCCACGATGGTGGTCAGAGCCTCCATCAAGTTCTCGCTTTTTATCAATAATGGCGCGGAAGATTTTCATGATCCGGAGACACTGGACTTTGCGACTACCGAACTCAACCAGCAGGCGCGGGTCGACCTGATGGTTGCCGCCCTCGACCCGTTCAGCTTGGATGCCGGGGACATCGTGATGGTCCTCTACGAGTCCGATAGGACGTCGTGATGGAACCTCCAGGCCATGGGCTGCCTCGCCCCGGCTTCTCACACCACCCGGAGTCCCGGACCGTGGCCTTGAAGAAAACGCTGCGTATCCGCCAACAAACCCTGGTGCTCCCCTTCGTCCAGGAAGCGATCCAGGGTCCCGCCCGAGGTTTCCGGCGCACCCAGCGCCAACCGCCATTCCAAGAACACATATCCCACCAAACTCACCCAAAGCGGGATTCCGTAGGTGACGGCGTGCACCGCAAACACGACCGGAGCATGACCTTCCGCCATACCGGAAGCAATGCCCTGCTGCAGCCGGCGCCCCATCCGCTCGCCGCGCAGATCCGCCCGCGCCTCCAACAGCGACCGGCCCAGCAAGAGGCTCCCCTCCCGGCTTCCGGGCGGCCAGCCTTCCCACCCGGAAAGCTCCAGGTCTTCCCGGAAAATCTCGTCCATCTGCCTCTCCTCCGCCGCCACATACACGGCGCGCATGCTGTGCCGGACCCTATCCCGATAGACTTCGCCCAACCACGACGCCCAGCGCAGTCCCGGCCGGCCCGCCCCCGGGGCAACGCTGCCTCCTTGCAACTCCCGCACCCCCGAAAAAAGGAACGCCACTTGCCGCCGCAGATCGACTTCATCCACCTCCGCGGGCTCGGAGAACACTGCTTGGGCCGCCTTCATCACTCATTCACAGCGATGCGTGACTCCCGTCGCATAACGGTTTGGTGCCGCTCTGTTTGCAGTTGCACAAGACCACCGTCTTGGCCTCCTCGAGAGTGAACTTCACTGGAGCGATCCCCAGTCCCTTGTGGCTTCCATCGCAGAACGGCTGCGTCCCCGAGAGCCCGCATGCGCACCACCACCAGTCCCCGGCCTCCAATGCAATGGCCTGAGGTTTCCGATCCGCGATCCGTGGTAGTTCCATATATTCCCGTTGCCTGTTCTGCTCCAGCGACCGGATCCTACAAATCTCCCGCCTCCACCGCAACAGGCTCTTTCGCCTTCCGCTCGAAAAGAGCAAAATCCTTCGACCCCACACAGTCTGCGCTCGACACCCGGTCCCGGCCGCTCCAGTGTCTCGACCGGTCCGCCCCGGCTTCATGCCCCCTCCATTTCCCGGCCGTTTTGCCTTCCTGCCCCGGCGCTCGCGCGCGAAGCCCGCCTCCCGGCCCAGGCTTTGGTTCCATGCCCTCTTGGCCTGCGCTCTCCCGCTCCTCCTCCTCCTTCCCCAAAGCTCTGGTCAAGGCACCGCCCGGGACGTCGCCCGGGGCAGAGGTATCGACGCCTCGGATTGGAGCCTCGATCCCGAACTGCCGCACGACGTCTTCACCTTCGTCCGCCTCCGGCACAACTCCGGCTGGGCCACCGATTTCCCGAACAGCGACCTCAATTTTTCTTTTCGTCTCCAGGAGTTGACTTCGCTCGAAGTGGATCCCGATGGCCGGGTCATCGATGTCGGCAGCCACCTTCTCTTCGACTACCCCTTCGTGTTCATGTCCAACCCCCATGACCTCGACCTCAGCGTCCGCGAAGCCGAAAACCTTCGTGCCTACCTTCTCAACGGCGGTTTTCTCATGGTCGACGACTTCTGGGGAAACCGAATGTGGGAAGTCTTCACTCGCGAGATGCAGAAAGTCCTGCCGGGTCAAAAACCTCGCGAACTCGGTTTCGACCACGCCATTTTCCACTGCGTCTTCGATCTCGAAAAAATCCCCCAAGTTCCCAGCCACGACGCCGCGGAACGCGGGCGCGAGTTGGGATACACCTACGAAGACACGATCCAGGAGCCGCCTGAAAACCTCGACACGCCGCATTTCATGGCCTGGCACGACCAGAACGGCCGCATGATCGTGCTTGCCTGCCATAACAACGACATCGCCGACGCCTGGGAGGAAGAAGGCTATCAGCACTGGTTCTTCAAGGAGTTCTCCGAGCGCTGGTCCTATCCGATAGGCATCAACATCCTCTTCTATGCCATGACCCATTGACCGCCGGGATCGGGGCCGGTCCAAATGGCGTGTCGAGGCAACGGTGACGCCGCACCGCCCACAACGCCCAAGCTCCGCCTTGACGAACCATGACCCAACCCCCGGACTATTCGATCGTCATTCCGGCCTGGAACGAGGAAGCCTTCCTCCCGCGCACTCTCGAGCGCCTTCAAGGCGCTATGCACACCCTCGAGCGCCCGGGGGAAATCGTCGTCGCCGACAACGCCTCCACCGACGCTACCGCCGCCATCGCCCGCCGGGCCGGGGCCCGTGTCGTGCATGAACCGCACCGCCAAATCTCCCGGGCCCGCAACGCCGGCGCCGCCGCGGCCGCCGGAGCCCTCCTCATTTTCCTCGACGCCGATACCCTGGTCGAAGGCCCTCTCTTAAGAGAAACGCTGCGCCTCGCCGATTCCGGATCCTGCTGCGGCGGCGGCGCTCAACTCCGGCCCGACTCCCAAACCCCCGCCGCCGTGGTCCGTCTCATCCATCGCTGGAACAGCCTCTCCAGGCTCCTCGGTTGGGCCGCCGGTTGTTACCTTTTCTGCTCGAAACGCGCGTGGCAAGACATCGGCGGATTCAGCGAAAAAGTCTACGCCGGCGAGGAAATCTGGATGTCCCGCGCTCTCCACCGCTGGGGCCGCCGGCGCGGGATGCGTTTCGTCATCATCGCCGAAGACGGCCCCATGACCTCCGCCCGCAAAGCCCAGTGGTTCAGCCCCTGGCAACTCGGCTGGCGCGTCGCCGCAATTCTCCTCTTCCCTTTCATCACCCGCTACCGCCGCTTTTGCGATCTCTGGTATCGCCGTCCCCCTGCCCCCGGCGCTTCATCGGCAGCCCCTGACCAGATCTTGAAATAGACCCTGAAAACTCGAGGAGATCTTGGATTCCGATCCCGGCGCCCGTTATATCGGCGAATTTGCCCTGGGTTTCAATCGCGAGATTCTGCACCCGATGCGCGATATTTTGTTTGATGAAAAGATTGCGGGCTCATTTCACTTTACGCCGGCCCAATGTTACGAGGAGGCTGCGAACGGAAACAAGAGCCAGGTTCACTGGGACCTCGTCTGCATTCAACGGAACGATTACGGCGGCGGCCAGATCGCCTTCGACGGCGAAGTGATCCGTCACGCTGGCAAATTTCTGCCCAAGGAACTCAAGTCGTTGAACTAATGAGACGGGGGTGGAGGAAGCTTCGAAGGGAACAAACCAATGAGTGAGAGGGGGGCCTGTCAGAAAAATTGTTCGCTCCGCCTTCAGAAGTCCTTACCTTGACTCCGATGAATTCCTTTCTGGAAACCCTCGAAACGCGAGAGCTCGTCGTGCCTATTTCCAGGACCTTTTATCACGAGGCTGCGGCAGCGGGTCTGCTGGACCGAGACGTCGAACTCCTTCGCGGGATCATCCTGAAAAAAATGCCCAAGTCGCCCTACCACATCCTGCTGGTGAGACGATTGTACTCACTTTTGACCTCGGCACTGGAAGAGGCGACGCTTTCCGAGCGCTATTTCGTTTCCAAGGAAGATCCCATCGCCATCGGAGATTCAGAACCGGAACCGGATTTGGCTATCATTGCCGGGAATCCCGAGCATTATTCAAGTGCTCTGCCGCATTCCGCCGAACTGGTAATTGAAGTGGCCGTGCACACCTTGGAGCGAGATCGTCTCAAGGCCGCCATCTACGCTGAAGCCGGTGTCTCGGAGTATTGGATTGTCGATGCCGGTTCCAAGCGAATCGAGCGTCACTCTCTGGCGCATCAAGAGACCGCAACGTATTTGCAGAGAAGCTTTTTCGAAGTGGGGAATACGCTATCATCAACATGGATGCCCTCGCTCAAAGTTGATCTGTCGGTTTTGTTTAGCGACGAAGGAACTTCGTAATGCAAAAGTAGGGAGATTCGCAAGAACTCCCTTTGGTCGCGCCCCAAGGCCTGGTCTTGTCCAAACGCTGACGCGTTCTACATTATTCGACGTGGCGGAATTCGCTAGAATTCCCCTGGCCGTGTTGAAGGGCTTGGCTCTGACCAAACGCCGCCCGTCTCCTGCAACCTGGAATCATCGTTCCGCTTCGAACGGAATGCTCGTCCCATCCGGCCGACGTAGCGTTACGTCGGCACGCGCCGGCAGCCACGAAATGGCGCTTTGTTGAGAGAGGTAACCGCTTCCCGCTTGAATTTCAAGAAGGACGGCTTCGACACCGTCGTATTGCATCGTCACGCGCGCCCCGATATTTCTTGCAACGCCTGCGCCTCCCGGGATTTGCCATTTTCGCAGCCTCGGGGAGTCCCGCTCAACCCCGAGGAAGGCACGCACCGGACCATTGTTTTCGGCGGCCAAGAGATCCGGCCAGGCATCACCGTTAAGGTCCATGACGGCGATAGCCTTGGTATCGCCGGGAAGCATCAACCCGCTTTCCCGCACGGTTACGGTCTCGAATTTTTTACGTCCTCGATTCTTCAAGAAGAGTCCCAGGCCGGTGTCGAAGCGACCCGTTTCGTGTTGGGGTGTGAAGAAGTTCTGCGCCAGCATGACCTCGGGAAGGGCGTCGCCGTCGAGATCGGCTACCGCGATGCCGAAGACGGGCGATACCTGGGCGAGCGTCGGCAGTTCCGCGAAAGTGAATGCGCCCGGCCCATCATTCCAGAAGATTCCGGATGCCAGCGTCGTGGCGGCAAAACGCTGGGCCTCTTGGAGCTTGTCTTCGGGATAGACTTCCTGAAGTGAGGCCGAGGCGAAGTCATGAAAGGTGCGGAATTTGTCGGCCAGGTGAGGCATCGCCCGCGTCGAGCAGCTCTTCCCGCGAATGGGAAACAAGGTTTCGTCTTCGAATTCGGCTTCGACGAGATGCTTGTTTCCCGTTCCGGCATAATCGCCGTAATAAAGAAGCGCGGGCTTCTCGGCGCCGGCGTGATACTTGGTGTTGAACCCCCAATTGCCGGCCACCAGATCCATGTCGCCGTCGAGATCCAAATCGGAGGCTGCGACACTGTTCCACCAGCCGCTCATAAAGGCAACTCCGGATTTCGTCGTCCAATCGTTTAGGCTTCCATTGTCATTGTGGAGAAAGAGCAGGCTTCCCCATTCCCTGGCTAGAACGAGGTCCAACCATCCGTCGTTGTCGAAGTCCGTCCACACCGCGGCCGTGACCAGTCCGCATGAACGGAGGGCGGGGACATCGACTAAACGGAACAGCACTTTGCCCGCTTCGGATTCGTTGGCGAGAAGATGGCTGTTGGCCGGCGTTGGGTAATCGCCCGGGATAAGGCGTGTCCCCACGAAGAGATCGACATCGCCGTCGCCGTCCACGTCGGCCGCAGCCACCGCGCTGGAGACTTCGAACATTTCCGGGAGGGCGTCGTCAGGCGCCTTTGTGAAACGGCCTTGCCCGTCGTTGAGATAGAGGCGGTCCCGCAATTCCGCGGATCCCGGCGCGAACTCGTAGCTGCCGCTGGCCACATAGAGGTCCGGGTCCCCATCCGCATCGGCGTCAAAAAAGACGGCGCCCATATCTTCGCAGGCGGAATCCTCTTCGAAGGGGTGGTTCGGAAAGGCACCGAAGCGCTCGGAGGCCGGCATGTCGAAACCGCGGTGAATGAGCAATTGGCTCGCTTGTCCTGCGGCACCTCCGAGATAGGCATCGTCCCGGCCGTCTCCATTGACGTCGGCCACGGCGAGAGCGGGACCGAGCTGAGACAATTGGTTAGGCAATAGAGGCTGCTTTGAGAAGTCATCGAAAGCCCGCTCGCGATGAGCCATGCTTTCCGCCAACGATATTCGCCGGAAGAAAGGCGGCGTGGGCGGATCGGGCGGCTTTTCAGAATCCTGGGCATCCTTTTCGTGGATGACATGTAACCTGTCGGCGGCGAGACCGAACAGATGCTGCCTGAGACCGCCGGGCCAAACAATAGTTAGGTCGACGTCAGTCAAGCTGCCGAGCCCGAAATGAACCTCGGCCGGCTGTGACGACATGAATCCACGGTGCGGGTTGACCCGCCGGGTCAAAGTGCCGAGAGTGGGATGCCGAATCTCCAGCTTGGCGCCGATGGCTTGCGTGTTGGGAGGATTACCGGCGAGTTGAATGCGGAGGTAATGGGTTCCGCTTCCCGAACTGTGGTTCTGATAAAGGGAAACATACTGGTCCAGTCCGGCAAAGACCAGATCGAGATCGCCGTCGTTATCGAGGTCGCCGACGGCGGCGCTGAAGGCCATGCTGAGTTCGTCCAATCCCCAGCTTTCGGAAACGTCTTCAAAGCGAAGGTCGCCGAGCCCGCGAAAAGCGAGATTTGTCTCCGGGTGAGCGGGCAGATCTTTGAACAAGTCCCATTCCGTTTTTCCGATCCTGTCTTCGTCGGAGAAGCGTATGTCCGAGTGAATATAATCTCGCGCCACGCCGTTGGTGATGAACAGATCGTTCCAGCCGTCGAGGTCGAAATCGCCGAATAGAGGCGTCCAAGACCAGTCCGAATTGGCCAATCCTGCGAGATATTCCAGTTGCTGATAGCGCCCTGTGCCGGTGTTGATGTGCAGCGCATTGCGCATCATTTGCCGCGGTTCGGAGTGTTCCATGGTCCAACGGAAACGCCCCATATCTCCCATGGTCACTTTTTGGCGGTAATGCGAGGTCGCCGCCATGTCGAGGACGATGAAGTCCATGAGGCCGTCGTTGTTCACGTCCGCTTCGTCCGAGCCCATGGAGAACCACGAGGTATGCGGCATCGCCACCTTGGCCATATCGCTAAAGGTGCCGTCGTGATTGTTGCGGTAAAACTTGTCGGGATCGATGTAATCGTTTGCCACATGGAGATCGGGATAGCCGTCCTCGTTAGGATCCATCCAGAGGCAGGCGAGACCGTGATCGCGATCCGAAATTCCGGCCTTTTCACTGATGTCCGTGAAGTGGGGGACTCCGTCGGTGCCCATACCGTCATTGCGGAGGAGACGATCGCTGCGGCCGATTTCCCAGATCATGGGCGGTTCCTGGGGATCCTGGTGGATCAATCCCAGGTAGGCCGCATACTCCGGTTTGATCCGCAAGGTACGGCCCTGGCGTTCGACGGGAGTTTCCGGCGGGCGTCCCTTGGGAAGGACGAGCCGGTTGAGGACGACGTAGACGTCCAGGTCACCGTCGCGATCGATATCGGCGAAGGAAGCACTCACCGAAGCATCTTGGACGTCGAGTCCCGCTTCGCGAGCCGCTTCATGAAACGTGGCATCGCCTCGATTGAGGTATAGCCGGTTCGGAGCATCGTATCGGCAGATATAAAGATCGAGATGGCCGTCCCCGTTGACGTCCGTTAGGGTGGTTCCGGCGTTGACGACGCCCGGCTCGGACCGAATTCCCGATGCGGCGGTGGCATCCTTGAACTTCCAAGGACTCTCCTGAAGGTACAGTCCGATCGTACCGTGACGGGAGGTGAATACGAGGTCCTTCGAGCCGTCACCGTCCAAATCACCCATCGCTGTGCCACCGCAGGACCAAGTGCCATAGATGATGTTGTCGAGCCGGTTCCCGAAGGTCACTCCCGTCTCTGAGGCCGGCATGCGGCTGAAGCGTTTTCCCGGTGCACTTCGCTTTGCCGTCTCGGCTTGTTCGTAGAGGGCCGTGTTGGGGTCGTGAGCTTGGTGACGGCGATGATCCAAGGTTGCCGGCTCTTCCTCCTTGCTGCAATTGACGAGGAGGAGGCAACAAACCACGAGACTCGTCGGAGAGAGGGGTGGCCTCACCAGCGAGCGATGCTTCATTCGGGTGCGGGTTTTGAAGCCTTGTACGTGTTGCGCGGCGCGAGGTCGACCACAAAAAGAACGGTCTCGAAGATTGTGCTTGACGAAAATCTGCCGTTTTGACACTAGATCACGCTGAGTGGGCAACAAGGCTCTTGGCGCCGCTCGACAATCCGATCGAAGTTCCCCGGGAAAACCCTGAAGCCCTCGGGGAAATGGATGGCTGTTCCCAGTCCTCCCGACAGGCCGCGATTGTAGGCGCGCATCGAGAGCCTCGCCTCTCCGCAGGTTCGATCTCAAAAACCCTAACCCATGAAACGAACCGACTTTGTGCTCGGGGCCGTTCTGATGTGTCTGACTTTGTCATCCGGCACGATCCTGGCCCAAGACCCTGTAACCTCCATTCGGCACACCAGTTCGATGATCACGATCGATGGTGTCGCGGACGAGGGGGCCTGGCAAACGGCCGAAGATCTCACCGAGTTCTTCGTCGCCGCCAATAACCCTCCCGACAACGACGAAGATCTGTCGTGCACGTGGAAAGCCCTGTGGGACGAGGCCAATCTTTACATTTGGGCCGAAGTCACCGACGAGGCGGTGGTTGTCGGAGACAGCAACGATTGGCAGGATGACAGCCTGGAAATTTACGTGGATGCCGAAGGCCTGGGCAAAACCGACGACGATCCGCTGACGGATTACGGCCCGGGTTTCGGACCGAACGAGTTTCCCGTCTACCAATTGACGATCCTTGCCGGTGAAATCGAGTTGAAAAACGGCATCAACTTCATGAAGTGGGTCGAGCTCAATGGCGATGACCCCGAGATGAACGCCGTGGCAACCATTGGCGATACGGGCTACACGCTTGAAGTCGCGCTGCCGTGGGAAACCTTGGGGTCTGCAACGCCCGACGATATCCTCGCCCGCGGTTATTTTGGATTGGGCCTCGCCGTCAACGATGACGATGACATGGAGGCCCGCGATTCCCAAATCATGTGGGCAACCAACAATGGCGATCTATGGCGCGATGCCACGATGTTTCCCAGAGTTGCGTTACTCTTTCCCGAGGGTCCGGGGCCTGACATCTTCGTCAAAGACCGCGAACTCGGACGGGTGGCGGCAGGAAGCCCCATGAGCGATTCGGTTCCCGTGCGCAACGTGGGCACCGAGAATGCCCTCACCATCACCAGCGCCACGCTCTCGGGGCCGGATGCCGAGTATTTCACCCTCGACGATATTCCCACGACCGTCGATCCCGGTACCGGCGCCGACATCACGTTTACGCTCGATACGCAGGGCCGGGCGGGAACCTACCGAGCGCAACTGGAGATCGTAAGCAACGACGTCGACGTCGAAGATCAAACCCGAGTCGTCGAGATCTCCGCGAATGTGATTTATTTCACAGGTCCGGTCGCCCTGTATTCCATGGATGAGACCGAGGGTGACGTGATGAAAGACATCACCGGTTATGAGCGCCATGGGCAATACGCCGGCGTGGTGCTCGGTCAGGAAGCCCTGGCCACGGGAACATCCGTGGCTTTCGCCGATGGCGCCGGCGGTCAGATCGCCGGAGTTCTCCCTCCATTGGGCAGCTTTACCGTGGCCGTGTGGGTTCACCCCACCGCACTGGCCGATCTGCAGACACTGGTTGCGAACGGCGAAGGCACGCCGAGCTTCGCTTTGACGGCGGAGCAAGGTGATCTCGGTTGGTTCGGGGGAGATGCGCCGGAATTCAAGACGGCAAGCGGAGACATTTTCGCTGTGGGAGAGACGGTGCACGTCGCAGCGACCTATGACAATAGGGCCGGCGCGCGAAAAGTGACGCTCTATGCCGACGGTTTGGAAGTCGCCAGCAAGGAAGATCCGATCGAATTCAACTTGGACGTGGGGACTCCCTTCCTCGTCGGTTCGTTCTCCGGTGCGCTCCCTTTTAGCGGGCGCCTCGACGACCTGCAGATCTATGACCGAGTGTTGCGTCTGGAAGAGATCGGGCGCCTCGTAGCAGAGCCCGGCAGCATCGTAACGGGCGACGGCCCGCAGCCGGGCGAGGATTTGCACGGGATTCCTGGCGGTCCTGAAATTGCCGGTCCGGCTGGTCTCGTCGGGAGTTATTGGAATCTCGACCCCGCGACGGTGCCGATCGATGGCGAGCCGATGCATCGCGCCGGCGATGCTGGGCCCAATTCGGGTTGGGTTGACGAGAATGTTTTCAACACACCGGAATCGGGTAATTTCGTTGCCACGAGTTTTGACTATCAGGGCAATGATTTGACGCCGATCTCCGAATGGTTAGCCGGCGACTCCGGTTCCTTTGCGGGCACCGAAGGCAATCTCGATGACGGCGTGTTTCGCTTTCAAGGTTATGTGTGGGTCGAAGCGCCGGGCGAACGCACCTTTACCTTTACTTCCGATGATGGCTCAGTGCTCTACATTGGGGACCGCCTCGTGATCGCCAACGACAACAGCCACGGGAACCAGGAAGTTTCGGGAACCGTGGATTTTCCCGCTGCGGGCTATTACCCGGTGGACGTTCGTTATTATAATGGCGATTGGGTGAATCCGGACAACCCGGAGGAACACGGTGGGGCGAATTTTATCGTCAATGCGGGGTTCGAATCCGCTGTGCAGGGCCTTGCCGATGATCGGACGGAACTTGGTTGGGTGCCGGATCTGCCGGAGGACGCCGGACCCGAAGGGCTAAGCGGCAGTTACTGGAACTTGGACCCGCAGACCGTTCCCACCGACGGGGAGCCGATGCACCGGTCCGGTGACGCGGGCGCCAATTCGGGCTGGGTCGATGACAACGTGTTTGACACACCTTTATCCGGGACCTTTGCGGCCACCAGCTTCGACTATCAAGGCAACGACTTGACGCCGATCGCCGATTGGTTAGGTGCCGACGCCGCGTCGTATGACGGGGCCGCGGGAAACTTGGATGACGGCGCGTTTCGTTTTCAAGGTTATGTCAGAGTCGACGCGCCTGGCGTCAAGACCTTCACCTTTACTTCCGATGACGGTTCGGTGCTCTACATCGGCGATCGCCTCGTGATTGCCAACGACAACAGTCACGGCAACCAGGAAGTGTCGGGAACGGTGAACTTTCCCGCGGCGGGCTATTACCCGGTCGACGTGCGTTATTTCAACGGCGACTGGGTGAACCCGGACAATCCGGACGAACACGGCGGAGCGAACTTCATCGTCAATGCAGGGTTCGACTCGGTTCTGCAAAAACTCTTGCCCCCGGATGACACCGATCTCCGCGCGATGCTGGGAGTCGTGGCACACTCCACGGGAGCGCTCTTTGCGCCTACGATCGTCGATTTTGGAGAGCTGTCGGGAGACGCCACGTACGAGTTCTCGTTCAACGCCATCAAAGGCGGGGCGTCGACGGCCCTGGCGGGCAATGATGCTTGGGCTTTGAAGTTGGAACAATGGAACGAACTCGGCGTCTTTGGCACGACGCAGTTCGGTGTGGCCGACAATGTATTCACCGCCGTCGACGGTGCGAGTGTGGCCTCGGTCTTCGACGAGGACGTTCACGTGGTGATTGTGAACGACACGACGGCAGGCGAAACGCACCTTTATGTGAATGGCGTGCACGTCGGGACCTGGGCGGGCACGTTTGAATTGGCCGGCGAAGTCGCGGTCATGGCGGCTCGACCGACGCTTGTCGATGCCATGGCCGATGGCAGTGTGATGTACGGTTGGGCCACCTATGATACGGCACTGACGGGTGAAGATATCGCCGCGCTCGCCGAAGCCCCGCCCCCTGGCGACGGTGGGGAAGTTCCGCCCATCGTCATCGGAGACGTCATTGTCAGCGCCGGCGGTGGGATTGCCTTCACTTTGCCGGATGGCGTCACCGCCGACGTCGAGTACTCTCGAGACGTGATCGCCTGGGAGGTCATTGCCTCCGGAGTCAGCGGACCGTTCGAGGATACGGATGCCACACGGATCGCGCGACCGGAAGGGTATTATCGTGCCGTCGTGAGATAGGGCCCGTTGGCAGAAAAGCCACCGTTGGCGGGTGCTCGACCTTTAATCCCGATGTCGATGTTTTAACGGAACGGCGTACTAGACGCCCAAACCCTGATCCATCCCGCCGGCCAGCTTCGGAAGTCCTCCAATACGGCTTCCCATCGATCCCGGGAGCCGGTAAAACGAGCCATGTGCGGAATCGCTGGGATCTTCGAGGCGCGGATAGCCCTCGAGGATTACGCCGGGCTTCTCAGACGTATGGGCGACGCGATGTTGCATCGCGGGCCCGACCAGCAGGGTGTGCGACTGCTCCCCGAGGCATCGGCTGGGCTCAGGAGTTGCCGAATTTGGCCCGTGGCGACCAGCCAATGTCCAACGAGGAAGACACGGTTCACCTGGTTTTCAACGGCGAGATCTACAACCACCACCAGCTCCGCAGCGAGTTGCGGTCGAAGGGACACGCCTTTCGTTCCGAGTGCGACACGGAAGTCGTCGTCCACCTCTACGAAGAGCACGGGATCGACTGTCTGGCGCGGCTGCAC
>DATKCT010000166.1:0-12627 GCA_035513055.1 Verrucomicrobiales bacterium | reverse complement strand
GCCGCTGCGATTCCCATCGATGGCGCGGGAGGCTTCGCCCCCGTGCGCGGTGCTGGATTGGGTGGCTCTCCCTTTCGGCGCCACGTTCTCGCCATCGCTCCAGACCTCCACTTCAGCCAGGGTCAAGGTCCCGCGGCGTGGCAACTCGATCCTGACATAGCGCCCAACCGTCGATTCGCCTTCCGCCGCCGCTTCCGCAATGGGCTCTGGAAGTGAGCGAAACAGGCTTCGGATCCGCCCATGCGCCCTTGCCCGTAAACCCGGATCGGGGACTCGCGTAAGGGCTTGAAGCACCGTGATCAGCCGCGCGGCATCTCTCTCGCCCCATTGCCAGACCTTCTCGATGTCTCCGTCCGCCAGGATTATCGCCGCCGCCGCCGCCTCGCGCACCGCTTGCGCGGAGGCCTTCTCTCCCAAGTCCGCCAGCCGCTCCCGCAGACCTTTCAACTCCTCGGCATCCTGGAACATCAACAATCTCGCCAAATCCTGGGCCGCTCCGGCGTCTTCCGGCTCGGCCTGTTCCAGAATCGTCAGCAACTGTTCCGCCGTCCCCGTGCCCTGGTTGCCGGCCAATTCCTCAAGCGCCTCCAACCGGTTCGCCTCGGGAACACCCGGCCGCGTCAAGATGGCCTGATAGACCAGCCCGGTTCGCGGCAACTTCAGCAGTTCCGCCGCGCTCACGCTCTGCATCAAGTAATGGACGCCCGCTGGGTTCCCAGCCGAGACAGGCCGGCCATCAGCGATCGCTTGTCTCCACCAAGGCTCGAGCTGCCGGATGGCCTCGCTGATGACATAATCCAGATAATAATCCGTGGGGCGTTTCAGCGCCAAGAGAACAGAGTCGGCGGCGCCCGGTTCCCTGAAAAAGCTCGCCGCGCGCACCGCTTCGAGCCGCACCCGGGGATGGTCGTCCTCAGCCCGCCGGGCCACACGTTCCAATGCGCCGGGAACCCGGTCCCGCCAATAGCACAGAACGCGTGTCGCCGCCGCTCGCGCCCGCGGTTCGGGTGATTCCAACATCCGCTCGAGCAGCGGAAGATCGACCACGTTCATCCATTGATGCAGCCAAAGCGCTTCGGTGAGGTGATGCTCATATTCGGAATCGCCCGGCTCCAAGGTTTCCACCCAAGATTTCACCGCGGCGGAGACCTCCTCCTTGGCCCGCGTGCCCAATTCGATCTTGGCCCGCGTCCGCGCCCCGTTTTCCGGAAGCTTCAAGAGATCCAGCAGCTTCTCGACCGGCTTCCCCGCGATGCGTTCTTCTTGGAGCAAGGGGCGCCCCTCATAGGTGATCCGATAAATCCGGCCATGGCGATGATCCCGGTTGGGATCCCGGATGTGATGCTGCATATGCCCGATAATGGTGTTGTGCCAGTCACAGAACCAGACGGCGCCGTCCGGACCCACATCGACGCAGATCGGCCGGAAGTTCGGATCGTCGGACTGCACCAGATGATCCTGGAGCGTTTCCCCTCTCAACCCCGACCCGGTTTCCTCGACCCGCACCCGGTAGATGCCCTGGAAGCTGATCACATTGAGATTGAGAAAATTGCCTTGGAACTCTTCTGGAAAATGGCGGCTCGTTAGGATCCCGGTGCCCGGACACGGCCGCGATGGACGCTGCCAAAATTCCTGCAAGCCCCGGTGTTTGCCCTGGTCCAGCCGCACGCTCAGAGCCGGTCCGAAGTAGGTGTTGTTCCCGGTCGCGTCGGTGATGAGGTCGTTGCCCCAGTAGTCGAATACTTTCCCGTGCGGATTGGCGTAACCATAGGGAGCGTAACTCTCGAAAAGCTGCGTCCGGGGATCGTACCGGTAAATGTTGCCGTCCGCGCTGCGCACCACTCCGTGATAGGTCTCGACTTGCGACCGGTGAAAGACCCCGTCGCTCAAGTAGGTCGCTCCCCCCGGATCCAGACACATGGCGTTGGTCGTGTGATGCGAATCCGCCGAGTCGATCCCGTGCAAAACCCGCTCCTTCCAATCCGCGCGGTCGTCGCCGTCCGTATCCCGGACCCACCACAGATCCGGCGCCTGCATGACCAGCACGCCGTCTTTGTAGAATTGAAATCCGGTCGGGCAGTTCAAGTCCTCCAGAAAGGGTATGCACCGGTCCGCCTTCCCATCCTGATCGGTGTCCTCGAAGATCAGAATGCTGTCGCCCCTATCGCTCAGGGGGGTGCGCTCCGGGTAATTCGGCCAGACCGCCACCCAGAGGCGGCCCTTGGTGTCGAAGGCCATCTGAACCGGATTGACCAGTTCGGGAAACTGCTCCTCCGATGCGAACAAGGTCACCACGCAGCCCGGCGCCGTCTTCATCCGGCCGATGGCTTCCTCTCCGCTCAGGTAGGGAAAAGTGCCGTCCGGATTCGGTCCCCGCTTGTTGGTCTTCACCTCGAGGAGTGGGGGCAAATTGTCGTCGGTCACTTCGATGTCGCGGCCCTGCGCCAGGGCCCACACCCGGCGTTCGCGATTTGCAGTCATAACATCACGTATCTCCATTTCTCTTAATAGACTGTCCCTGTTTTTTACGCCATCGAACTCTAAATGAGATCGGCCTCCGTACACGTTGTAGCCGTCTACGGTGCGGTAGCGGAAAAAGAACTCGCGATTCTTGCTATTCACCGCGCTGCGCAGCTTCTCGAACTCCGCTCCCTCTGTATCTGCCGCCTCACCGAAGAGCTGTTCGAAAATGCCTGCCCCTAACCTCCTGTATCCCTCTTCGGTGAGATGGATCGTGTTGAAGGTCAAAGATTCCGGCGCCGCCGCGTCGTAAAGCCGCTTGCTCAAGGCGAAAAGATCGACAAAAAGCGTGCCGTTAGCTTCGGCCACCTCAGCCATCGCCTGGGTATAAACCTCCAAAGCCGGATTGTTGCGGGGTTCGGGCAAATCCGGATCGCTGTGCTTCTCCTGCGCAATCGGAGAAAACAGCGCCAAGCGCGGCGCCCCCGAGTCGCCGCAGGTCGCCGCCTGCGTGTCTTTCAGGAAGGCATCAAGCTCTTGCCGAAAACCCGCCAGACCCTCCGTTCCCCGGAATGACTCGTTGAATCCGAAGAAAGCCAGGATCACATCGGCGCCTTCTTTGCTGAGCCACTGTTCCGGTGTGCCAAAATCCTCGGAGCGTTGCCGCGTCGCCACCTCGTCGCCGGAGAATCCCAAATTTCGCACCACCAATTCGTGCTCGGGAAACTTCGCGTGCAGCATCGCTTCGAGCCAGCCGAAGTGCTGCATGCGCTCCGCCAAGGCATTGCCGATGAGGCAAATGTGATCGCCCTTTCTCAGCTCCAACCGCGGCTCCGCCCCGGCCGCGCCGCCTCCACCGTTCCAGACCGCGGCCAACCCTAGCAACAACATCGTCCTGTGCATACCCATGAGATAAATGATCAACGCATTCAGCCCGAAGGCGTTCGATCAGCCTTCGCCGGGCTCTCCCTAACCGTCTCTCATGGCAGGGCCAGGTCCGACGGCCGCACCCCTTTGCGATAGGCGCCAAATCCGTAGCCGGTCCAGTTATATTCACCCACATAACGCACATCGGCCTTCTCCGGGGTTTCCATCTCCAGACCCCAGAACACCGCATTGACCACCAAACGGCGAAGGCCCTCGCTCCGGAGATCCGTCGAAGACCCCATCGTCGTGCAGAAAACGCGGTTGCTCTTCCCCGGGTCCTGAGGGTGGAGACGGGTCCAGGCGACCGGCATCATCGGATCGTTCACCCCTTGCTCCTGGCCGTCGCTGGCCCGCTTCTTGACGTAATCGGCGGGCGCATCCTCCGGTTTCATTCCTTTCAACACCTGTCCTCGCAGCAGAATAGTCGCGTCCTCCGGCGGATAGGCCTCATAGACATCCGTGTCGCCAAACACGTCCTCGACGCCTCGCAAGACGGGATGGTCGCGGTTGGCCTCCTCGATCACCCCCAGCGTCGCTTCCGCCTTGTGGCGTCCCCAGTGGCTAACCCAACGTTCTCCCAGCACATTCTTGCCGAAATCATTGTAGTCCTTCCACGGGCTGTCGCCCGGGAACTGAAAGGCATGGGTGCTTGTGCGCAACGCCACAATCGGTTTGCCCGAACGGAAGGCCTTCTCGAAATGCTCCATGGCTTCGTCTGGCCAAGCCCGGAAACGCAACAGCATCACCAACGCATCGGCATCTTCCATTGCCTCTGGATGCGAAACGCTCCCTCCCTTGTCCGGATTGATGGTTCCGTCTTCGTTCACGGAGAAGAGCACCGTGCAGCGGAAGCCATGTCTCTGACTGAGGATCTTCGCCAGCATGGGCAATCCCTCCTCTGAACGGTATTCTTCATCGCCGGTGAGAAACACCAAATGACGGCCGTTCGAGTTGTCCGCCGGCGGGTTGTAGACGATCCAAGGATCCTCGGCGCGGACAGGCGAGGCCCAGGCCCCGCAGGCGACGATCAGGGAGATGAGGGGAGCTTTCATAACAAGGATTGGGTTTGCGCGGCGTCCCCCGGACGGAAACCGGGACTCCGTGGGCTCTCACCAAGCCGCCGCCTGCACGCCCGCGCAACCGTTTTCACGGGCCGGAAAGCCGGCCGGAGCGCTTCGTCCCTCAAGGCCAGGACGTGCCGGCGCCCGGCCTCTCACGAGAGCCAGGCGACTCACGCGGCGCCTTTACCCGCAGAACTCTTGATTTCGCGAGCGGCGAAATGAAGACCGAGGAAAAAGCATGAGGCGGATGCGGTCCGCCGAAGTCCTGGGAACGCCCCATCCACCATTGACTTTTCGATTGCGACGCTTCTCCATCGCCCGCATACTGCAGCGTCCTGTCCCTTCGTTGCATGCGCAGGCTTCTGTCAGCTTTTCTCGCCCTGCTCACGGCAGTCCCTTATTGCTGTTGTGCGGGGGGCAGCTCATGTGATGCCGCCATCACCGGCGGAAAGCCCGCCAAATCCTGCTGTCCGGCGCGCAGTGATGCGCAATCGCAGCCAAAGGAATCCGCCCCAGCGCATCCGGCCGACGATCCCTGCTCCTGTCCTTTCCAACGACAGGCCCTCGAAGCACAAGGCGCGACGCTCGCACCCGGTTTCACCGTCGCTCCCTTTGCTCTGCCGCCTTTTCACCCTCTGCTTTCCACCCAGTGGGCGCCGGCCTCGAGCCGGGCACGGGTTTGCTGGGAGCGGCGGCTTCCCGCCCCGCTCCCTGCCCGGCAGGCTCTGCTGCGGGTCTTCCAGATTTGATCTCGGGTTCCCGGCTGTCACGCTATCCGCCGGCGCCGAAGCACCCTCCGGAGATTTTTTATCTCACGGCGGGCGAATTCCACCAACCCCTCGGGCCACGAGTCCGGGCGGGTCAACTACTCCAGGAACTCCACTTTATCGAAAAATGTCCTATCGCGCCTTTTATCCTATCACTACAGCAGTTTGGGCGGCGTTCCTCGCCGAGGCCGGTCTTGCCGCGCCGCTCAATCACGCCCCACACCCCGAGATCGCCGCTCCGGCCGCTCTCGAAGAAGTTCTCCGGCTCGCCCTTGGCCGCAACCGGGCCCTCCAGGCCTCCTACGAAGCCTACCAGGCCGCCCTCGAGCGTATCCCGCAAGCGGCGGCCCTGCCCAATCCTCGCGTATCTTTCGATCATTTTATCAAACAGATCCACATGGGCAACGGCCCGTTGGAGAACCAGATGATGCTCTCCCAAACCCTTCCTTGGTTTGGAAAACTTCGCCTTCAAGAGAGCATCGCTTCCGAAGAGGCCCAAGCGCTCCTTCACGAATACGAAATGTTGCGGCTCGCCCTCGTGCGCGACGTTTCCGTGGCTCACTTTCGTTACGCCTACTTGGGTAAGGAACACGAATTGACTGAACGCACTCTCGAACTGCTCGAGCGGCTCGCCGCCGTAACCGAAACCCGCGTCCGGGGAGGGGCGCCGCTTTCCGGACTCCTTCGCCTCGAAGTGGAGACCGGCAGAAACCGCGACCTTCTGGCCACCCTCGAACGCGACCGAAGCCGCCAAAGCGTCGAACTCCGCCGCCTGATGAATCTCCCGCCCGATGGCCCGGTTCCTCCATTCGCCCCCCTGCCGCCTCGTCCAGCAACAGATCTGCGGGAGGAGGCCCTCCGAGCCGCAGTTCTCTCCGGGAATCCCGCCATCCGCGCGCTTTCTGCCCGCGGCCGGTCTGCCGCTCAACGCGAACGCCTCAGCCGGCTGCTGCCGATCCCCGATCCCGCCCTCAACGCCACCTGGATGCATCTCGGCGAGGGCGCGAGCGATGCCTACGGCGTAGGCATCAGCTTCGAGATCCCTCTCTGGACCAAGAAATACCGTGCCCAACGGGAGGAAGCGCGACGCGACGCCGCGGCACTCGCCGCCCTTCAAGAAGATCGCGAGTACGAAATCCTGGCGGAATTGGAAACTCAGCTCGAATCCCTGCGGGAGACGTCCGCCCGCGAAGTGCTTTACCGGGAACGCCTCCTGCCCGTCGCCCGGCAGTCGCTTGAAATCAGCGAAACCGAGTACCGGGCCGGCAAACTCAACCTTACCGACATCATCGAAAGCGAACGGACGCTGCTCGAACTCGAACGAGTCTACTGGAACGCCGTTGCCCAGATCCACATTCAACTCGTGCGCCTCGACACCCTTGGCGCCACAATCCCATGAATCACCCCCTTCTCCTGCTCATCGCCGCCGTCCTGCTCTTCCTGGCAGGCCTAACCGCAGGCCGTTTCTTCTTCCGCCCGTCCTCTCCCTCCTCAGCGCAAACTGCGGTGGACGCCGCGGCGACGGATTGGACCTGTTCCATGCATCCGCAAGTCCGGCAGCCGAGGCCGGGCTCTTGCCCGCTTTGCGGGATGGACCTCATCCCCCTCACAGCAGCGCCCTCTGATCCCGGAGGCCGCAGCCTGACGTTGACTCCCGAAGCGCGCACCCTCATCCAGCTTCAAACCACGCCGGTGGTCCGCCGATTTCCCGATGCGGAGATTCGCCTCTTCGGCAAAGTCGCTTACGACGAAACCCGGATCCGGACGATCTCGGCGCGTTTTCCCGGACGGATCGAGCGTTTGTATGTCGATTACACGGGAATCACGGTGCCGGAAGGCGAACACCTGGCCCGGATCTACAGCCCGGAACTCCTCACTGCCCAAGAGGAACTGCTCACCAGCTTGCGCTTCGCCTCCGGAGGGGCTTCGGCCAGCGCGGCCCGAGGCAAACTTCGTCTCTGGGGACTGTCAAGCGCGCGCATCGCCGCCATCGAAGAATCGGGCGCGCCTTCAGACGAGATCGACATCGACGCTCCTCTCAGCGGAGTGGTCATCGAAAAATTTGTCAGTGAAGGCGATTACGTCGAAACCGGAACCTCGATGTTTCGGATCGCCGGTCTCGAGAGGCTTTGGATTCTGCTGGATGCCTACGACTCCGACCTCCCTTGGTTACGCTTCGGCCAGGATGTCCAGTTCACCGTGCAGGGACTGCCCGGCCAGGCGCTCACCGGCCGCATTGCTTTCATCGCACCCGACCTCGACCCGGCCACGCGAACGGTCAAAGTGCGCGTCAATGCCCCTAATGAAGCCGGCTTGCTCAAACCTGGCATGTTCGCCAGGGCCGTCGTCTCGGCCAAGCTTGCCGCCGGTGGACGCGTCCTCGCCGCGAACCTCGAGGGGAAATGGATCAGCCCCATGCATCCCGAAATCGTCAAGGACGGTCCCGGGCAGTGCGACATTTGCGGGATGGATCTTGTCCCGGTCGAGTCGTTGGGATACACCGTCCCCGAAGCGGAGGAAGCCCCTATCATCGTGCCCGCCTCAGCCGTCCTCTGGACCGGTGACCGCGCCATCGTCTACCTGGAGAAAGATGCTCCGGAAGGACTGATCTATGAAGGGCGCGAGATCATGCTCGGAGCGCGCGCCGGGGATTCCTACCTTGTCGTCGAGGGTCTCGAGGAAGGCGACCGCGTCGTGACCCAGGGCGCCTTCAAACTCGACAGTTCCCTGCAGATCCAGGCCAAACCGAGCATGATGGATCCCGGCCCCGGCGACACGCTCCCAGCCCCGCGTCTCGCCCTGTCGCCCGAATTCCAGGCGGCCCTTGAGGCGGTCCTTGAACAGTACACCGCTCTCCAGACTTCCCTGGCCCGAGACGATCCCGGCGCCGGACTCCGAGACGGAGCGGCTCTGCTCGCCGCCTGGCAATCCATGGCGCCGGAAGAACTGCCCGAACCCGCAGCGGGTCACTTTCCCCAAGTCCTCGCCGCGGCACAGGCCGCCGCCTCCGCCTCCACCCTAACGGAACAGCGTTCCGCTTTCCGAGATCTCAGCCAGGCTCTTCTCGCCTTCCTCGACACCGGAGCCGGCGCTCTGTCCGGCGACCTTTTCCTCCTCCACTGCCCAATGGCCTTCGACAATGCCGGAGCCGACTGGCTCCAAAACACCGAGGAAGTCCTCAATCCCTACTTCGGAGCCTCCATGCTCCGTTGCGGAGAAGTATCCCGTCGTCTCCCTGCTGCTCCGGCCTCCAAGACCCAGGCGCCCACAGATGCCGAACACCAACACTAACTCTCGCCCTTTCTTCGCCAGGGCCATTGATGGAGTGATCGGCTTCTGCCTCCAAGGCAAGCTTGTCGTCTTCATCCTCGCCGCCGCCGCCGTCGTCGCCGCGGTCTTGGTCGCTCCCTTCGATTGGAAACTGGGGAACCTCCCCCGTTATCCGGTCGGCGTGGACGCCATTCCGGACATTGGCGAGAACCAACAGATTGTCTTCACCGATTGGCCGGGCCGTTCCCCACAGGATGTCGAGGATCAAATTTCCTACCCGCTCACCGCCGCCCTCCTGGGTATTCCCAAGGTCAAGACGATTCGGAGCTTTTCCATGTTCGGGTTCTCTTCGATCTACATCATCTTTGAAGAGAGCGCCGAGTTTTACTGGAGTCGCAGCCGGGTGCTGGAAAAGCTCGCCAGCCTGCCCGAGGGCGCCCTGCCCGAAGGGGTTTCCCCGGCGCTGGGGCCCGACGCCACCGCCTTGGGTCAGATCTTTTGGTACACCTTGGAAGGCCGCGACCCGGAAACGGGAAAACCTGCCGGGGGCTGGGATCCGCAAACACTTCGGTCCATCCAAGATTACACCGTCCGCTACGCCCTCCAATCCGTCTCCGGCGTGTCCGAAGTCGCCTCTATTGGTGGTTATGTGAAAGAATACCAGATCGATGTGGATCCCGACGCCATGCGGGCCTACGGCGTCACCCTCGACTCCATCTTCAAGGCGGTAAAAGATTCCAATATCGACGTGGGCGCCCGGACCATCGAAATCAACCGGGTCGAGTACACGATCCGTGGTCTCGGGTTCATTCAGGACCTCGAGGACCTGCGCAATACGGCAGTGACCTCCCGAGACAATGTTCCCGTGACTCTCCGGCAAATCGCCGCGGTGCAACTGGGACCAGCCTTACGGCAAGGCGTCCTCGATAAGGCTGGAGCCGAAGCCGTCGGAGGAGTCGTTGTCGCCCGCTACCGGGCCAACCCCATGGCCGTTCTCGAAGGCGTCCATGAGCAGATCCGCCGCATCTCCGACGCCCTCCCCCAACGCACTCTCGAGGACGGGACGGTCAGCAAGATCGAAATCGTGCCCTTCTATGACCGCAGCGGCCTCGTCCGCGAAACTTTGGGCACCCTCAATCGCGCTCTCGAAGAGGAGATCCTGGTGACCATGATCGTCGTGCTCGTGATCGTGCTGCATTTCCGCAGCTCGGTGATGATCTCGGCGCTCCTGCCTCTCGCTGTGCTCTTCACCTTCATCGCCATGAAGATCTTCGGCGTCGACGCCAATATTGTCGCCTTGTCAGGCATCGCCATCGCAATCGGCACCATCGTGGACATGGGAATTGTGGTTAGCGAGAACATTCTGCGCAAACTCGAGGATCCCGCCCTCGAAGGCGTCGACACCGCGCAACGCATTTTCATCGCCACCTCGGAGGTCGGCAGCGCCGTGTTCACCGCTGTGCTCACCACCGTGGCCGGGTTCCTCCCGGTGTTCTTCCTCGAGGGCGAGGAAGGCCGCCTTTTCCGTCCCCTGGCATTTACCAAGACTTTCGCCCTGATTGCCTCGATCGTCATCGCGCTGGCCATCCTCCCCCCGTTGGCTCACCTCATGCTCAGGCCCGCCGGCCGCCGTCACTGGATTGTTTGGTTGCGCGTCGCCACCGCCATCACCGGCCTGCTTCTGCCGCTCCTCTTCCCTTCGATCCCCTGGTGGGCTGGAGCGGTGATCTTCGCCGTAGCCGCAGAAGGTCTGGCGCGAGACCGCCTTGCCCGTCATCTGCAACAGCCCATCACAGTCCTCTTCAGCATCGGCGCAGCACTGGTGGTGGCTTGGATTCTGGCCTCGAGTTGGTTGCCTCTCGGCCCCCAGCGCGGCCTTGCCAACCAGCTCTTCGTCGTGGTTCTCCTGGGCTCGTTCCTCTTGGCCTGCCTCGGCTTTATCCGGGTCTACCCGGTCCTTCTGGGCGGCGTGCTCCGCGCCAAGGCCGTCATTCCCCTGCTCCTTCTGGCCGTCACCCTGTCGGGCGCTGTCATCTGGTTAGGCTTCGGCCGCATCTTTTCCTTTGTCCCTCAGAGCTGGAAGTCCACCCCGCTCTGGTCCGCCGTTTGGCACGCCTTTCCAGGCCTCGGCAAAGAGTTCATGCCCGCTCTCGACGAAGGCTCATTCCTGCTCATGCCCACGACCATGCCCCATGCCTCGATCGGCGAGGTCCTCGAAGTGCTTCAGATGCAGGACAGGGCCATTCGCAACATCCCCGAGGTCGAAGAGGTCGTGGGGAAAGCCGGACGCGTGGAAAGTTCCCTCGATCCCGCTCCCGTCTCCATGATCGAAACGGTGATCTCCTACAAACCGGAGTACCGCGTCAACGCTCAAGGCGATCGTCTCCGCTTCCGCTATGACGCCGATTCCGAACAATTCCAACGCGATGCCGCGGGACAACTCGTGCCTGATCCCAAGGGACGTCCCTACCGGGAATGGCGCGATCATATTCGCAGTCCGGACGACATTTGGCGGGAGATTCTCTCCGTTAGCGAAGTGCCCGGCGTCACTTCCGCCCCGAAACTGCAACCCATCGAAACCCGCTTGGTTATGCTGCGGACCGGGATGCGCGCAGCCATGGGGCTCAAGATCCTCGGGCCCGATCTGGAAACCATCGAGTCCGTCGGCCTTCAGATCGAATCGCTGCTCAAGCAGGTTCCCGCGATCCAACCGGAATCTGTGTTCGCCGATCGCATCGTGGGAAAACCGTACCTCGAGATCGCCATCGACCGCACCGCCATCGCCCGCTACGGCATCAGCGTCCGCGCGGCGCAGGACGTCATCGAAGTCGCCATCGGCGGGCGTCCTCTCACCACGACGGTCGAAGGCCGGGAGCGTTACCCGGTGCGTATCCGCTACCTCAGGGAACGCCGCGACAGCATCGAAGACCTAGCCAAGATCCTCGTTCCCACTCCTGAAGGCCTCCAGATCCCGCTCGGAGATCTCGCCGAGATTCGTTACCTGAGGGGTCCTCAAATGATCAAAAGCGAGAACACGATACTGACCGGATACGTCATTTTCGATAAGCGTCCTAACGTACCCGAGGTGGATGTCGTCCAGCAAGCGGATTCCTTCCTCCGGGAGAAGTTGACTAAGGGTGAGTTGGATCTCCAAGGGACGCATTACGCCTTCACGGGAAGCTACGAAAATCAGGTGCGCGCCGAAGCCCGGCTCGCTGTCATTATTCCAGTCGCGCTTCTGATAATTTTCCTCCTCATCTACCTGCAGTTCCGCTCGGTGCTGACGACGCTGTTCGTTTTCACCGGTGTTTTTGTAGCTTGGTCAGGCGGGTTCATCCTCCTCTGGCTCTACGGCCAGCACTGGTTCCTCGATGTGACCATAGCCAGCCTGAACCTCCGCGACCTCTTCCATGTGCAGCCGGTCAATCTCAGCGTGGCCGTCTGGGTCGGCTTCCTCGCTCTCTTCGGCATCGCCACGGACGACGGCGTGCTCATGAGCACATACTTGAAGCAACGCTTTGAAACGGACCGGCCTGCCACCTTGCCGGCGATCCGTCGCACCGTTCTCAAAGCCGCGACGCTCCGGAACCGGCCCGCCATGATGACCACCATTACCACGTTGCTCGCCCTCTTGCCCGTGCTCAGTTCCACCGGGCGCGGCGCTGATATCATGATTCCGATGGCTATCCCCACGTTCGGAGGTATGCTGATGGCTGTGCTCACCGTATTCATCGTGCCAACGCTCTATTGCTGGGCGGAAGAGATCCGGCTACGTTGGAGCAAGGCCTTCGAATCCCTGCCCGCTTCTGATGCGGCCTCTACCTCTTAACAATCCACTTGACATGAACACACTTCCTCGCTTCTCCGCGCTCCTGCTCGCGAGCCTGTTCGCGGGCGCGCTTCTCATGTCCTGTTCCCAGGACGAATCGACCGGCGGGAGCGCCAGCTCCGATGCTCCCGGCGAGCCGGTCGCCGGCGCTTATCCGCTCACCACCTGCGTGGTTTCCGGAGAACCTCTGGGCAGTATGGGTGAACCCTACGTCCACGTCCATGAGGGAACGACCGTAAAGTTTTGCTGCGCAGGTTGTCTGGATACGTTCAACGAGAATCCCGCTGTGTATCTCGCGAAGCTCACCGAGGCG